>NZ_JADEYP010000010.1 GCF_020295405.1 Sphingobacterium bovistauri
TTTCAGGGGATCACTTTGGCCTGGCGAAAGGGGGACACTTTGCTTTGGCAGAAAGGGATCACTTTCCTTTGGTAGAGGGGGACAGTTTCTGATGGTTTAGGGGGATCATTTTGGAGTGGTTTATCCACCTGTAAAGAAATCCTTTTTTATGCTTTTGTGAAAAAATCGTAGGTATACTTTGGATAATCCATATTTGTCGACTTTACTATCCATTACTACGTAGAATCTTATTTCTTGCGCATTGCTCATAATAATTCATTTAAAACACACTGCGAAGTGCGAAGTTTTTGATAAAAAAATAAATTCTTTGCTGGGTAATACGTCGTAGAATGTCGGGCTGAAAGTACGTATTCGTAGTTTAAATGCGGTTTTCTTGGATCGCTTGCGAAGTAAAAAAAATGCACTTGCGAAGTAATCTAAGAAGTAAAAACCGCCTTTAAATGTGATTAAAGGCGGTTTTTGTGTTGTTTCAGTGCTCCCAACTGGGCTCGAACCAGTGACCAAAAGATTATGAGTCTTCTACTCTAACCAACTGAGCTATAGGAGCGGTTGTCTTTCGAGAAGATTAATTCCCTTTTGACGATGCAAATATTGATATTTGTAAGGAAAAAAACAAATTTAAAATGCAAAAAATTGAAAATATTATTCTTGATTATGGTAATGTAATTTTCATGATTGACTTTGCGAAATCGCAACGAGCTTTTACTCAATTAGGTATAGCGAATGTTGATGAAATATTTGCTCATTCGGGTCAAATCCAACTTTTTGATAATTTTGATAAAGGTTTAATCTCTTCGGTAGAATTTCGAGATGGGATACGTGATTTAACGAAAAACAATACGCTTACGGATGATGAAATAGACAAAGCATGGAACTCATTGCTGATAGGAGTGCCTATAGGCAGGCATGAAATCTTATTGCAACTGAAAGATAAGTATAGGACATTTTTGCTAAGTAATAACAATGCGATTCATTATGATTATTGTATGCAGCATATACAGGACAAGTATGGGATTAAGGATAATAGTATGTTTTTTGAACAGACTTACTATTCGCATCTAATGGGGATGCGTAAACCGAATGCTGATATTTTTGAATATGTATTGAATAAGCATATACTTGATCCGAAGAAAACTTTATTTATTGACGATAGTCCACAACATTTACGCACTGCGGAAACATTAGGTATTCATACTGCTTTGTGTACAAAAGAAGAGCCGTTAGAGTTTTTAGTGGAAAAATGGAATTTGATTTAATCATTTTTAAACAATAAGATATTTTTAGTTGTTCTCAATTTTATTCAAAGTGAAATAGGTAAGTAATATTCTAATAATAGTTTGCAATTTTAAGTATTTTTTCTACCTTTGCACCACAAAGAATTTTTCAAACGAAAGGAGGTATACAGGAACTATGATTATCGTAAATGTTAAAGAAGGAGAATCTCTAGATAGAGCATTGAAACGCTTTAAAAAGAAATTTGAGAAGACAGGGGTTTTACGTGAATTACGTTCTCGTCAAGCTTACGAGAAGAAGTCTGTAACTCGTCGTATTCAAGTTAAGAAAGCGATCTATAAACAAGGATTAAATCAGGAAACTACTGTTTAATTTTTGTTTTAGAGCAAAATATAAAAGTCAATCCGTTTGGATTGACTTTTTTTATGCATGAATAATTCATCTTTTAACAAGAAAGGAATTATTGCTATAATTCCTTTCTTAAACGAGCTACAGGGATATTCATAGACTCTCTGTACTTTGCTACAGTACGTCTTGCTATCGTGTAGCCTTTTTCTTTTAGTATATCCGTTAGCTTTTCGTCAGCCAATGGTTTGCGTTTATCTTCATTTGCAATGCATTCTTCCAATATTTTTTTTACCTCTTTATTAGATACCTCTTCGCCCGAATCAGTTTGTATCGCTTCAGAGAAAAACGATTTAAGTAGGAATGTTCCAAACTCTGTTTGTACATATTTTGAGTTAGCTACACGAGATACGGTGGAAATGTCCATATCAATTTCTTCGGCGATATCTTTCAATATCATTGGCTTCAACATGCGATCATCACCAGTTAAGAAATATTCGTATTGATATTTCATAATAGCGTTCATTGTTTTAAGCAATGTTTGTTGTCTTTGTTTTATGGCGTCGATAAACCATTTTGCCGAATCCAATTTGGATTTCACAAATTGAACGGCCTCCTTCATTTTTTTATCCGATTTTTCAGCTTTCTCATAATGTTCGAACATGTCTTGGTATGTTCGGGATACACGTAGCTCGGGCGCATTACGGCCGTTGAGTGTGAGGTGTAGTTCGCCATCATTATTACTGATGTGAAAATCCGGGATAATCTGCAATTGTTTGCCAGCTGCAGCTGCTGAATCTCCAGGTTTTGGATTGAGCTTTAAGATTTCACTTATAATATCTTTTAGTTCATCTGAATTAACGCCAAGATTTTTTTCAATTTTATCGTAGTGTTTTTTCGTAAATTCATCTAAGTGGTTTTTTACGACTTCAGTAGCTTTTTGTACGATAGGATTTTCTATGTCTTTTTTGCGTAGCTGAATTAGAAGACATTCTTGCAGGTCGCGTGCCCCAATTCCTGCAGGCTCAAATTCTTGGATAATAGAAAGCATCTCCATGACTTCATCTTCTTCCGCAATGATGTTTTGTGAAAATGCTAAATCGTCAATCAGTGACAATAGAGGTCTACGTAGGTATCCGTCATCATCTAAGCTTCCTATAATCTGATTACCTATCAAATATTGTTTATCAGTAAGCGCTAAGAGGTCTAATTGATTTTGTAACTTTTCGAAAAAAGAATCTTGAATAGCGATAGGGATCTCTTTTTGATCATCATCATCATCGCTATTATAATTACCTCCGTAATCTTTATAATCGTCTTCTTGAATATAATCTTCTAATGTGAATTCCTCTTCGTAGCTATCTTCACCATTATTTTCATAATCATCGGGATCCTTATCTGGGTATTCTTCCATTGGATCATTCATGTTTGCTAGACTACCATCTTCCAGCGCAGGGTTTTCTTCCAACTCTTCCTTAATACGTGTATCTAATGATGCCGTAGGTACTTGTAGAAGTTTGATGAACTGTATCTGCTGTGGTGAAAGTTTTTGTAATAACTTTTGTTGTAATGTTTGTCTTAACATATTATTAGTTAAATGCTAGGTAAATTTAGACAAATAATTGGAATTTTAGGGCTGTCAATATATACTTGTTTTCTTATTGTAATAACTCCACTACCAAAGTTATTGTGCATGTACAATTTAACGGAAAACAAATAATTGTTAAAATTCGTTAATTTTATATTCTGTGGATTTTTAAATCTAGTTTACTATGTGATTTTACCAAACATTTTTGTCATATTTACCCTATGTTTAGACGTGTTAAAAATAGATTCGTGCGATACATTCTTATTGGTATTTATGCCGTGGTATTGCTCACATGTGCCGTTCAGCTCAATTTTTTAGGACTTTTTGGATATTCGCCTACACAGAAGGACATTATGTTGCCTACACTTAATGTTGCATCCGAAGTTTACACAGCGGATTCTGTATTGATCGGTCGTTATTTTGATGAAGATCGAGATCCTGTTTCTTTCGATAGTATTTCTCCAAATGTGATTAACGCATTAATCGCCACAGAGGATATACGTTTTTATAAACATAATGGAATTGATTTTTTAGGGTTAGCTTCTGGTATTATTTCGACCATAAAAGGAGATCAGCGGGGGGCAAGTACTATTACGCAGCAATTGGCAAAAAATCTATTCAAAACTCGTTATTCGCATTCTCAAGGATATTTAAGTAAAATACCAGGTGTACGCATTCTGATTACAAAATATAAGGAGTGGATGACAGCGTATAAGTTAGAAAGTAAGTATTCTAAAAAGGATATTATCACAATGTATTTGAATACGGTATCATTTAGTAATAATGCCTATGGAATCAAATCTGCTTCACAGCGATATTTTAATAAACAACCATCATCCCTGAATACCAATGAAAGTGCATTATTAGTTGGTATGCTTAAAGGAACGACTATTTATAACCCGACACGTAATCCAAAAAATGCTTTACAAAGAAGGAATACTGTATTGGGACAAATGCAAAAGGCGGGTTATATATCTGAGGAAGAAGTAGCGCAATTAGCACAAGATTCGTTAAAGCTAGACTTAAGTTTTTCTGATAATGTAGATGCAAATGATTCGTATTTACGTTCAGCTGTATATCGGTGGTTGGATAAATGGAGTCAGGACAATGAAATTGATATTAATAAAGCAGGTTTGAAAATTTATACAACAATTGATTCTAAAATGCAAGCTATCGCGGAGAAAGTGGTCGCCTCAAAAATGAAAGAATTGCAGCGTAGATTGAAAAATGCTTGGGGGGATTCAGAGCCTTGGAGAGATAAGGATGGAAATGTGATTCCTGAATTTTTAGAAAATCATGCTCGAAAGCTTCCTGTTTATAATTCTTTAATGAAGCGATTTAATAACAATGAAGATAGTGTCTTTCAAGTGTTGAATCGAAAGAAAGAAATGGAAGTGTTTACTTGGGACGGAATGGAAAAAGTGGATTTTTCTACAATGGACTCACTAAAGCATTATGTGATGATGTTGAATACAGGTATGATGGCTATGGATCCTTATAATGGAGAAATAAAAGTTTGGGTAGGAGGTATCAATCATCAGCACTATAAATTTGACCATGTCAATCAATCAAAACGACAAGCTGGTTCTACATTTAAGCCTTTTGTATATTTAGCGGCATTAGAGTCTGGTATGACTCCTTGTGATAAATTTACTGATAAGCCTGTTCGTATCGAGTTTGAAGGCAAGGATGGTCCCGAAGTATGGGAACCAAAAAATGCAGATTGGTCCTTGTCGTATAGTGAAATGAGTTTGCGCTATGCGATGGCACGTTCGTTAAATACTATTACTGCTCAAGTAACTGAGGCGGTAGGTGCTAATAAAGTTGTCGAGACAGCATATAAATGCGGTATTGATAGTAAATTGCAATCTGTACCATCCGTTGGCTTAGGACCTAATGATGTATCGGTTTACGAAATGGTGAAAGCGTATAGTACCTTCATGAATGCAGGTAAAACAACCGATCCTATTTTAGTATCTAAAATTGTTGATCAAGATGGACGTGTAATAGCATCTTTTAAAACTGAACACAAGCAAGTGATCAGTCCAGAAAATGCTTGGTTGATGACATATATGCTACGTGGTACATTAGAAGAACCTAGAGGTACTTCGCAAGCTTTGTGGGAATGGGATTTGTTTAAAGAAAACAATGAAATAGGAGGCAAGACTGGTACATCTTCTGATTATGTAGATGCATGGTATATGGGTGTGACAAAGGATTTAGTAGCAGGTGTTTGGGTAGGTTGTGATGAACAAAGTATTCATTTCAAAAACTCAGCAACAGGTGAGGGGTCGAAAACCGCACTCCCAATCTATGCAATGTTTATGGAGGAGGTGTATAAGCATCCAGAATTTGGTGTCACATTTGGGAAGTTTCCAGAGCCTACAGTTGAGATTACAAAAACGTATAAGTGTCCTTCACCAAGAATTGTAATCGAAGCACCTGCGGATAGTACAGACTCAGATATAGATCAAAGTGAG
Source organism: Sphingobacterium bovistauri (assembly GCF_020295405.1). GTDB lineage: Bacteria > Bacteroidota > Bacteroidia > Sphingobacteriales > Sphingobacteriaceae > Sphingobacterium > Sphingobacterium bovistauri. The sequence continues at coordinate 5,647 of NZ_JADEYP010000010.1, forward strand.
TCATCAGAACTAATAGAGTCAGGTGGTTTAAATTCAACTGAAGAAACGACAACAGAACAACAATAGATATTAACATTTAAATTTGTAATACTAACTAGATAATTATGAGTTTTTTGAATAGGAAATATTTTCAGAAGATTATTTATTGCTTGAGCTTAATGATAATCTTTGGGGGAGCAGTACAAGCGCAGTATTTTGGGCAAAACAAAATGCGGTACAAGAAGTTGAATTTCAAGGTGTATGACACGCCCCATTTCAATATCTACTATTATCTGCAAAATGATTCTATGATGCGCTGGTTAGCAAAAGAATCAGAAGTTTGGTATGATATGCATCAACAAGTGTTTCAGGATACTTTTGCACGCAAAAATCCTATAATATTCTATAATAATCATCCAGAATTTCAACAAACTACAGCTATTAATGGAGAGATATCGGTAGGTACTGGAGGGGTAACCGAAGCGTTTAAGCAACGTGTCGTGATGCCAATAATGCAGATAAATCAACAAACAAGACATGTTTTGGGCCATGAAATGGTGCATGCTTTTCAATATCGTGTCATCATGGAAGGTGGGGATTCGACACGTCTTGAAAATATTGGTAACATTCCATTGTGGATGATTGAGGGGATGGCGGAGTATTTCTCTATCGGTAAAAAGGATGCCTTCACTTCCATGTGGATGCGTGATGCCTATTTGCATAAAGATATTCCATCATTAAAGCAAATGACTGAACAATCGTATAATTATTTCCCTTACCGATATGGTCAAGCATTTTGGTCTTTCATTGGCTCTACTTATGGCGATACAGTTATTATGCCATTATTTATTGAGACGGCTAAATATGGGTATGAGTTTGCTATGCGAAGAGTCTTCGGGTATGATGCGCAGACAATGTCTACGTTGTGGAAAAATAGCATGGAGAAAGCTTATCTAAATTCGGGTAAAGATACGACGACTCGACCAATTGGTATGAGCTTAATTAATCAAATTAATGCAGGTGAGATGAATTTATCTCCAACGATTTCTCCAGATGGCAAGTATGTGGTTTATTTATCCGAGCAAGATTTATTTAGTATAGACCTTTATCTTGCTGATGCAAAAACGGGAAAACGAATACGAAAGTTGGGGAGTAAACTCACCAATAAGGATATTGATGAATTTAGTTTTATAGAATCAGCAGGCTCATTCTCTCCTGACTCAAAGAAGTTTGCATTCTCTGTCTTTTCTCAAGGAAAGAATAAGTTGATGATTGTGAATGTAGAATCAGGAAATCCTGAGCTGGTAGAAGCAATGGGAGGTATTGTTGAGTTTGCGAATATTGCATGGTCACCGGATGGTGAGCATGTTGCTTTTTCTGGGTTGGTAGATGGTCATTCTGATTTGTATACCTATAATATAAGTACTAAAAAGCTAGTACAGTTGACCAATGATGTATATTCAGATTATCAACCTAATTATTCTCGTGATGGTAAGTACATTGTGTTTAGTACAGATCGTTTAGCTTTGGAGAGTGACAATAGATCTGTAGATATTCCGATGAATTTAGCGTTGTATGAAGTGTCAACGGGTAAAATTCAAAATATAGATATTTTTCCAGGTGCAAATAATCTAAATCCTCAATTTTCGGGTGATGGTACATCTATTTTGTTTTTGTCAAATAGTGATGGGTATCGTAATTTATATAGATACCATTTGAATTCTTCTACAGTGGAACGTATGACTGATTACTTTACAGGGATATCTGGAATAACAGAATATTCTCCGGCAATATCAGTATCAGCAAATGATGAAATAGTTTATTCCTTCTTTAAAAAGAAAAAATATAATATCTATAAAGCTTCTATTTCAGATTTTACACCAATACAGGTTGCTGCTCAAGATGTAGATATGTCAGCGGCAATATTGCCTCCTAATGTAGATCGTGGAGTAAATGTCGTTAACCGTAATCTTAGTAATTTTAACGTCTTTCAACGTATTGCTGATGATCAGATTAGTAACATCGCATATACGCCAAAGTTTAAGTTAGATTATTTAGCAAATTCTGGTGTTGGGATGTCTGTCGGTTCTCGTTATGGAGCGGGTATTAACTCTGGGGTGCAGGGGCAGTTTTCAGATATTTTAGGTTATAATCAAATATTTGCAGCGTTAAATATTAATGGTGAAATTTATGATTTTGGTGGTCAAGTAGCATATATTAATCAAAAAAGTCGTTGGAATTGGGGAGGAGCGCTCTCTCATATTCCTTATATGACAGGGTTTTCTCAATATGGCTATGAAGATTTTGGCTATGGCAGCGAGCTTGCGGTCAGCACCTATATGATTCGTACATTTCAAACACAAGCTGAAGCATTTGTAGCTTATCCATTTAATCGGAATCATCGATTTGAAATGGGGGCTGCTATTTCTAGATATGGCTATCGTGTAGATAAATGGAGACAAAGTTATTACTATGGTTATGGTGATAGGCAGCGCATTACAAATGATGAGGCTTCGCAGCTATTGGGGGGTACTTTTAAGCCATTTGTTATTCAGCAAATTAATTCTGGCTTTGTTGGAGATAAAACGGTGTTTGGGATCACGTCTCCACTACAAGGTTTTAGGTATCGCTTAGGAGCTGAACAATATTTTGGTGATTATAATTTTACAGCATTGAATGTGGATTTGCGGAAATACAATAGGTATAAACCTGTGACTATTGCTGCTCGTCTGTATTCATATATGCGTGTAGGTAAAGATGAAAGTGCGTTGTATCCATTATATATTGGTTATCCATATTTGATTCGTGGTTATGAAAGTGGGAATGTTGATGTGACAGGTAATATCGGTTTTTCTGAATTATCAGGGTCAAGAATGGCAGTGGGTAATTTTGAAGTTCGTATTCCATTTACAGGTCCAGAGAAATTAGCTGTAGTTAAGTCAGGTTTGTTGTTTTCAGATTTAAATTTCTTTATTGATGGTGGTTTAGCTTGGTATGGAGGTAATACAATTAAAATGAGTCGTACAGATGCTGACTTGGTGCAAGCTAAGAGTAGCGATGGACAGCTTTTATTTGATGATGCAAATAATCCAGTGATGATATATAATCAAAATGTACGCGTACCTGTGTTTAGTGCGGGGGTTTCATTGCGTGTTAATTTGTTTGGTGCAATGATACTGGAACCTTATTATGCAATTCCTTTCCAAAAGACAAAATCTAAATTTGGAACTTTTGGATTAAACTTTACGCCAGGCTGGTAGTCTATCTATATAGATTGCGATATATTAAGGTTGTTAGAAGCTGTTGTTTATGTTTAAGCATAAACAGCAGCTTTTTTTATGATAGAGGTTTCTAGTGTATGGATGCTTAACCAATTCGGGTTGTATTTTCGAATTAATTTTTCCTTTTGCATTCTGGTGTACATATTGAGTTCGATCTTTCTTCTTTCTGCAGCTTCAAATGTCTCAAATTCTTCTGTATGTACTATTCTTGAAAATTTGGTGCTGCGTGTCATGAAAGAGCTAGAAGTATTCTGTAATTCCAATATTTTTAGTGTGATATCTTGGCAATATCCAGCTTCTACATAAACTCTATTTGCGTCAGTGGTGATATATACAATGTGCTTTTTCATGTTTTTTTACTAAAATATTTGGGTTCAGAAAATATAATTACTAATTTTATTGGCACAATATTACTAATAATTTTAGTATTAACAAATAATTTTAAAAAAATAAGATGTCAAATATTGCTTCCAATTTAAAATTTCTACGTAAGAAAAACGGCCTCACGCAGCAGCAGTTCGCTGATATTATGGATATTAAACGTGCTTCCGTGGGAGCTTATGAAGAAGATAGGGCTGAGCCAAAATATGAATTACTAAAAAAAATAGCTGAATATTATAGTCTTAGTATGGATGAGCTGGCTAATGAGGTTATTGATGAAAAGTGGAAGCCTGTCGCAAAAAGTAATTCATCAAATCTTCGCGTACTCTCCGTTACTGTGGATGCTGAAGACAGAGAAAATATTGAGTTAGTGCCAGTAAAAGCAAGTGCGGGATATTTGAATGGCTATGCTGATCCTGAATATGTAAAGGAATTGCCTAAATTTTCTCTACCGATGTTTACGCAAGGTACTTATCGAGCTTTCGAAATTAAAGGTGATTCGATGTTACCATTGCCTAGCGGTTCTATTGTTATCGGTGAGTATATTGAAAATTGGCATGATATAAAGGCAGGACAAACTTATGTAATCATTTCTAAAGATGATGGTGTGGTATATAAGAGGGTTGCATTTAAGTATAAGGATGATAAAGGATTAAAGTTAGTTTCGGACAATAAAGTATATGAACCATATTGGGTAGAACCTTCAGATATACTAGAAGTATGGAAGGCAAAAGCGTATATTTCAACAGAGTTTCCTGAGCCTAATACCGAACCTAGTATTGAGTCTTTGACAACAATGATGGCACAGATGCAAAAAACTATTAATTCGGTTGTAGAAACGAAAAAATAATAGGGTAAAATTTCTTGCTTATATAATTAATGTGTATATTTGCGTTATCTGAAAGGAAAGGGGGCATGGAATGCCCCCTTTTTTAATTCAATTTTGAAAAATATGCAGATTGAAAAACGCGTTAAAGAATTAGTAGAGGAAAAAATAGCCGATCGCGCCGACCTTTTTATTGTAAGTATATCTATGCTAAAAAGTGGTGTTTTATCTATTTTATTAGATGGAGATAATGGTATATCTATAGATGATTGTGTAGGTGTTAGTAGACATGTTGGGTTTCATTTAGAGGAAGAAAACGTTATAGAAAATGCTTACCGTTTAGAGGTTTCTTCACCAGGGATAGATTCTCCATTAGTTTTACTTCGTCAGTACGCTAAAAATATAGGTAGAGATATTCGTGTTAAATTAGCGAATGGCGATAAGAGGGAAGGTAAGCTTCTTTCTGCTACAACCACTGAGGTTGTTATTGAAGAAAAAGTAAAAGAAAAGGGCAAAAAAGCAGAATTAAAAGAAGCGATATTGCCAATTGATCAAATAAAGGAAACAAGAGTTTTAATTTCATTTAAATAAAATGAGCAGCACCAATATTAATTTGATTGACTCTTTTCAGGAGTTTAAAGAGTTCAAAAATATTGACCGTCCTACGGTAATTACAGTACTTGAAGAAGTATTTCGTAGTATGATTCGTAAACGTTTCGGTACGGACGAAAATGTTGACGTCATCGTGAATCCAGATAATGGTGACTTGGAAATTTGGAGAACACGTGTGGTGATGGAAGATGGTTTCTCTGAAGACGATGATTTAGAAATCGAATTGGCAGAAGCGCATCAATTTGATCCAGATTTGGAAGTAGGAGACGATTATATTGAGCAGATTACATTGGAGAGCTTTGGCCGTCGTGCTATTTTAGCTGCTCGTCAAACTTTAGTTTCTAAAGTATTAGAATTAGAGAAAGATGAGGTTTTCAAAAAATACAAGGATCGTGAGGGAGAATTAGTAATCGGTGAGGTTTATCAAATTTGGAAAAAAGAAATCTTAGTATTGGACGAGGATGGTAATGAATTAATGCTTCCTAAAACAGAACAGATTCCTGCAGACTATTTCAAAAAAGGTGATAGTATCCGTGCGGTAGTTCATAAAGTGGATATGATGAATAGTAATCCAAAGATTATCATTTCTCGTACTGCTCCAGAATTTTTGCAACGTTTGTTTGAATTAGAAGTTCCTGAAATTTTCGATGGTTTAATTACCATCAAGAAAATTGTTCGTGAACCAGGAGAGCGTGCTAAAGTAGCTGTAGAATCATACGATGACCGTATTGACCCTGTAGGTGCTTGTGTGGGTATGAAAGGTTCTCGTATACATGGTATCGTACGTGAGTTGCGTAATGAGAATATCGATGTTATCAATTTCACGACTAACCCTTCATTATATATTACTCGTGCATTGAGTCCAGCTCGTATTACGTCTATCAAAATTGATGAAGACAATAAAACTGCTGCAGTATATTTGAAACCAGATCAAGTATCATTAGCAATTGGTCGTGGAGGACACAATATCAAACTTGCAGGTAAATTAACAGGGTATGAAATCGATGTGTATCGTGAAAATGACGAGGTTGATGAAGATGTAGATATCGAAGAATTCTCAGATGAAATCGATAGCTGGATTATCGATGAGTTAAAGCGCGTAGGTTTAGATAGTGCCAAATCAGTACTTTCATTGACACAAGAAGAGTTAGTGCGTCGTACAGATTTAGAAGAAGATACAATTCAAGAGATTGTTCGCATCTTAGCATCTGAGTTTGAATAAAACTCAGGTGTCTAAATATCTTACATATAAAATGTAAATATTTGTTAAATGCGTGCGAAAAAATCATATTTTTGTAAAGAACAAAATTTTTAGAGGTTAATATTAGATGACAGAAGGTAAAAGCATAAACTTACTTAAAGCGGCAAAGGAGCTAAATATTGGTATTGGTACTGCAGTTGATTATTTGAAGGATAAAGGTTTTGATGTTGACGCAAAACCGACAACAAAATTATCTGCGGACATGTACGATGTTCTTTCGCGCAAATTTCAGGGAGACAAAATCGCAAAAGATGAAGCTAAACAAATAGTAATTGGCAAGATTCGTCGTGACGAAACTCCTTCATCAGGAAGTTCTGCTCCTTCTCAAGAGTTATCTACTTCTAATCATGATGATACCGAAAACGAAATTTTAATAAAAAGTCCTTTAGTTACTCCTCCAACAATTGTTAAAGAAGAGCCTAAAGAACAAAAAGAAGAATCAAATACTGGTTCTCTGAAAGTCATTGGTAAAATTGATTTGGATAGTTTGAACAAGCCTAAACCAAAGCCGGTTGAGAAAGTTGTTCCCCCAGTCAAACCAGTGGAGACTCCAGTAGTGGAGAAGAAGGAAGAACCAAAGCCAGAACCTATTAAGCAAGAGGTGAAAGAAGAACCTAAAGTAGAGGCTAAGCCTGTACACATTGAAAAAGTTGAAGTAGCTGTTCCTACTCCTCCTGTGAAGGAAGAGGTAAAGCCGGTACAGGAAGTTGTTGCTCCTAAAATGGAGACTAAGGAGATTAGTAAGCCAGTGGAGAAACAAGAACAAAAGCCAGAGGCTCCTAAAGCAGCACCAGCACCAGTTGACGACGTTATTCGCGCTCGTTCAGAGAAATTAGAAGGCCCAAAAGTAATTGGTAAAATTGAGTTACCAACTTTTAGACCTAAGGATAAACCTGTAGCGTCATCTTCTAATTCGAATCAAGATAATAAGCGTAAACGTAAGCGTACAAATAAACCAGGTACTCCGGTTTCTCCAAACGATCAAAACAATCAACAACAAGGTGGTCAAAATAGACCACAAGGTGGAGGTCCGTATGGTCAAAATAGACCGCAGGGTCAAGGAGGTCAACAGGGACAAAATAGACCTGGAGGTCCACAACAAGGTGGTCCAAGAGGGAATAACACGAATGTTAATCGTCCAGGAGGCAACAACAATCCAGCTAATAGAGGAAGATTTGATAATAGAGGAAAAGGTGGAAGAAATGATGCTCCTAAAGAAGAGTTGTCAGAAAAACAAATCCAAGATCAAATCAAAGCAACACTTGCTCGTTTGAGTGGAGCTGGTAAATCTGGTAAATTTGCTCAACGTGCCAAATTACGTCGTCAAAAACGTGATGATATAGCATTGTCTGCTGAAGAAGCAGCAATGGAAAAACAAATGATGGCTAATATATTGCGTGTAACTGAATTTGTTACTGCAAATGAATTAGCTAACTTAATGGATGTTCAAGTTACTCAAATTATTGCTACATGTATGAGCTTGGGGATGTTTGTGTCCATTAACCAACGCTTAGATGCAGAAACATTAACTATCGTAGCAGATGAATTTGGTTACCAAATTGAATTCATTAAGCCAGAGGATGAAGAGACTGCTGAGCTTGAAGAAGGAGATACTGAAGAAAATCTAATTCCTCGTGCACCTATCGTTACTGTGATGGGACACGTTGATCACGGTAAAACATCTTTATTAGATTATATTCGTAAGGCAAACGTAACCAAAGGTGAAGCTGGTGGTATTACACAGCACATCGGTGCTTATGCCGTAAAATTGGATGACGGACGTAAGATTACATTCTTAGATACTCCAGGTCACGAAGCTTTTACAGCGATGCGTGCACGTGGAGCCAAGGTAACTGATATTGTCATTATCGTAATCGCAGCGGATGATGCAGTGATGCCTCAAACAAAAGAAGCAATAAATCATGCTCAAGCAGCAGGTTCTCCAATTGTTTTTGCATTCACTAAGGTCGATAAGCCAGGTGCCAATGCTGACAGAATTAGAGAGCAACTATCAGCAATGAACATCTTAGTAGAAGAGTGGGGTGGTAAATACCAAGCACAAGAAATCTCTGCTAAAACAGGTGAGAATGTTGATTTGTTGTTAGAGAAAATATTATTAGAAGCAGAGTTATTAGATCTTAAAGCAGATCCTAAGAAACGCGCTGTAGGTTCAGTAATTGAATCTGCATTAGATAAAGGTCGTGGTATTGTAACAACTGTATTAGTACAGGGGGGTACACTTCGTGTGGGAGATGCTATATTAGCTGGTTCTCATTCAGGTAAAGTTAAGGCTTTAACTAATGAGCGTGGTGAACGCGTAAAAGAAGCGGGTCCTTCGATTCCAGTTCAGATCTTAGGTATGTCTGGTGCTCCAACAGCAGGTGATAAATTGTATGTTATGGAGTCAGAATCTGAGGCTCGACAAGTAGCGAACAAACGTTTACAATTACAGCGTGAACAAGGAATGCGTGCTACAAAACATATTACATTGGATGAAATCGGTCGTCGTTTAGCTATCGGTAACTTCAAAGAGTTGAATGTAATTGTCAAGGGTGATGTTGATGGTTCTATTGAAGCATTATCAGATTCATTATTGAAACTTTCAACAGATGAAATTCAAGTGAACATTATTCACAAATCTGTAGGTGCGATTTCAGAGTCAGATGTACTTTTAGCATCTGCATCTGATGCAATCATTATTGGTTTCCAAGTTCGTCCAACACAGAATGCGCGTAAATTAGCTGAAGCAGAACAAATTGATGTTCGTCTTTACTCAATCATCTACGATGCGATTGACGAATTGAAATCAGCAATGGAGGGTATGTTAGCGCCTAAATTTGAAGAGAAAATTGTTGCAGAAGTTGAAATTCGTGAAACATTCAAAATCTCTAAAGTTGGTACGATTGCAGGATGTATGGTAATCAGTGGTAAGATCACACGTCAAAATGATATACGTATCATTAGAGATGGTGTCGTAATTCATACGGGTAAATTGGCATCATTGAAACGTTTCAAAGATGACGTCAAAGAAGTAACACATGGATACGAATGTGGTTTGAATATTGATAAATTTAATGATATCCAAGTAGGTGATATTGTTGAAGCTTATGAGCAAGTAGAAGTAAAACGTAAGTTATAATCTTACAGATAATATTATTGTAAAATCCTGATCATAACGGTCAGGATTTTTTATTTGTCTTACTTTTTATTTTATCTTTAGTTTATGTATGATTTTCGAGTATCTGAATTAATAAGACAACCAAACGATATTATATCGATTAGGTTTGAGGATTTATCTGGTAAATTTCCTACTTATAAAGCAGGTCAATTTTTGACTTTGAATTTTCAGTTTGGAGAAAGAGAGGTAAGGCGTTCCTATTCATTTAGTAGTTCTCCTTCTATTAATGAGCCATTAGAAATTACCGTAAAGAGAGTCGAGAATGGTGAGATTTCTCGATTACTGCATCATAAGCTAGCCGTGAATGATGTAATCCAAGTTTTGGAACCACAAGGATTATTTTTTTATGAACCAGACTATCATTCTGAACGTACTATTTTCTTATTTGCTGCTGGGGTAGGCATCACACCTTTATTTTCTATTTTGAAAACAGCTTTGACTGAGGAGATAGATACTAAAGTCGTTTTGATTTATAGCAATAGCTCAAAAGAAAAAACTGCTTTTTATGAAGAGCTATTGAATTGGCAGCAACGGTACCCAAATAGATTGACTCTTGAATTTATTTGGTCTGATTCGAAAAATTTGGCCAAGGCGAGATTGAATAGAGAATACCTAATTGTACTAGTAAATCAATATTTGAAGTCAAGTTCTACACAAGCTTCATTTTATACATGTGGTCCATTGTTTTATATGGATTTGGTTAGATTTACACTTTTGGGGATGGGGTTTGCCGACGAAAATATACGTAGAGAGACATTTCACTTTCCTGAAGAAGAAGGGTATGATGACGAACAAGAGGAAGCAGAGGTCGACAATTCTATATACAATGTTTTAGTCAAATTTAATGGACAAGACTATCGTTTGTCAGTACCTGCTAATGAAACCATATTGAACGTAGGCTTGTCACAAAAAATTAAATTACCTTATTCGTGTAAATCAGGCATGTGTAGTACTTGTATAGCACAAGTAACTAAAGGCGCTGTTAAAATGGATTATAATGAAGTGTTGACGGATAATGAAGTGGAAATAGGTAAATGTTTGATTTGTGTATCGCACCCTGTAGAAGACAATACTATAATTGAAGTTTTGTAAATATGTAAATAATAATTTAATAATTATGAGAGGTTATCTTTTTTTGTTTTTATTTATATGTTCAGTTGGCGCATCTTTTGGACAGGTTTATAAAATTACATATCATGCTATTCATAATGATCAAGTCATTTTAACAGATCCTGTTATAGTATTTGCAAACAAATACAAAACTGTGATTACTCGGGAGAGTATCATGAACAACAAATTCAAGCAGACGGCAGAGCAAAGTATTATAGATATTCCCTCTAAATTGATTTACAGAAAATCTACATTTCAAAATCGTAAAAGCATTTATTCTGTAGATTCATCAGCGTTTAATCGTACAAATTTTTCTGATACAAAAGATTTCAAAACTATCTTAGGTAAGAAAGCTCAAAAATCAACAACCTCTATAAATTCCAACAGTATTGAAATTTATTATACTACTGAATTACCTATTCATGCCGCACCTAATGATGTTGGTCTAAATAAGGGCTGGGTAATGGAATATAGAAGAAATGGAAATTCTGGATACGTAGCGACGAAAATTGAGGAAATTAAAGATTTTCCTTCTGATTATTTACTTCCATCCAAAGCTGAAGTTTTGGATATTTTGACATATAGAGACGAAGTTTGGAAAAGTAAGTTTATACAGATTCCAATTTTTAAAAATGAAAAAATATGTTTTGATCCAGATAATCTAAAGTCTGATTCAATATTACGTTTTGCGGCAGGAACAGTTATCTTAAAAAAAATAAAAGTGCCTGCGTTATTAAATGAGAGCCAAGCATTTATTGAGTTGGTAGAGAAATCTAATGGAGATGCCTATGATAGAACGGGATCAGTCTTTTTTATAGCTGATGATCAACCAATGACATTCTTAGATGGCATGAAAAATGGGATGAATACATTACCAAGGTACGATGTTGGCGATGGTAAAGATTATCTTGGTATGATTCGTACGGGTGGTTATTCACCTATATTTGAACTTATGAGATTCTTTACGCCATTTGGAGTATCTCACTTTAATGATAGATTAGCTTTGAAGGGGAAAACATGGCAGGATTCTGTAACTTATAGACAGGATATTTCTGAATTTCTTGGTGTGATGGCTGGAAAGGAAATTTATGTCGGTACATATATAGGTAATTATGATAAAGGTGGACATATCGTAAGTTTGGAAATGACGATACATCCAGGTAATTCTAACTATGCTGAACAGACGAATGCATTGTCTCTTTTCAATACAACAAATGTTATGGAAATGGGAGGACAAACATATCCAACACTATTTGGCTCTGCTCAGGGTTTAGACTTTGAATTTGAGCTAAAAGAAGATGTTAAAAATGCTAGATTGCGCTATATCACCACTGGTCATGGTGGCTGGTGGAATGGAGACGAATTTGTTCCAAAAGTGAATTCGATTTATTTAAACAATGAATTAAAATTTCAGTTTACACCATGGCGCGTTGATTGTGGCAGTTATAGGTTGTATAACCCCGTTTCTGGTAATTTTGATAGTGGTTTGTCCTCTTCAGATTTAAGTCGTTCTAATTGGTGCCCAGGGACTATTACTTACCCTAACTATATCAGTTTAGGTAATTTGAAAGCAGGGACGTATAAGATTAAAGTGCATATTCCACAGGGTCCTCCAGAAAGAGATAGTCAAAGTTTTTGGAATGTCAGCGGAGCATTATTGTTTGAAAACTAACACATATTGAGATATATGTCGAATTTTATTATGTATAGGTTTTTTTATTTATTTCTTGGACTGAGTTTTATAACTATTGGAAATGCGCAAGAGCCTTTGATATTAGGTAAAGTTACGAGTTCTAGCATAACAGAAATTTCAGGAATTACTCCTTATTCATATCGAAATGGTTATTTCTGGGTACATAACGATAGTGGAGATGGTGCAAATATTTATTTAATAGATTCTTTGGCTTCACTTAAAGTAACCGTTGATATAGAGGGGGTGAACGCTATAGATATGGAGGATATAGCTAGGTTTTCTATTGGAGGTAAGAATTATTTGTTGCTTGCGGATATCGGTAACAATTTAAGAAATAGAGAAATACTCAGTCTTTACGTCATCGAAGAACCAAAAATTACGGACTATAATAAAAGCGAAAATTTAAAAGTTCCTCTTTATAAAGAAATCAAGATTCAGTATGCAGATAGAAAGAGAGATGCAGAAGCCATTTTAGTAGATCCAGTTGATCAACAATTGTATATCATTTCAAAACGTGATTTTCAATCTACAGTTTTTAACTTAAAACTAGATTTAGGTAATGATAAGATTCATACATTAGAACCGAAAATTGAACTACCTTTTACATTTACCACTGCAGCAGATATTTCATCAGATGGTAAGCATATTGTAGTAAAGAATTTATCTGCTATTTTCTTATGGGAAAGAGAGTTAAATAAGACTTTAGTAGAAACATTTGGGCAAAAACCAAAACAAATTCCTTATGTAATTGAACCGCAAGGAGAGGCTATATGTTTTGATATATATAATCGTTATTTATATACTATTTCTGAGCGCCCATTCGGTCTTGATTCTTATCTTTACAAATACGTATTTTGAAATTATGAAAAACCTATACTTGTTATTATTATTTACTTTTTATTTCAGTACATCAGTTTTTTCATCTGTTGTAGACACTGTTGAGATTTATTCCACTAGTATGAATAAAAAGATTAAAGCGGTGGTCATACGTCCCGATGATACTAAAAATAAGACTATTCCAACTTTATATTTGTTGCACGGTTATAGCGGTAATTATTCAAATTGGATAGAAAAAGTTCCATATATAAAAACTCTAGTTGATCAATATAATTATATGGTAGTTTGTCCTGACGGAGGCTTTGGTAGCTGGTATTGGGATAGTACACCCGAATTTCAGTACGAAACCTTTATGAGTAAAGAATTGATTAACTATATTGAATCTAACTATAATGTCTGCAAACATCGTTCTGGAAGAGCAATTACTGGTTTAAGTATGGGGGGACATGGTGCTTTATATTTAGCTATACGTCATCAAGATATCTTTGGAGCGCTAGGATCTACAGCAGGCGGAGTTGATATTCGTCCATTTCCAAATAATTGGGAAATGAGCAAACGCTTAGGTGAATACGCGGATAATAAGGCCAAATGGGATGATCATACAGTAATGGAAATGCTACATCTGATTAAACCCAATAATTTGAAAATATTTGTCGATTGTGGTTACGATGATTTTTTCTTTGGTGTGAACGAAGAATTACATAAAAAATTGTCATATCATAACATCCAACATACCTACCTAAATATGCCAGGGAAACATGATTGGAATTATTGGGCCCAATCAATTTGTTTTCAAATGGCGTTTTTCGATCAATTTTTTAGAAATTAGAATAATATAAATTATATGTTTAGAAAATACTCCGTATTTGTAATTACTTTATTGTTTCATGCTAGCTTATTCGCACAGACTAAAGTCAACATCAGTGGCTATGTAAAGGATTCTTCCTCAGGTGAGGTGCTAATTGGCGCTACTGTTCAAGCTAAAGAATCTAACCTATCAGTCAAAACAAATAGCTACGGATTCTTTTCTTTGGAGTTAGAATCTACAACAGCTACATTATTAGTTTCTTATGTGGGGTACCAATCTATCGAAGAGGTTATTGATGCAGAAAAGCAAAAGAGATTGAATTTTGAATTGGTACCAATAGGTAGAGAAATCGAAGAGGTGGTAATTTCTGGAAAAAAACAAAATAAAAATGTTACTAGCGCACAAATGGGAGCTTTTAATTTTACTATTGAAGAAATTAAAAATGTGCCTGTTATTTTCGGTGAACGTGATATCTTGAAAACTATCCAAATGTTACCCGGTGTTGCCAAAGGAGGAGAAGGTTCTTCAAGTTTTTTTGTACGAGGTGGTGGTGGTGACCAAAATCTAATTTTATTAGATGAGGCAACTGTGTACAACGCCTCACATTTGTTGGGCTTTTTCTCTACTTTTAATTCGGATGCAATTAAAGATGTTGAGTTGTTCAAGGGAGGTATTCCTTCTCAATATGGAGGTCGTATCTCTTCAGTAATGGATATCCATATGATGGATGGCAATAATAAGAGATTCTCGGCTGAGGGAGGCATTGGATTAATTGCTTCTAGACTGAAAATAGAAGGCCCATTACAAAAGGATAAAAGTTCTTTTATGATTAGTGGAAGACGTACGTATGCTGATCTATTCCTTAAAGCTTCTAATGATAAAACTGTAAACGACAGTAAGTTGTATTTTTATGATTTGAATGCTAAAATAAACTATAGATTCAATGATAAGAATACATTGTACGTTTCAGGGTATTTTGGAAAAGATGATTTAGGCTACGGTGATCTTTTCAGTTTCGATTGGGGAAATGCTACAGCCACTGTCCGTTGGAATCATATATTTAATGAAAAATTATTTAGCAACACTTCTCTAATTTACAGTGATTTCACCTATAATGTAAATGTGAATAATGATGAAAGTGACTTTGTTATCGCATCAAAAATTGAAAATTTCAACCTAAAGCAAGATTTTTCATATTATTCGAATAATAAAAACACATTAAAGTTTGGCTTGAATGTATTGAAACAAAAGATATCCCCCGCTAGTCTTAATGCTAGTTCTAATTCTGCTGTCAACTCTATTAATATTGAAAATCGTTATGGTTTGGAATTGGCTGGATACCTTTCACACGAGTGGAATCCTACTTATTGGTTTTCTGCAATTTATGGATTAAGATTGACAGACTTCATGGTACAAGGACCTGGTACATTTTACAAATTCGATGAAGATGGCGCACCTATATCTAATCAAAAGTTTACAAATTCTAAAGTTGTGAAACATCATTTGAATTTAGAACCTAGATTGTCGGCATCCTTTATTTTGGACGATAAGCAGAGTGTAAAAACATCATACAACAGAATAGTACAAAACTTGCATCAATTGACTAATACGACATCGTCTCTACCAACTGATCAATATGTGTTGAGCAACATAAATATAAAGCCACAGTATGCTGATCAAGTAGCATTCGGGTATTTTAGAAATTTTGATAATAATACATATGAGTTTTCTGTAGAAAGCTACTATAAATTTATGGGGAATCAAATTGATTTCCGTAATGGAGCGGATTTACAGGCAAATGAATTTTTGGATGGAGAGTTATTATTTGGTAAGGGAAGAGCATATGGCTTAGAGTTTTATTTACGTAAAACTAAAGGTAAATTTAACGGTTGGGTAAGTTATACATTAGGAAAGAGTGAACGTCAATTTGATCAAATTAACAATGGCCAATGGTTTAATTCAAGACAAGATCGCACGCATGACATATCAGTGGTAGGTATGTATCAACTAAGTGATAAATGGAACTTAGGGGCTAATTTTGTTTATTACACAGGAAGTGCTATTACTTTTCCAAGTGGAAAGTACACTGTGGATGGCCGTACAATTTTCTATTATACTGAGCGTAATGGTTACCGAATGCCTGATTATCATCGTCTTGATATATCCGCTAATTACGATCCTGCGCCAAAGAATAAGAGATTTTCTTCTAGTTGGTCATTTGGCTTGTATAATGTGTACAACCGTAAGAATGCATATATAATCGACTTTAGAGAGAATGAAAATAATGCGAATATTACTGAAGCTTATAAAATAGCTTTATTTGGTATTATTCCTTCAGTAACATGGAATTTTAAGTTTTAAGAATGAGATATTTACATAGTTTTTTGCTTATAATTTGTTTAGGATTAGCTTCTTGTGAGGAGTTAATTGATGTAAATCTTAATGATGTCGATCCTCGTTATGTAATAGAAGGGGACTTGACGGATTTGAGTGCAGACCAGGTAATAACTGTTTCGCAGACCGTAGCATTCGATGCTCCGGTTCGTAATAAACCAGTTGAAAATGCCATTGTGACGGTAACAGATGATAAAGGAACAATATATGCTTTTACTAAATCAGGAGACGGCATTTATAGGGCAAATTTTAAGCCCAAAGCTTTAAGGACTTATAATCTAAAAGTTGTAATCGAAGGCGAAGTTTTTGCAGCTTCATCATATATGAATTCCTATATTGATGTTGATTCGTTAGGGGTAATAGAGGATGTTATATTTACAGACACCGTTTATTCTGTGACTCAAAAATTTATGGATCCTAAAGATCAACCTAATTATTATAAGTATAAAATATCTGTAAATGGTAGTGATTTTGCATTTAGTCGTGTTTTTAGTGATAAATTTAATGACGGTATGTTTGTAACACATCAAATTTCAGATCCTAATAATGATATTTTTTTAGGTGATAGTGTTGTCGTTAATCGTCAAATAATAGATAAACAAGTTTTTGATTATTGGAACGAATTACAATCTATAAATCCGGGAAGTGCAGCTCCCGCAAATCCAACTTCTAATATTTCAAATGGTGCTTTGGGTTACTTTAGTGTCAGCAGTTCAAAAAGATACGGTTATAGAGTTAGATTTACTGCAACGGGGAATTAAAGCTTCTGAAAGGTATAGCCTTTTTCTAAATAATACTTAATTACCTCAGGTAATGCATATTGAACTCTAGGAATGGCTTTAATATTGTCGTGAAAAACAATAATAGAGCCATTTTTAGTGTGTTTCAATACATTTTTAAGGCATTTTTCAGGACTTATTTTTGTGTCAAAATCACCAGAAAGGACATCCCAATAAATAAAATCAAAATCATTTTTTAATAGATTTAATTGAGATTTTTTTGCACGTGCATATGGTGGTCGAAATAATCTAGCTTGAATCAGCTTGTGACATTTATAAACATTACTTACATATTCGTCATCTTCATAATCCCATCCTTTCAAATGATTATAGGTATGATTACCAATTTGATGTCCTTCTGCTATTATTCGTTCAAATATTAGAGGATATTTCTCAATATTTTCACCCACACAAAAAAAAGTCGCTTTAACATTATATTTAGCGAGCACATCTAATATCCATGGGGTAATTTCCGGTATAGGACCATCATCGAAGGTGAGGTATAAATTTTTATCTGCTCTTGATTTATTCCAAATAACACCTGGGTAATACCAACGTAAGAAAAAGGGAGCATTGATAAAATACATTTTATATATTAATTTATATTTTGCAAATTTAGTTTAATACTAATACAAAAGGGCAATCAATTGTAATTTAAATTACATACTCAAGATTCTGGATGAATAGATTTTTCAAATATTTTCAATTTAACATAGTTGAGCGTAATGGTTTTGTTGTACTCTTAGCTCTTATTGCAATCGTTAATATTGCTGTGTTAGTATATAAGAAAATTAGTCCGAAAGATGTTATTACACATCGTGTATATAACTTAAATTCATCTTCTATTGCTCATACGGTAGATAATGAAATTAAAGATGAGGTTGAAGCGAAAAATTTTTACAATCGTAAAGATAACATTAGTTATTTTAACTTTAATCCTAATCAAGCAACAGTAGAAGATTGGTCTAAGCTTGGTTTTTCGATAAAGCAAATAAAAGTTATTACCAACTATATTGCTAAGGGGGGAAGATTTTATAAAAAAGAGGACCTCAAGAAGATTTATTCTATTTCTGAAAGTGATTATAATAAATTAGAAAGATACATTGTTATACCTTCTGAAAAGCCATCTTCACAAATTAAAAAGGCACATTTTGAAATGGAGCCTAAAATGATTAAATCAAAACCTATAATAATTTCTATAAATACAGCAGATACTACTGATTTAAAAAAATTAAGAGGCATCGGAACTGTTTTTGCGGGTAGAATAGTCAAATTCAGAGATGCTCTAGGTGGCTTTCATTCTATAAATCAATTGAAAGAAGTGTATGGTATGTCTGAGGAGACTTTTGACCAGATAAAAGAAAACATCAACATTCAACCTGAATATGTTAATAAACTTCAAGTTAACTTATTGGATGCTAACGAACTTGCAAAGCATCCGTATGTGAGTAAAAAACAGGCTAATGCAATTGTAAATTATCGAAATCAACATGGGAAATATGCAAATGTAGAAATGATGACAAAAAACAAAGCTTTAGATCAAGATTTTTTGCGTAAAATTGAACCTTATTTAGCGTTTTAAGTATATGTTGGAAGACAAAATCAAGCAAGTAATTCGTGATATTCCTGATTTTCCTCAACCCGGGATTGTTTTTAAAGATATTACACCTATTTTGAAAGATGCGGCTTTATGTCGTGAAATTGTAGATGCTTTTGCTGATGAGGTTAAGCATTTAAATATTGATGTCATTGCAGGAATTGAAAGTCGTGGTTTTTTATTTGGATTGATGTTGGCAAACAAATTGGACATTCCATTTGTTCCTATTCGCAAACAAGGTAAACTACCTGCCAAAACAATTTCTGAATCCTATAAATTAGAATATGGTCAAGCGACAATTGAAATACATGATGATGCTTTTGAATCAGGGACAAATGTTTTTATACATGATGATTTATTAGCAACGGGTGGTACAGTGGTTGCCGCAGCTAAGTTGATTGAAAAATTAGGTGGGCATGTTGCTGGATTTTCATTTGTTATTAATCTTAAGTTCTTAAACGGCGAAGGTAGATTACATCGCTTTAGTGAGAATGTTGTTTCTCTTGTAAATTATAAATAATTAATTATATAAAAATTATCTTATGGAATGGTTATCAGATCCGCAGATATGGATCTCCTTTTTTACACTTACAATTTTAGAAATTGTACTTGGAATTGACAACATTGTATTTATATCTATTCAAAGTTCTAAACTTCCTGTTGAGCAACAGAAGAAGGCTCGACAGATTGGTCTTATTTTGGCTTTAATAATGCGCGTAGGCTTATTATTCTCCATAAAGTGGGTTATGGGATTGACAGCTCCATTGGTAAATTTTGGAGAATGGTTTAGTATTACTAACGAAGCAATAGCACCATATTTGGTATTATCTGGTAGAGATTTAATTCTATTTATCGGAGGTCTTTTCTTAATTTATAAAAGTACAACTGAAATACACCATAAGGTAGAGGGACATGTAGAAATGAGTTCCGCAAAGACTAAAGTTGTTACATTTTCATCCGTAATAATACAAATTTTAATTTTAGACTTAGTATTCTCATTAGACTCAGTAATCACAGCAGTGGGTATGGTGGATCAAATAGGGGTGATGATTGCTTCTGTTATTGTAGCAGTTGTGATTATGTTGTTGTCTGCTGAGGCAATAAGTCGATTTGTGAATGATCATCCAACAGTTAAAATGTTAGCATTAGCATTCTTATTGTTAATAGGTATGTCTCTTACAGCTGAGGCATTTGATCAGCATATTCCTAAAGGATACATTTATTTTGCAATGGCATTCTCTGTGTTAGTTGAGTTCCTAAATATTAGAGCAACCAAAAAAGCACTTAAAAATAAAGATGCTCATATTGTAAAAAGTGATGATATAACAAAGAATTAAAAGAGTATAAATACAAAAAGAGAGGAGTAGCATTTGCTACTCCTCTCTTTTTGTATTTAATTATTAATTTAGAAGTTCAGTTGTGCAGCTTGTGCAATCTTTTTTGGAATATCTGTATTATCCATCTTCTTGTTGAATAATTCAGCACCTACACCAATCGCATAAATTGGAACATATGCTGCAGTGTGATTTGATGAAGACCAACCTATATTAGCAATCTTATTCAGTATTTTAATACTTAACGAAGCTATTTTGTCATCATTTGCATATAAAGATTTTGTGGTTTCATTTTCATGGTTGACAAAACTTTTTTCATATGCATCCAAAAGATCCTCTTCGTCGTCATCCGACACTTTCAAGCTTGTCCAAAGCCCTGTATTAGCTGCAAGTAGATTTTTCACGTCTTCCCAAGAGGCATTAGGCTTATCCTTACGCAATTGACCAATTAATGTTGAAAGAGCACCCTGTGATACTTTTTGATGAGCTAACGCTTTCGTGTTCAGAGATGAGGGACCATTTCCCAAAGCTAAACCGCCAGTCTCGTGATCTGCTGTTACTACAATCAATGTCTCGTTAGGGTGTTTTTGATAAAATTCATATGCAGCCTGAATTGTTTTGTTGAAATCTAAAACTTCTTTCAACGTAGTAGCACCATCATTTGCATGCGCAGACCAATCAATTTTTCCTCCCTCAACCATTAAGAAAAAACCTTTGTTATTTTTATGACTTAATTTTTTGATGGCGCCACGTGTGATGTCTTCTAAGGACATATCATCTGGTTTTTGGTCAATAGCAAATTTTAAGGCATCACTTTTTTCTGTTTTATTGTTGACCCAAATTAACTTTTTGTCATTATATACATCATTTGCTAGAGCATTTTTGCCATATACTATGGTGTATCCTTTTTTTGTAAGTTCATTATATATATCCGATACGTCTTTCTTATCAAACGATTTTGTCGGACTTACAAATCCAGAACCAGCAAATAAATCAAATCCAGAACTAGGAATTTCAGCAGCTATTTCATAATAATAGCTACGACTTTTTTGATGCGCATAGAATGAAGCTGGTGTAGCGTGATCAATACTTACACTTGAGGTGATCCCCACTTTCAGTCCTTTTTCTTTGGCAGCATACGCAATACTTTTGTAGGGAATAGTAGCAGCACTATCCATACCAATAACGCCATTTTTAGTTTTGTAACCAACGGCTAATGCAGTACCTCCCGCACCAGAATCTGTAATACTACTGGATTTTGAATTAGATGAAGCAAAGCCCACATGCGAAAAATTTGAAAGAACAAGTGGCTCGTAACCAATACGACCTTTATTTTCCGCTAAATATACTTCAGCTAAATTAACATGGTTAAGTCCCATGCCATCTCCAATTAAGTAAAAAATATACTTTGGTTGAGCGTAACTAGCTGATAAAGAAAAAAGTAGTGTTAAGATGGAACTTATGAATGATTTAATGTTCATAGTGTTTATGTATAGTTTTGTCAAATATAACAGATGAATATTAATATGAAGTTAAGTAAACGGAAAATTACAACAAACAAATCTGCATTTAACTTGTTGTATATTTTGTTAACTATTTAAATTTAAAATGGAAAGTAATTTATTACATAATGTTAAAGCTTACTTCACAGATGAAGTGATTAACAAACTAAGTGCTAATTTGGGTGAAACATCCGAAAATGTTCATA
Organism: Sphingobacterium bovistauri; assembly: GCF_020295405.1. Classification (GTDB taxonomy): domain Bacteria; phylum Bacteroidota; class Bacteroidia; order Sphingobacteriales; family Sphingobacteriaceae; genus Sphingobacterium; species Sphingobacterium bovistauri. Next base: position 27,425 of record NZ_JADEYP010000010.1, read on the forward strand.
AGGGAATTGATTTATCTATTCCGTCGCTGTTGTTAGGATTACAAGGCAAAAGTGGCGATGGTCTAGGATCTATTTTAAATTCTGCTAAGCATCTATTTAGCTCTTTTGATATCAATAATCTATTTGGTAATTATTTTGGTTCTCCAGCAGGGACAGATAATTCAAAATTTGAAACCCAAAATATATTGGGGTCAATTTTTGGCGATAAATTGGGTACTATAGTTGATTCATTATCCTCGTATTTAGGGATACGTAGTGAATCTATTAGTAGTTTACTAGGTGCTAGTTTGCCTGCTGTTATATCTGGTATTACTCAAAAAGGTTCGGATTGGGATTCGAATTCAATTGGAAGTTTGCTTAATTCTAATAAGTCAGCTATCGCTGCAGCCTTGCCAAGTGGTTTAGGTTTGGGAGCATTTGGTACTTTATTTGCGCAAGCTGATAGTCCTACAGAATTACCTAGAGAGACACAGACACAGGTAAAGAATGATATTCCACACACTCCTGTTGAACCTTTAAAGCCTAGACAGCCTGAAGTAGTACATACCCAGGAGCGCATTGAGGAAGGAAAAAAAGGAGCAGGGTTATGGTGGCTTCTAATTCCAATATTGCTTATAGCTTTATGGTTAATTTTTGGAAAAGGCTGTGATGGAGATACTAAGGAAGTAGTACTTCGTGATTCTATTGCCGATGCTGATACAACGATTGTCGTTACCAATCCCGTAACACAAAGTGAAAAACAGTACATTGATGTCAAACTTCCTGATGGAGCTTCCTTAAAAGCTTATTCTTCTGGTATTGAGGAGAATTTGATAGCTTTTCTACAGTCGGATTATAAATCATTATCTGATGATCAATTGAAAGAGAAGTGGTTTGATTTTGATAATCTTAACTTTGAGACTGGTACCGCTAATGTATTACCAGAAAGTCAGCAACAGTTAGAAAATATAGCTTCTATTTTGAAACTTTTTCCTGATGCAAAAATTAAAATCGGAGGCTATACAGATAAAACAGGAAACGAAGAAGTGAACAAAAGGATATCTGAAAATAGAGCTGAAGCTGTTAAGTCATTTTTAGAAAGTAAAGGATTAGGTAATCAAGTCGAAGATGCAGAGGGCTATGGTTCGGAATTTGCTACTGTTCCCGCTGATGCTACGGATGCGGAAAGAGCTAAAGATAGAAGAGTCGCAGTAAGCGTTCGTAAATAAGATAATTTAAATTTTAGTACTTTTGAGGCATATTACAAAATAATATGCCTCTTTTTTATGATTGATTTTGAAGTAAGTAAACAGTTAGAACGTGATTTTGAAAGATATATGTATATGTTTTATACTAAACATCAACGTTTTTCAATTGAAGATTTTGGTGCTTTTGCAAGCACAATTATCAATTATAATGTTCAAAATCATACTATTGATAGTCAACTAAGGCACCAATACGCCTATTTATTAACAAGCCTTTATAACAAAGGAATAGGTAATCGTATTACAGAAGAACATCTTCAAATAATTTCACAAGCTATTGCTGCAGATTCATCTGTGAATTTCAATGTCATTAAAGAGCTGTATGGCTAGGTCTTATTCTTGTAGTGTCCAAATTATCGCATTGATATCATAACCTGCTTTTGCTGAATAATCTAAATATTTTGCTTTGACATCCTCAGGGATGGTTTTGGAACGTGATAAAATCCATAAATAATCTAGATTTTCTCCAAATACTAGCGCATATTCATAATCACCCTCAATATGCATGATGTTGTATCCCGAGTAAAATGGTCCAAAGAAAGAAACTTGTAAAGCACCAAGATTAGGATCACTTTGAAATTTCGCCTTTCCTATATTTTGTTTCAGTTTGTTATCTTTTATTCGAACACCTGAATTATCAACTTTGATGCTGCCATCATCATTTAATGTATATACAGCACGTACATTTTTAAGTCCTTTTTCCCAAAAGAAGTCTAATCTAGCTATTTCAAACCATTCTCCAAGGTATTTGTTCAATTCAAAATCTGTTATAACAGGTAGATCAGATTTTACAGGTTTCCATATATTGTATATAACTGTGCCAGCAGCGGCTGCAGTTAGCAAAAAAAGTGATTTTTTCTTATCCATTGATTATAGTTTTAAGTTTAACAAAATAGTGACTGCAAAAGTTTATCCAATTTTATAATTTTGTAAAAATTATATGTTTTGTACTCTAGAGAGGAAGCTAAGAAATTAAAGGAAAACTTTTGGACAGCATTTGGGCAATATATGTCTGTGATGCCTTCCGCTGATAATGAAAAGGTAAATTGGGTTAATTACAAAACTGGAATTAAGCATCTCTATTTTAGAATGGATGCGACGAATAAGTCAGCAAATATATTTATCGAAATTTCTCACCCAGATGAAAGTATTCGTCAGTTGATGCTTTCTCAATTCATTGAAATGAAAACAATATTTGATGATATGATGCAGGAAGAGTGGGTTTGGGACAAGGATTATTATGATGAAAGCGGGAAGGTTACGTCGAGGATCTCATGTTCCATATCTAAGATATCCGTTTTTAATAAACAGTATTGGCCCGAATTAATTAGTTTTTTCAAGCCACGTATTATAGCTTTAGACGAATTTTGGTCATTGGCAAAATATTCATTCGACATTTTTAAATAATAATATACATATGAAAAATAAGTTAAATGCAGTTGTTTTACTTACAGCATGTATTATTCTAAGTCAATTACAGAAAGCGCAAGCTTGGGGTATGACAGGTCATCGTGTGATTGCTGAAATCGCTGAGAGACATTTAACCAAAAAAGCCAAAAGGAATCTTCAAAAGATTATTGGTAATCAACATATCGCTTATTGGTCCAATTGGGCTGATTTTATTAAGTCGGACACCAGTGCAGCCTTCAAAAAGACAGGTTCATGGCACTTTGTGAATACCTCAGCTAATTTGACATTCGATCAATTCAATGTAGAATTGGAACAATCTTCAGATAATAACTTGTACAAAGCTTATTTAAATGTGAAAAAAGAGACTATCCAAAATAAAGATTTGACTCTTAGCCAGCAGCAACAAAACCTATATTTTATTTTGCATTTGTTTGCAGATGCACACCAACCGATGCACGTAGGTAGAGCTGAAGATTTAGGTGGAAATAAAATTGAAGTTATGTTTTTTGGTAGAAAAACTAATATTCATCGTGTATGGGATTCTGACTTAGTCGAAAATGAACAGTACAGCTATACAGAATATGCCTCTGTATTGGATATTTATGACAAAAACTATTACAAAAAATACAATGTTTCTTTTGCTCAAGCGCTGTACGAAACACATCAGCTAGCGAATAAAATTTATGCGGATGTGGAGCAGAATGCTAATTTGAGCTATAAATATATATATGATTTCAAATATCCCATGGAAGAAGTATTACTAAAAGCAGGGATTCGTCTAGCAAATGAATTGAATGAAATTTATGGATAAAATAGGTTAATTCGTTCATGAATTAGTAAAATAAGACTTCCTAATATTAATATCTAAATTGTACCTTTGCACTATGTCTGAAAAAATTATTATCCTTGATTTTGGTTCGCAATATACTCAGCTAATTGCTCGTCGTGTGAGAGAATTAAACGTATACTGTGAAATTCATCCTTTTAATAAAGTTCCTGAATTTGATGATAACGTAAAAGGCGTTATTTTCTCGGGAAGTCCATATTCTGTTCGTCAAGAAGATGCTCCGCAAATTGATTATAAATCAATCCAATCTCGTTTTCCATTATTAGGAGTTTGTTATGGCGCTCAATATTTAGCCCAGCAGGGTGGTGGTGAAGTTTTGCCATCAGAAATTCGTGAATACGGTAGAGCAAATTTACAGTTTGTTGATGAGTCAAATGAATTGTTAAAAGGAATTCCTGTTCAGTCACAGGTTTGGATGTCTCATGGAGATACAATTAAAGAAGTACCAAGTTCTTACAAGGTAATAGCGAGTACAGATAAAGTTCGTGTAGCAGCTTACCATATTGAAGGAACAAAAACATACGGTATCCAATTTCATCCAGAAGTAACACATAGTACTGATGGTCAGATTTTGATTAAAAATTTTGTTGTTGATATCTGTGGTTGTCAACAAGATTGGACATCAGAATCTTTTGTTGAAACCACTGTAGAACAACTTAAAGCTGACTTGGGTAATGATCATGTAATCATGGCTTTATCAGGTGGTGTTGACTCTACTGTTGCTGCAGTATTATTGCATCATGCGATAGGTGATCGTTTGCATTGTTTCTTCGTGGACCATGGCTTATTACGCAAAAATGAATTTGAGCAAGTATTGGATTCTTACGCGCACATGGGGCTTAATGTAAAAGGAGTGAATGCTAAAGATTTATTCTTTAGTAAACTACAGGGAGTTTCTGAGCCTGAAGCTAAACGTAAAATCATTGGAGCAGCTTTCATAAATGTATTCGACCAAGCGTCAAAAGATATTCAAAAAGAATTACCCGAAGGGGCAGAAGCGAAATGGTTAGGGCAGGGTACTATCTATCCAGATATTATCGAATCAATTTCTGTCAAAGGACCATCGGCGACTATTAAATCTCATCATAATGTAGGAGGCTTACCTGATTACATGAAGCTGAAAGTAGTTGAGCCATTGAAAACTTTATTTAAGGATGAAGTTCGTCGTGTAGGTAAGACATTAAATGTTGATCCTAACATACTTAATAGACACCCATTTCCAGGTCCTGGATTAGGAATTCGTATTTTAGGTGATATTTCAGAAGAAAAGGTACGAATTTTGCAGGATGCTGATGACATTTACATTCGTAATCTTAAGGAGTCAGGATGGTATGATAAAGTATGGCAAGCTGGAACAATCTTCTTGCCTGTGCAATCTGTAGGAGTAATGGGGGATGAACGTACTTATGAACATGTTGTCGCTTTAAGAGCGGTAGGTTCATTGGATGGTATGACAGCAGATTGGATTCACTTACCATATGAATTATTGGCTAAGATTTCGAATGAAATAATAAATCATGTTAAAGGAATCAACAGAGTTGTATATGACATCAGTTCAAAACCACCTGCAACAATTGAGTGGGAATAATAGTTTGAAGAAATTTTATTTAATATATGCAGTATCATTACTTTTAGGAGTATCAGCTTGTGCTCCTAAAAGTAGTGTTTTAAGGGCACCTAGTCATACAGGGCAAGTATCTTCTAAAGAGTCCAAAGAATCAAAAATTGCTGCTGAAAAAGTAGCCGCTGAAAAAGAGGCTTTGGCTAAGCAAAAAGAACTTGAGGTGGGAAGATCTTTATCACTCTTATTACCTTTTAAACTGGATTTGATTAGTGATAAAGTAGTAAATGAGGCGGATGTAAAACGTTCAGCATTAGCTTTGGATTTTTATCAGGGTTTTGAATTGGGACTTGAAGAAGTTTCAAAAAACTCAACACCTTTTAATCTTAAAGTTATTGATTCTAAGGATAATGCTTATTTTAATTCAACTTTAGCTTCATCTGAACAAATTGAGAATTCTGGACTAATCATTGGCCCAATCTATCCTTTAGAAATAAAGTCTTTTGGCACTAACTTAACTAACAAAGATAAGTTGGTTATTAATCCATTAGCTGCTTCTCCTGCTTCAGAATTTGGTTTGAACAACTTGGTTACAATTACTCCGTCAATTAAATCTCATACAAACGGTTTGGCTAAGCGCATCGCAATGGAGTACATTACAGGTGATGTTATCATTATTTATAATACATCTGATAATGATAGTCGTCAATTTTTAAACGGTATGTTAGGAGCGATTAAAGAGAATAAATCCAATGTAAATATTATTTCTGTTTCTTCATTATCTCAATTGAATGAAAAATTATCATCTACTGGATCAAATTTGATCGTAAGTGGCACTACTGATAAGACTCAATTGAATAGTATGATTAATAACCTTTCGAAGAAGAATATCGAGTCAGGCGTTTCTATAAAACTTTATGGTCATCCACTTTGGGATAGGTTTGATTTTAGTAATCATCCAAACTTTTACAGCCTACAACCGGTTATTACTACTGAAAGCAGTTTTAAGTCTTGGTCATCTAAAGCTAAAATTTTTAAAGATTCTTATCGTCAAAAATTTGGTATATCGCCTTCTGAACAATCTTACAAAGGTTATGATGTTGCTGTTTATTTTGGGACATTGATAAATAAGTATGGGATTGATAATTTAAAATCAAAATTAGAATCAGAATCTTTTATAGGAATATATAATACATACAATTTTGTCTATAATGATAGCTGGGGATTCACGAATGAATCAGTATCTTACAAAGAATACATGCACGGCGGATTTCAATTACAATAAATTTTATGGCAATAAATGCAAAACGTGTAGCTCAACATTTTAGAAATTTTGAAAGAGCATTAGACGGATATGCTTACAATGAACCATTATCTCGGTATCTGACACGATTTTTTAAAGAAAATAAACAAATGGGGTCATCTGATAGAAGGATGACCTCTCGTTTTATCTACAATTACTTCAGACTTGGTACTGCAATAAAGGAATATACAATTTTGGATAGACTTTGCTATGCTGAGTTTCTATGTCAAAATAGTTCAGATATTCTAACTATTCATTATCCAGAATTAGTGGATAAATTGGACTTTAGTTTAGAAGATAAAATTGTATTGTTACAATCGAAAATCAATTTTAAACTAGAAGATGTATTTCCTTTTTATGAATTGATTTCTCCATCAATTGAATCGAATAAGTTTATTAGGAGTCATTTTGTTCAACCTGATATGTTTATCCGGATCAAACGTGGTGATGAAAATATTGTTTTATCTGCCTTGCAGGAGAAGGAAGTTGGATACACATGTATAAATTCGAATACTGTAGCTCTGCCAAATGGTATTCGACTTCAGGACTTTCCAAAAATAACTGGAAAATATGAAGTTCAAGATCTATCCTCTCAGAAAACAATTAATTTTATGAGTGCGAAGAATGGAGAGACTTGGTGGGATGCCTGTGCAGCGTCGGGAGGGAAATCATTGATGTTGTTGGATCAATATCCAACTATGAATATACTGGTGAGTGATATTCGTTTATCAATTCTGCGAAATCTTAATGACAGATTTGATAACGCTAAAGTTAAAATTCCGCAACGTCAAAAAATACTTGATCTCACTACTGATACAACTATAATTCTTGGAAATGAGCAATTTGATGGTGTAATTCTGGATGTTCCTTGCTCAGGTTCTGGGACATGGGGGCGTACACCAGAGATGATTCAACAATTTTCTCGACAAAAGCTTAATGAATTTACTGATTTGCAAAGAAGGATAGTCTCTAATATTCTCAAACATGTGAAGGTCGGAAAACCATTGGTATATATCACATGTTCAGTATATATTGAAGAGAATGAAAAAATTATTGATTATATAATCAATAATTTTGATTTTCAAATTGAAAAAATGGAAGTCATTAAAGGCTATGAAAACAAAGCTGATAGTATGTTTGCTGCTCGTTTAGTGCGAATAAGTTAACTACAGTTAATTGGAATTACTAATACAGGACAAGTTGCTTTACGAATCACAGATTCAGAAACACTACCTGATATGAAATGATCAAAACCTGATCTTCCATTTGATCCCATTAGTATTAAATCTGCAGACCATTCGTTGGCTAAAATTAGTATTTCTTCTTTAATGTTACCTATTCTTGTAAAAGTGAATACTTGATTGGTAGATGAAAACTCTGATGCCACTTTTGCTATATATTGTTCTGCGGTATTTTGTTGAATTTCAGTTATTTCAGGGACTATAATTGGTTGTTGTCCTAATAAGGGGTCAGCACCGTAAGTTGCAGGACTTGTGGGAGGTACTACTGTAATAAGCGCAATAGAGGTCTCTTTATCCGCAATAAACTCTTGCGCATAGTTGACTACTTTTTGAGTACAAGGAGAATCGTCTATTGCTAATAGGATACGATGAAATTTTTTCATATCTATAATATTTAATTGATTTAAAAGTATCTTCGCAGAATAAAAACAATTAAAAGGTCTTAATGTTTTAAACAATAAATGACTTATGAGTATTTCAGCCTGCAATCTTAGTATAGTTCCTCTACGCGCTGAGGCTTCTCATCGTAGTGAGATGGTATCTCAAGTTTTATTTGGTGAGAATTTCGAATTATTAGAAGAAGGAGTGGACTTTGCAAGAATTAGATTGTCGGAAACAAAATATGAGGGATGGATTCAAAATCACCAGTACGCAACAGTAGTTCTTTCAGGCGTAAAAAGAAACAATATAGTTGATATATCTGGAGCCAAAGCAATTTCTGGATCTAAAATAGTACATCTTTTACATGGTACTGTTGTATCAGGAAGTACAATTACTATAGGGGAAGAGCACTACAGTATTGAAGGTACGTTAAGAGATACAACGATAGCTGATTTTAAAACTGAATTACCTAAGCTCATCCAATTTTATAAGAATTCTCCTTATATGTGGGGAGGACGATCTGTATTTGGAATTGATTGTTCGGGCTTAAGCCAAGTGTTCTATAAACATTTTGGAATCTCATTAATGCGAGATGCTTATCAACAAGCTGAAGGTGGAAAAACAGTAGATTTTTTGACCGAAATTCAACCAGGGGATTTAGCTTTTTTTGATAACGAAGCTGGTCGAATTGTGCATGTTGGTGTGATGATAGACTCCGAAACTATTATACATGCTTCAGGTAGAGTAAGAATAGATAAAATGGATAGTCAAGGAATTTTTAATACTGAACAAAATCGTTATACGCACAATCTACGTATTGTTAAGCGTTATTTTTAATGTCAATTAACATGAATTTACAAGCAAATAACTATTATATTTTAGCTAGTTCACAATTATTCCCTTTTACCATAGCACTAGAACCTAAAAGTGGAAACAATGAGTCATTAATGCTTGCAAAAAAAATATATGCATTAGTTAAAGTTAATGAAAAAAAATATGATGATGCTATAGTTGAGTATACGAAAGCAATTGCATTGTATCCAGACCAACCATTTTTCTATGCATGCCGTTCTATTTTACATAAGTTTAATGGGGATGATGAAAGTTCCTTTTACGATTATCAAATAGCAAAGCGATTTGATTTTAATTATCATCATTACCTAGAGTGGTTAGAAAATCAAGGAGAAATGATAGAGTCTGAAGATTTACTGGAACTTGATAAAAACATCAGTACGAAGGCAGATAATGCACAGTTATATCTTAATAGAGCAATGGTGCAAGTTCAACATTTTAATTATGCAGAAGCGCTTAGCGATTATTCTAAAGCTTTCGTGATTGATAATAACATTAACATTTTAGTTTCTCGTGCAGCAATATATCTGCAAGTATTGCAATATGATAAGGCTTTAGCTGATTTGAATTTAGTAATTGATGCAGCCGAAAGTGTTGATGCGTATTTGTATCGTGCTAAATTGTTTATATCAATAAAGGAGTATGATAAAGCACTTGATGATTTAGACTTAGCTATTTCCTTAGATAGTTTAAATATTGCCCTTTATGAAGAAAAAGCTCAATTGTTTGAGCAAGTCGAGCAGTACGATATGGCAATTGTAAATTATTCCAAAATAATAGAACTCAATTCAACGGATTTTTACCCTTACGTTTTGCGTGCTGATGCATATGAAAAGAAAGTAGATTGGCCTTCAGCAATTTCAGATTATTCTGAAGCTATACGTTTAAATCCATACTATTCAGATTTGTATCAATATCGTGGTCTTTTGCGTGAACGAAGTGGTGATTCAGTCGGTGCAAAGGACGATTTTTCAAAATATGAAGAGTTAGAAGAAGAGGATTAAACTATTGGTTAATCATTTCGTCAAAATAGAAAACAACATTTGTAAATGAAACAAACTTATTTAAAAAAGGGGTTTAAGTTATTTAGTGCTTATAAAGCACAGCAATTAACCACAGACGACTTGAGTAAGGCGGATGCTAAAGCAATTCACTTGGATGATAAGATGAGTGAATTTAAGGTACTGGTAAATATGGCGAAAGACATTATGGCTGGTAAATACAAGGTAAACACTTGGAATGCTTCGGTTATTATTGGTACAATCCTCTATGTCGTTTCGCCAATTGACGCTATTCCAGATTTGATTCCTGTATTGGGATGGTTGGATGATGTTACTATCGTTGGCTATGCATTAAGTAAATTGTCCGAGGAATTAAAAAGGTATAAAGAGTCAAAATCTCTATTTTGATAAAAGATAATTAGTACAAAATTCTAAGCCGTATATCTCTATACGGCTTTTTTGTTTATTTTTACTTTATGTCAAAATCAAACAAATACCTCAAAAAAATAAAAGATCTAGCCGCTAAGAATCTCTCTGAAGGAGAAGTATTTCTTCAGCAGAATAGTTTAAGGGAAGGTGTTGTAGCGCTTCTTTCTGGTTTACAATATGAAATTATACAACAAGGTGAAGGCAAAATTCCGACTAAAAATGACAAGGTACTATGTCATTATAAAGGGATGCTTCTAAATAATGAGGTATTTGATAGTTCATATAAACGAAAGCGGCCGGAAACTTTTTTTGTACATGAATTAATAAAAGGTTGGCAAGAGGCATTAACCTTAATGCCAATGGGTAGCAAATGGAGAATTTTTGTTCCACCTCATTTAGGATATGGATTTGAATCATTGACGCCTACAAGTGGTGGAAATTGTACACTTATTTTTGAAATGGAATTAATTTCAATAGTGTAATGAGAAAATACTACTGTACTATTTTGGTTTTTATTATCGCTACAATGACATTTGCACAACAGTCAGATAATATTCTTCGGTCATATTATTTGAATAAAAAGGAACCAGGAGGAATATTGGTTATAAAAAATAAATCTGACATAAACACATTCTATGCTGGTGCTGCTCATGTCGAAAAGAATCTTAAAATAAGTGAATTGACTCGATTTCGTATGGCTTCATTGAGTAAGCAATTTACGGCTATGGCAGTTTATCTCTTAATTCAGGATGGTAAAATTTCATTTGATACACCAGTTCGAACAATCTTTCCTGAATTACCGGTGATTTGTGATTCTATAGAAATTAATCATCTTATTAATCATAGTTCAGGATTGGTTGATTATGAAAATGTTATTCCAAAAAGTCAAGTCTCTCAATTAACGGATGCAAATGTATTTGATTTAGTGAAAAATATAGATACAGTTTATTTTGAAGCAGGTACTAAGTTTAGATACAGCAATACAGCATATTTTTTACTCTCTTTATTAGTGGAGCGTATTTCGAAGCAGAGTTATGAGTCCTTTTGTAAGGAAAGAATTTTTGATAAGTTAGGTATGCAATCAGCTCAAATATCAGCTCCAGATACATTTATAAACAGAGCATTTGGTTACAAGATTAATGCAAAGAACTTTAGGTTTGGTGATCAGAGTGTTACCTCTGCTACTAGAGGTGACGGAGGAGTTTATATTTCTGCTAATGATTTTCAAAAATGGATGGATAAAGCAAATCCATTGTTTACCTCAATATTTTTTAAAGATTTAGAAAAGCATTCCATTGTAGTAAAGGATAAAGTTTACTATGGGCTAGGCCTCTTTTTTACAAAATCTGGCGAAGGGAGGTTAACGTTATTTCATTCTGGTGAAAGTACTGGTTTTCATAATATTTTTTTATACCAGCCACATGATGATTTAGGCATTTCATTATTTACAAATCGTGATGATCTAAAAATTGCAAATATGATATCTGATGTGATGAAAAGTGAAAATTTATCTTTACCTCCAATTAATGAATCACTATTTCTATGGTTGAATAAAGTATACAGTGCCGGAAATTAACAGAGGGAAGCTTAAGCATCCCTCTGTTTTCTAAATATCACTCAATTTAAATATTTCTTTAAGTCGAATTCCTTTTTCTGTTTGTTGTAATGTACAGCATTCATTAACAGGGTCATGTTCTAAGAATAAAATATATTCATTATCTACAGCTTCTTGCCAATAGTTTTGCCTTTCGTCCATAGTCACCAATGGTCTTACATCATAGCCCATTACATAAGGAAGCGGTATATGACCAACAGAAGGAAGCAAGTCTGCCATATATAAGATCGTTTTACCTTTATATTTTATTTGTGGTAACATCATGGCTTCCGTATGCCCAAATGCAAATCGCACATCTATTTCATTTGAATATGATTCTCCCTCGGTTATGAAATTTAATTGACCTGACTCCTGAATTGGGGCTATATTTTCTTTCAAAAATGAAGCTTTCTCTCGAGGATTCGGGGTTGTGGCCCAGTCCCAATGCTTCTCATTACTCCAGAATTTTGCATTTTTGAAAGCTGGTAATAGTTTATCACCGTTTCGTTTGATTGCTCCACCACAATGATCGAAATGTAAATGTGTTAGAAATACATCCGAAATATCATCTCTGTGAAAACCATATTTAGCCAGTGACTTATCTAATGTATCATCTCCATGTAAATAATAATGTCCGAAAAACTTTGCATCTTGCTTATCTCCTAATGCTGTATCAACTAAGGTCAATCTATTACCATCTTCAATTAGCAAGAGTCGATTTGCCCAAGTACAAAGATTATTCTCATCGGCAGGATTGGTACGTTGCCATAATGATTTAGGAACAACACCAAACATTGCACCACCATCCAATTTGAAAAAACCTGTATCTATAGTAAATAATTTCATGTTAAGAACCCGATTAGTACTGTCCCAAAGGTATCAAAATTATAAAGTAACTTATTTGTTTTGATAGAAGGATTTTGTTTTTTGTTCTAAATGTTGAATTAAATGCTCTATATAATCTACTTTATTTAATTGGCTAGCAGCATTCAATGCTCCTGGACTAAATACATTTATTTCCATTATTTTGTCGCCTACAATATCTAATCCAACTAAGTACATACCGTCTTTTTTGAGTTTATCTGATACTTTTTTCACTAAATTCAAAGTTGCCTCTGTTACGTTTGCTACCTCTGCTTTTGCACCTTGATGAATATTGCTCCTTATTTCACCTTTCTGCTGCACACGTTGAACAGCAGCATATTTACCATCAATAACAATTGGTTCACCATCTAATAAAAAAAATCTCATGTCACCTTTGGTGGCTTCAGTAAGATATTCTTGTCCTATGACATAACCATCACGCGCAATTACGTCGACTGTTTGTTTTAGGTTATGAAGTTCATTAGGACTAATCATAAAGACATTTTTACCACCTGATCCTTTAAGTGGTTTTAGAATGATTTTATCATTTTGTTTATTTTGGAAATCGAGAATATCATTATAATTGCGTGTTACAACTGTTTTCGGCCTTATTTGTCTAGGAAAATTTTCGAGATAAAGCTTGTTGCTGGCTTGAATTAATTCATCAGGGTCATTTACCACAAATCGTCCAAGTTTCTTTAATAATTGTGCAAATTGTAGCCCCATAGCAGGTGCCCATGGTCTATTGTGCATATCCATAACAGGATCAAAGCGTAACCATAAAACATCAACATCCAACATAGAAACTCGTTGTTTATCGATCTTTTTTAATCGATCTAAGAATTCTTCGTTATTTTTAAATTGTTCATGAGGTTGAATTTCTCGGACATGTGCATCTATTTGTGTGTCATCTACATAAATAAAGTCTGCCAAACCTATGTACATAATTATATGACCACGGCCTAATGCGTGTAAAGCCATTTTTGTTGTCGTAAAATTAGCTTCCTCTTTGTGGGTCTGATTAATTAAAAATGCAATTCTCATAGATTTATTTAATAAGTTTAAAAATGGATCCTTCTTGTTTAATTTTTTGTAATCTGCTAGCATAAGGTTTGGACAAATACCGAGGTATGACCGCTGGATGCTTCAAGTATCCTCTTTGAATTAAGTCTTGAATAAGTGGGATGTAATCTTTGCGTATTTTTCCAATTGTTAAAATATGGATATCACTACCTTCACGTATATAGTCGATTAATTCAATTAGACCTTGTAGATACACCGCATCCTTCGTAAGTCCACCACCTCTGTATACGCGCATAGTAATCATAAATGCATTATACTCATTAAAATGATATTGTTCTACTAACATCAAAAACGTATCTTGGAAGGTATTTCCCATTAACATTTTTCGCACAGCAATAACTCTTGCAGCTAATGTTTTAAGTCTTTCATTGTTTAGCCCATCAACCATGTATTCCGAGAATACAGCTAAACCTTCTTGCAATTTTTCATAACCAGGAACGCCTAAGCTGAATAACTGGAGTGATTGAGATTTTCCATTAAAATACGTTGCTATATGTGTTCCTACCTCATGTTGAATCAATGCTTCAGCTCTGTCCTTATTTATTCTATAGTTTGTACTTATATTCAAAACACCTCGATTTACCATGACACCAGATACATCATTACGTACACGCACACTCGTGCTTAACTCAGGGTATTGTGCACGTAAATATTCTATTTCATCACTAGCTAGCTTTGCAAATTGATGTGCATTTAATTTTTCTTCACTTCGATGTATAATAGAAGTATTGTTGTCAATAACAGTGATTATTGCCTCCGCAACATGAAGTAATTTATCACTCACATTGCCAAATATGTGAAGGCTTCCGTGTACAAAATCAGGCGTATTACGATCGTCAAGCATTGACATCATTTCATCTAATTCACGTCTTTTATCTCTAAAAAGATAAGCAATATTAGGATCGAGGATATCTTCTATGGGCAGGTTGTATAAATTCCGTTTGACTAGATCAGGGTCAATAGGCATGGGGCGATATTGAAAGGATGGATTTTTTGTAAATCGGCTATTTTTGAAACTTTCCCAAGCCTCTTGGACGTTGGTGGGGGTAACTAACATCAGAAAATCAAATCGATTGCTCTCTGTTACTAGAGCCTTGTCAATTTCAAAAATATTCTGTGTTATTTCTTTATGTATGTTTAGTTTGAACTTAGCGGGGTTTATATTTGTATATAAACGAATATATTCAAAGAATGTACGTGATAATGTCTTGCTCAGAGACTCTCTAAAATGTCTTTCAATAAGAGGGAGTATCTCGCTATCATTTATTAGATAGATATTTTTGACCTCTAAACCTATCAAGTATATGTTATGATCTTGTAATTCATTTAATGTAAATAATGCATTGAAATTTGGATTATGAGGAGTTTTTCTTCCTTTGGTGATACTCACATTGAGTTCTTTAGCCTCGATAGCTAAATTCTTATTAATGTATTCTGCTAGGGGAAGCGCTACTTTTTGCGCTATATGTATAGATACATCAGAATCAGATTGATTATCATCCCAAATTTCAATAATCAGACAACTTCCAAATTCTTCTTTAATGATTAGCGCAATCTGATGGATAAAGTGATCTAATTCGATATCATCATATTTGAGAATAATGCTCGAAAGTTGAGATTTCGCCAAATCTGCAATCGTATTTTGGCGATTTGTTTCAGTTTTAATACGATATAAGAAGAAATAGGGGACAATCTTATTAAATACAATCTTACCGACATTCGGAATTTGTTCATGAATTGAACTTTTGTTGCGAATGGATGATTTGATATGTTTTAATAACTTTTCTTGCACAAAATTCTATACTTGTATTTTTAGTAAATAAGGACGTAATGATTCTACAGTCTCTTTTAATATTTGATTATATTCAGACAATTTATCGTGATAGACTTCACCTGTCCACTCGTTCATAAAATCTTTTCGAAATTCAATAGAAATCACACATCCTAATTCTCCCAGTTGTTTTAAAATGTGCTTCGCGAGATTTCCGCCTTTAAATTTTATGTTTTCTCTTACATCAATATCTTTGTTATTTAGTTTTAGTGATTTCAAAGTAGTAGAAAAATCATCAATAAAATCTCTCCATTTTTCATTGTTATACAGTGTCCCTAAATTAATTTGTGGATTTAGGTCCGTATTTATTATTTCATCAGCACTTTCACGTTTTGCGTTATAGCTATGAATATCCAATATCACGAAAAAACCAAATTTCTTTATTGTCGTAGCAATATGTCTTTCAATAGTATAATAGAGTGATTGATGATGTCTATATAATTCTAACAAATAATTTGATGGAAAGTTTGGAAGAAAAACTTTTAATCCCCAAGCTTGCTCTGGGTTTAAATAAACTGAGTTTTCTACCTCTCTATTTAAATCAACTTGGAAACGGGATGTCTCAACTATGAATTGATTTACTGGTAGATCACCAATAAGGGCAGTGTACGGATCTTCTTCACGCAAGCGCTGTTTATCAGTTAATGCTATGTATGGCTTTAAATCCTCACTAATAAGGTGTCCATCATGAATAGCAAAAGACCAAAATGGACTATCTGCATTCTTTATTTTGTATTCAATTTGTAGAGACATTATGAAAGCTTTTTAACTAAATAATTAACAAGCAATCATGAAGAATAGTTTGGGACTATTTTAATTATTTAAAATTGAGCTTTTCCATAAATAATTTTTATTCCCAAATAAAAGTTTCTTGGGGCTGCAGCATTAAAATATCGACCTCCGAATGCGTTAATGTCATTACCTAAGCTATAACGTTGATTTAATATATTATCACTTCCCAAAAAGAACGTCGTGCTAGATTTGAAAATTTTTAAATAAGATGACCAGGTTAGTTTGGCTTGTAACAAGTCATATTTTTCAGCAAAGACAGTATTCGCATCATCTAATGGAATTGTAGATGTTTGATTATGGTTGATATTTAATTGAAAATGTTTATCAAAAGATATAAGAATTGAATTATTCCATGTCCAATCTGGTACCGATGTAACTTTATTTCCCGAATAATTCTTATCCAAATTAGTGTAATCTCCAAAACGATAATGATTGTATGAGGTGGCAGAATTGAATTGAAGGCTTTTAATAAAGCTATTATTGAAAGCCCAGTATGTCCAGAATGATAATTCTATTCCTTTTTGATTTATTTCACCAGCATTTGAATAAAATTCTACCCCAGAATCATTAAGTCTTCGTACTATACCGTCTTTCATATCATATTGATATAGACTCAAATCAAATAGCCAACGTTGACTTTTATCTTTGATTTTATAACCTATTTCATAGTTTATTCCACTTTCGGCTAGCAAATTTCTATTTATTGTATTGTCTGAGGACCGTACTTCAGCTAGTGTAGGGGTAGAATATCCTTTTGATATCGAGCCTCGGACACTCATTAGCGAACTAAGATGATACGATGATGCGATTCGGGGCATCCAAACATCCTTAAAATTTATTTTACCGGTAGACAAATTGTCTGCTGGAAAAAGGTTTTCAAATAGGATTTTATTTTTATTCAATCCTAAAGAACCTTCCATTAGCCAATTATTTGTTAAATCAACTTGGGCCCTAGTAAAGTAATTTGTTTGTGTATTGTCTAATAAATCTTGGGCTTGTGGATTTCCAACAATACCTTTATTATTATCAAAATTGTAGATTTTATTATAGCCTTTTACTGTTTCTAAACCAAATTGGAATTGTATAGGCAATTTAGTGTCATTGTTGATGTACGATAAAAAAGTTCTAGTACCAATATTTTTTTCTATTCTGAGCTCATAATTAGTGATAAACGGATTTTCAAAATCGGTATAAGATCCAAAAAATCCTATATAATGGCTTAGTTTTGAGCTTATCTTATACTCATGAGATATCCCGCCATAAAATGTTTTATTGTAAATCGTTGCATTTTGTTCTTGCGCACTTGGATTTGGTCCTGCAGCTGGACGTGCAGCCTTAGGATTATCTTCGTATTGACTTAATGTTAGACCTCCCGGTGTTTGGTAATTCAAATCAGTATATAAGGCAAATAATTTAATATTTCCCTTTTTACTATATGTAAACTGGTGTGCGGTTTGTATGGTGCTTCTAGTGAAAGCTGAATGGTCTCGATAGCCGTCTGAATGTAGGTAGGATTGGTTAATGGCAAACTGATATCTATCATTCAATTTTTTGGTTATCCCTAAATTCTCTTGGAATAAACCATAAGAACCTGATGTTAATTGCAAACTTATTTCCTCATCGTTGTTATTACTTCCCAACCCCAAAGGATTAACACGAATTACACCACCAGAATTAGCTCCAAAAAGAGATCCGTCAGGACCTTTAATTATATGCATATTGTTTATTGAAGAGGGATCTAATAGATTCAAATATGTATTTCCTCCTGCATCTGTAAAAGGGAACTCATCAATATATAATTTGGTGTTTCGTATACCAAAAGGAGACCGTATTAAGCTTCCACGCATTGCTAATCTATATGAACCAGGTGATCTTTCCTCCATACGAACTCCAGCTACATTATTGATGGCGGACGTGAATGAAATTGGACTTTGGGCTGATAAGATGTTTTTAGAAATCGTATGTCCACTATTTGTAAGCTGTAGAATAGATTGCTTGTTAAAATATTGAATGACCTCAACAGGCTGTAATTCAATCTTGGTTGAATCTACAATAGACTCTTGTCCAAAAGCTAAAGTATAAGGCAGAATTAGAAAAAAAAGCAAACTGAATTTCATAAAATTGAGGTGTCCTAAAAAGCTTCATTAAGTCCTAAAAATAAGCCTTTTTGACCAAATTTACCAAACGCATAATCTATACATAGATTGGTTCGAGTTAATTTATTAAATAATATGCGTAAACCAGCACCTCCCGCAGGCTGCCATTGTCTGAATAATTTACTACCTATTTCATCATCAATAGTTTGCATATTTGCGAAAACAACACCACTCAAAAATTGATTTCGTAGAATAGGGAAACGGTATTCTATTTCTGTATATGCGAATGATTTACCTCTGAAATAACCATTTGTATACCCTCGTCCTGATCGCGCGTATGGATCTTTACCAGTACCAGGTAAGTCTAAATAACCTTGATCACCACCGACATTGAAAGATCCATAATGCCAAAATGCTAACACATGGTTAGGTCGATAGTTAGACAGTTGCCAATATTTACGGAAGTCAGTCAGCAACTGAAAACCTTCTTGTGAACTACCAAGCCATGTTTGATTTGCTCTCAAAACTATATCTGAATAAATACCTTTATATGCATTGTTTGGATTATCTCGTGTCATGTATTGAACATTAAGCATTAAGCCGTTATTATTGTTCATATGTGGATTATAGCCTTTGCGATCGCTATATACATCTAATGGGGTATTCTCAAAGTCGCCTAATGTCTTGATGTTTCTTTTTAAATCAATATAAATTCCTGCTCCTAAAAATAGATTATCAGTTAATTGTTTATATATACGTTCGCTAAATCCGTAAACCGTATAATTATTTACATATCGAATCCTTTCTGGATTATTTAAGATTTGTTCTTCATCAGTAAGATTTTCTAATGGCATGCCTAGTCCAATTCCATAATCAAGTCCTACCATTTTAGCGATGTGAAGACTTCCTTTTAGATTCCAATTATTTTCTTTTGTATAGGTGTCGTGAAATAAATAACCAACTGCTATACCTTTAGTTGTATAATTTAGGGCAGTAGCAAAAACTGACATGCTCGTATTCTTTTTGTCCCCAAAATAAACTCCTCCTACAGCTTTCACGCCTATTTGAAATCCAATACTTGGATTATAGTTTATATTAGGTAAATATGAAATTGGAGAACGCTTTTTTGAAAAATTTTCTTTATTTTTATTTTTTATAGGATTAATCGCTTTAAATGCGTCAACAACATCATAAAGAGAATCAATTTGTTGTATCTGGTTTTGCTTTAGCGTTTTAGGTTGTTGTACAGTATCTAATGGGATATTTTGATCTACCAATTGAGCCTTTACATTATTTAGACCTAATAGTATACATACGATAATACAGAATAAAAATTGGATGTGAGCTTTCAATGTTTTATAGTTATAAAGCTTTCTAAAAGAAAATGAAGTACAAAAGTAAGACATTCATTCAGTAATAACTATCGTAATAAAACAATAATATAAAGATAAGTGTTAAGATATATAAATTATGTTTATATTATGATAATCAGACACGAGGAAAATAGCAACAAAGGTGTATTCTTTGCGATAGAAGATGATAAGAGAATAGGTGAAATGACTTATTCAAAAGCAGGAACAGATAAGATAATTATAGATCATACTGAAGTAGATGAGAATCAAAAGGGAAAAGGGGTAGGAAGGATTCTCTTATTTAAAGTAGTAGATTTTGCAAGAGATAATAATATTAAGATTGTTCCGTTATGCCCATTCGCAAAATCAATATTCGATAAGGATATTGATATACGCGATGTCTTGGCGTAAATTTTTATGTAATTTGGGGTTAGTAGAGTTCTTGAAAGAAATTTCAAGAACTCTTTTTTTTGTTAAGCTTGAGATAGTTTTCGAATTAAATCAATGAAATTAGTTGAATTCGTTTTGTTTAGAATATTTTTACGATGCGTATCTACAGTGTATTTACTTGTACACAATTTATTTGATATTTCTGTACTATTAAGACCTTCTTGTACTAGTTTTAAAATTTCTAATTCTCGTTTGGTAAGTTTATAACAATTTTCTGTGTCCAAATAAATATTACGAGTTTTGTCATAAATTCGATGATCATTGACGGGTCTTATCGCATAATCAGGAATACGCTGGTGGATTACTAAAGTTTTAGTTAAATCGCCAGTATTACTAACTTCTAAAGCTTGACAGGTTTGTTTTATTGTGATAAATTTTCCTTCTGAATTTTTTACACGATAGGTATATGTATATAAATAGTTGAAATGCTCATTAAAACGTAGATCATTTTTAAATAGTAAATCTTTCTCTTCACATTCAAAAAAATAGTTTCTATCGTCTGGGTGCATGCATTCAATTAAATCTTCTACTGTGAATGTTGCCGAATTGTACCCCATTAACGTGTTGAATGCTGTATTCATAAAAGATATTACATTTAGACTACAGTCAAAAATGAAATAGTAACTGTCAATTAGAGCTTTGTTATCTTCTTCAATATTCGTAACTGAACTTTGCTTTTGGAATAGTTCATTCCATCTTTCGTTTTTAATTTCAATAGACATTTTTGGTAATAGTTTGGTTTAGCAAATATAGTTTATTTATCGCGAAACGACATATAAATAAGGATTATGATTATTAATCTTTGCATTTTTGTTAAATTCTATTTTTTATTAAATATCTATAACTTTGTAAAATGAAGAACGGAAAAAAAAAGCAGGAAGAGGTGCAGCCTCCTAGACCAGTTGATATTTATTTCAATCATTTGGATTCAACTTTCGTTGGAAGTAAGCCTCTTTATGCTATATTGTTAACTTTAGCATTTTTTGGAGTAATGGGATTAGTTTGGATGATTCCATTTCCTCAATTTGACTTTCTAAAAAGGATGAACGCACAGACTTTTCTGAATTGGGGTTCCTTTTATATTGCAATCATTATCTATTTGTACCTTAAGTTAGCACCAACTTTGTCTTATGCCGCTTTATTTAGTATAGCTATCATGAGTTTTTTTATTGTACAATTAGAATATGTTGAACGAGATGGAGGACCTACTGTAATTTTGGTTTGTGGCACTTTAGCTTTGATTGGATTAGTTGGTATATGGTTAATTGCTAAAAAGGAAAAGGCATATTCTGGCAAATTATTTTGGAATTTACTAACTATCGGTCCTATATGGCTTTGGTCAAAAGTATTTAATAAGTTAAAAATAAAATATTAATTATATCGTAAGAATTGAGATCCCGAATAGTAAAATGTTCGGGATTTTTTTATAATTTGTTTTGTAGAAATAAATTTAAAGATGAGCCAATATAATTATCCATTACATTTCAAATTTAGAATCTCCACATTCTCTAATGATTTTGAGGCAACAGATTCCTTGGGAAATACTTTATTTTATGTGAGAGAGAAAATACTTACTTGGAGAGATCAAATGAAAGTATATAGTAATGGTACTAAAGATGAGTTGTTGTATGAAATTAAATCAAACAAATTAATTGATTTTCAACAGACCTTTGCGATTACAAATTCACAAGGTGATATGGTCGGAAAAGTTCGTCGAAAAACAATTAGCTCACTTTGGAAGTCTACATTCAAAGTGATGGATGCTAGCGATAGCCACGATTATACCATTAAGGAGAAGAATGCTTTTGTTAAAATGTGGGACGGTGTATTTGGTGAAATTCCAATAATAGGTATGTTATCTGGATATGTATTCAATCCTTCTTATATTTTGTCATCTACAGCTGGTGAGCCTTTGTTTGAATTGAAGAAGGAGCCATCGTTTTTCGGTAGAAAATTTACAGTTGATAAATTAACTTCGAATGATGTAGATGAAGAACGCCTTATATTAAGTTTGGTGGTGATGGTTTTGATAGAACGCAGTCGGGGCTAATAGCTGTTTTTAGAGATCATGAATTCGTATTGTATACTATTGGGATCATTTGGTGCTGGATACTCTTTTGTTTTTCTTGCGCCTATGCGCAGCAAAGCTTTTTGAGATCTGTAATTAAATTCACGCACATGAAATACAACATGATCTAGATATTGAAAAGCATAGTTAATCATTAGATTTTTCATAGATTGATTGTATATGCCTCCGTGATGAGACATAACTAAAAAAGTGTAGCCAATAGCTACACTTTTTTTATCTAAATCTAAATTATAATATGATGTTGCTCCAATAATGTGTTTTGTTCTATTCTCTACAACCAAAAAAGGTTGGTTTGTATTTAAAAGATGTTCAAAAAAAACTTTAAATCCTGAAAACGTATATCGCGTAAAGTCTGGATGATCTTTCCAGATTTCGGAATCCGCAGCTACTTCAAATAATTTATCAAAATCATCTTCTTTCAATTTTACTAAAGAAAGTAAATCGTTTTCAAGGGGCTTAAACTCCATTATTTTATAATTCTTTTAATCTTATTAGATTTTTTAATAAGCTTGTGCAATCCTTCGTAATCCTCTTTCTCTAATTTATTGTGTAGTTTTTGAAGTTGTTTAATATGTTCCTCTAAAACTTCTAACACATTTTCGCGATTTTGTTTAAAGATTGGTGTCCACATGTCTGGAGATGACTTAGCTAATCGCACTGTAGATTCAAAACCAGAGCCTGCTAATTCAAAAATTCTTCCCTGTGATTTTTCTTTCTCCAAAACCGTCAACGCTAGAGCAAACGATGTCAAATGAGAAATATGTGACACATAAGCCGTATGCATATCGTGCTCTTCTGCATTCATAAACAAAGACTTCATCTCCAATAAATCCGTCAATGCATCAGCCAAATCAAATGCATCTTCATCCGATTTAAAAGCTTCAACATACACCATATTTTTGTCTTTGAACAAATTAGGTAGAGCAGCTTCAGGTCCAGAATATTCTGTACCTGCCATAGGGTGGGCTGCAACGTATCTGCCACGATTTGTATGTTCTGCAATTTTTTGTAGTATGTTAATCTTGGTAGACCCCATATCAATCACTACTTGATCGGTAACTTTATCTAATATATATGGAGTTAATTGCATGATAGCATCAACTGGTGTAGTCAATATTATTATTTTACAGGATGCTATCGCTTCATCTAAGTCTTGAATTTCATCTACCAAGCCCAATTGAAGAGCTTTTTTTTGATTAGATTCACTTTTGTCTACCCCAATTACTTTTTCAGCAAATCCAGTTTCTTTAAGTCGGATGGCAATAGATCCACCTATTAAACCAATTCCGACAATAGCTATATTCATATATTGTGTATTACTATTTTTCAACTAAAAATTTTCTTTAATCCGAGTGATAGCTTTATCCAAATTTGTAGGATTGGCACACAGACTGATACGTATGAATTGATCTCCTGCTGTACCAAATATTCCACCTGGTGTAATGAATACATTAGTGTCATATAAAACTTTGTTACTTAATTCATAAGAGTTCCTGTATTTATCAGAAACTTTAGCCCAAACAAATAAACCAACTTGATTCAAATTATATTTACAATTCAGCAAATCCATGATTTCGAATACTTTCTTACGGCGTTCTGCATATTCTTCATTTAGTTGGGTATACCAAGATTTATCTAGGTTTAAAGCCTTCGCAGCAGCTAATTGCAGGGGCAAAAACATCCCTGAATCCATATTACTTTTGAAGCGTAATATTTCTCCAATTCGTGTTTCATTAGCCACCAACATACCAATTCGCCATCCAGCCATATTGGATGATTTGCTTAATGAATTCAATTCGATAGCCACCTCTTTAGCTCCTTTAACAGTCATGATACTTTCTGGAGAATCATTCAGTATAAAACTGTATGGATTATCGTGACAAATCAAAATATTATATTTTTTACCAAAGGCAATAACTTTTTCAAAAAATTCAGTATTAGCTAATGCTCCAGTAGGCATATGCGGATAGTTGATCCACATCATTTTCACTTTAGAAAGGTCTGATTTTTCTAATTCTTCAAAATCAACCAACCAATTATTCGATTGCGATAAAGTATAGGGCACAGGTGTGGCTCCAGTTACACGAACAGCACTAGTGTATGCCGGATAGCCTGGATTCGGAATTAATACTTCATCACCTTCTTGTAAGTAAGTCATGCAGATATGTACGATTCCTTCTTTAGATCCTATTAATGGTAAAATTTCTGTATTTGCATCGAGATTAACACGATAATATCGGGAATACCAATCTGCCATTGCTTGGCGCAGGGCAGGAGCTCCTTTGTAATTTTGATAACCGTGTGTATTGGATAGAGAAGCTTGCGCAGTCAATTCCTTGATTACATCGGGATGAGGTGGCAAGTCAGGGCTTCCAATGCCAAGATTTATGACTTGAGCACCCGCTTTGTTCATCTCATCGATCTCTCTTAATTTCTTCGAAAAGTAGTATTCTTCTGTATGTTGTAATCTTTTCGCTACCTGAATTTCCATTAAAATAAATATTTGGTGCTAAATTTATAAAAACTTATGCTCTTTGTTGAATAATTTAGCTACAAAAGTCTATATTTTTTATATACTTTTCATTTTATCAATTGTATGCAACATTTTGTAGGTAAATTTCTAATAGCAGCTAATTGACAGTCATTTTTACTACTTTTGTTTACTGAGAGTTTATATGAATGAAAACATACTTTAGATTATTATCCTTTGCCAAGCCTATTGAGAAATATGCTATTCCTTATATTATATGTACCCTTATTACCGTTATTTTTGGGACTTTAAATCTTGCTTTACTCGTACCATTATTACATGTATTATTCAAAGGTACTGCTGATGTGGGGACTGAGGTAGCGAAAGTAATAGAAAAACCAGATAGTTTTGGTGATTTGGGTGGATGGTTCACGTATTACACAGATAAAATGTATTATGAATTAGGACCATATGAAGCGCTTAAGTACGTTTGTATAGTCATTATCATATCTGTTTTCATCAGTAATCTATTTCGTTATTTTTCACAAAGAATAATGGAAAATCTTAGAATTCATACTTTATTAAATCTAAGAAAAGCAGTTTTTAATAATGTGATGAATTTGCATATGGGTTACTTTTCGAATCAACGAAAGGGTGATATTATTTCAAAAATAGCATCAGATGTACAAGTTGTACAGTTTTCTGTAACAGCCACTTTACAGGTTATATTTAAAGAGCCACTTCAATTGATAGCCTATATTTTAGTGTTATTTTCGTTATCTCCAAAACTAACATTGTTTTCTATGTTAGTGATTCCAGTATCCGCTTTTATTATTTCTAAGATTGTCAAAAAACTGAAATCGCAAGCTAAAGAAGGTCAAGAAACGTACGGAAGAATGATTTCATATTTGGATGAAGCTTTATCTGGAGTAAAAATTATTAAAGCTTTCAACGCAACCGAATTTGTTAAAAATCGATTCAATAACGAGAGTGCGCATTATTCTAAAGTTTTACGAAGAATGGCCCGTCGTCAGCAATTGGGATCACCTGTATCTGAATTATTAGGGGTCGTAATGGTCGCTATCATTTTGATGTACGGTGGTTATATGGTACTAGACGGCAAGGGAGAATTGCAAGCAGCAGAATTTATAACATATATTGGTATTTTTTCTCAAGTTATGCGACCAGCTAAGGCATTGACGGATTCCTTCTCTAATGTCCATAATGGTATTGCTGCAGGTGAACGTGTATTGGATTTGATTGATGAAAAGAATCAAATTGAAGACATCCCTAATGCTGAAAAAGTAAGTACTTTTAAATCAGCTATCACTTTTGAAAACGTAAATTTTGCTTACGGTGATAAACAAATATTAAATAATATTAACCTAAATATAGAGAAAGGGCAGAATATTGCTTTAGTTGGTCCTTCTGGTGGTGGTAAATCTACATTAATAGATCTTATTCCACGTTTTATTGATGTAACCGAAGGCGAAATTCTTTTTGATGGGAAGAATATTAAGATGTTAAATCAAGATTCTTTACGTGCTTTGATTGGTACGGTAAATCAGGAATCTATTTTATTTAACGATACTATTTTCAATAATATTGCTTTTGCAAATGAAAATGCAACCCAAGATGAAGTAGAAGCTGCAGCAAAAATCGCGAATGCACATGAATTTATTTTAAAGGCTTCAGAAGGTTACCAAACGAATATTGGAGATAGAGGCGCTAAGCTTTCTGGCGGGCAACGTCAACGTATTTGTATTGCTCGAGCTGTATTAAAGAATCCACCGATAATGTTGTTGGATGAAGCCACGTCGGCATTGGATACAGAGTCCGAAAGACTAGTACAGGACGCATTGTATAAGTTAATGGAGAATAGAACTACGCTAGTAATTGCCCATAGGCTTAGTACCATTCAGAATGCAGATAAAATAGTAGTTTTGGAAGCTGGTAAAATTGTAGAAGTAGGATCACACACTGAACTAGTAAATCACAATGGACTATATAAAAGACTAATTGATATGCAACAATTTGCGGAAGCATAATTATTTGGTCTATATTATAATTTTCATTGTTTTTAATATATTTGAGTAAGAAGGGAGTAATATATGAATGCTGAGAAAAGGCTTACTTTTTTAATAAATAATCCAAATTTGGATACAGATTTAAAAAGTATAGCCGAAAAAGTACTAGCCGAAGAACGTATCACATTTGACGAGGGCGTAATACTATACGAAAAGGGAGATCTAAATTATTTAGGAGTTCTCGCTAATTATATCCGTGAAAAGAAACACGGAGACATTACTTATTTTAACCGTAATTTCCATATTGAACCCACAAACGTATGTGTATACGATTGTAAATTTTGTTCGTATTCTCGTTTGATTAAAGAGCGTACAGAAGGTTGGGAAATGGATGTTGACGGCATGCTGGAAATCGTAAAAAAATACGATAATGAGCCTGTTACTGAGGTGCATATCACAGGCGGTGTTGTTCCAAAGCAAAATTTAGATTTCTATGCAGAATTCTTTAAACGTTGTAAGGCGCATCGACCGGAACTACATATCAAAGGATTGACACCAGTTGAATATTATTATATTTTCAAAAAAGCCAAATTGTCCCATTATGATGGGTTGAAATTTTTGAAAGAATGTGGATTGGATTCTATGCCTGGCGGTGGTGCGGAGATATTTCATCCTGAAATTCGTGAACAAATTGCACATGATAAATGTACAGCAGAACAGTGGTTGGATATTCACGAACAAGCGCATAAATTAGGGATGAATACCAATGCTACGATGTTGTACGGTCATATTGAACAATTCTGGCATAGAGTAGATCATATGGAACGTTTGCGTCAGCTGCAAGACAAAACAGGAGGGTTTCAAACTTTTATTCCTTTGAAATTTAGGAATAAGGAAAACCAAATGTCACACGTACCTGAAGTTTCAGTTATCGAAGATTTACGAAATTATGCAATTGCTCGTATTTATATGGATAACTTCCCGCATATTAAAGCGTATTGGGCAATGATATCACGTGATACAGCACAATTGTCATTAGCATATGGTGTAGATGATATTGATGGCACATTGGATGATACCACAAAAATTTACTCTATGGCAGGGGCAGAAGAACAAACACCAGCGATGAGTACACAGGAGCTAGTTCAATTAATCAAACATGTAGGTAGACATCCTATTGAGCGTGATACGTTATACAACGTGGTTACGGATTATAAAGATGTTGTTTTTGAAGAAGATAAATCAAAGAAATACTACGCTTTACCTGTCGTAAACTAAATATTATATTTAAAAGTGAGAAAAACTTTTTACTTTATCCGACACGGGCAAACGGATCTAAATCTTAAAGGGATTGTACAGGGCAGAGGCGTTAATACTTCATTGAATGAAAATGGGAGAAAGCAAGCAGATGCTTTTTTCAATGCTTATAAACATATTTCATTTGATAAAATATATACCTCTACACTTGTGCGTACACATCAAACTGTAGAACAATTTGAGCAGGAATTAGGTGTATCACGTGAGGATTTAGTAGGATTAGATGAGATTAGTTGGGGAATCTACGAAGGTAAAGTTCAAGATGAAACCATCATGCAAGGATTTCATGATTTGGTGTCAGCATGGCGAAACAATGATTTAGATGTACACATTGAAAACGGTGAGTCTCCTAATCAACTTGTTAAAAGACAAAAGGATGCAATCTCATATATTTTAAGTAAAGAAGACGAAAAAACTATTTTGGTGTGCATGCATGGCAGAGCTTTGCGTATTATGTTATGTCATTTGACTGGTACGCCAGTTTCAAATATGGATGAATTTCCACATACGAATACTTCTTTGTATGTCTTATCTTACGAAAACGATAAATTTGAAATAATAGATCATTATAATACAACGCATTTAGAGGGGTTGGAATGAGTAAAATAAAAGTTTCAGCGGTAAGTTATACAAACACTTTACCGTTTTTACAAGGTATTAAAGCTTCTGAAAAGCTTCTTGATCAAATAGAATTAAGCGTGGATGTTCCTGCTGAATGTGCCCGCAAAGTTATCCAAAAAGAAGCTGATATGGGGATAATTCCTGTGGCAGCATTGACAAGAATCCCCGAATACTATATAATTACAGATTATTGTATTGGCTCAGATGGGCCTGTTGATTCTGTTTTTATCTTTTCTTCAAAACCTATTGAAGAGATTGATAGTCTTCGTTTGGATCATCAATCTAGAACATCCAATGGGTTAGCCCGTATTTTGTTGAAATATCACTGGAAGCATGAAGTTGATGTGAAAATGGATGGAGAAGCAGATGCTTATGTGTTGATTGGTGATAGGACATTTGGGCAAAAGGAAAGGATTCCTTATGTATATGATTTAGGTGAAATCTGGAAAAAATTCACAGGTTTACCGTTTGCTTATGCGGTTTGGGTTTCCAATAAAAATTTGCCTGATGCATTTGTAGCTGATTTTAATGCAGCACTAAAAGATGGAGTTTCACATCCAACAGATGTTATTACTGGATTGAAGGATTATCCTAATTTTGATTATAAAGAATATTTAACCGAGTATTTGGATTTCAATTTGGATGAAAAAAAGCGAGAGGCTATTTCTAAATATTTGGAGTTGTATAAAAGCTTAGAGGAAATAGATTTTAAAGGTGTTTAGGTCTCTTTAAAATCTATTTCCTCTAATTTATATTTAATTATGATAATGTCTTAATACCTCATTCTCCAACTCGTAATAAGTCCATTTTCTACTGTGAATAAAAAATTAGCTTTATTGGTGTATCCCTCACTAGAATATTGCCCTTTCACTACCACTTCCTTCTCACTAATTATGGTGTATTCTGGATTTGCAACTTTACCATTTCTATCTAAGATATCCGATTGAATCCATTTTCGTGTTTCTTCTGGTGTTTTCATCTTTCCTTCTGCACCATAAGCTTGTGTTGCTAATTGTGAAAATTGCGCTTTTATAAGATCGGCATTTTCTGCTTGCATTGCTTCGATCAATGTTTTTACAGGTTTTAATATCGTTTCACTTTGCATAATACTTTTGTTTAAATCTAGATTTTGTTCTTTTTTAGCTGAATTTTGTTTTTGTCCACAGGCTATAAGTGTAACCAATAACAAAGGGAGTACTACTATTTTTCTGATGTTAATCTTCATAATATTTATCTAACATGTTTTTGCTTTTACCCGTTTCTAGATTTATGCAATCAAAACGTTTGTACTGACAAAACGATCCCATATCTCTATCGCCATTGATGAAAATTCCACCTACCAAGACCACATATTTACAAGGATAATTGGTTTCTTTTACCAGAACAGCAATACGCTCATCAATTGCTTCGTACATTACTTCAGTAGCTTCAAAAATTTGATTTTCAGCTTTCAAAATCCTTTCTTTTTGATGTAAGAAAATTTGCTCAATTGTATTCATCTGAAAATCCAATGAAGTAACATTTCCTTCGATAATTTTTCCATCAATTAATTTACCTAAAGCACCTTTAGCTGCACCACAACATGCGGAATTAGCACTTTGACCAATTCTATAGATTTCGCCAATTGTTCCTTCTTTGGTAATGCCAATATGCGGTGCGTAAAAGATGATCACCGCACCATCCTCGGGTACGTGGTGCGCAAATGCATTCATACCCGTGATACCTACAAATGGAAATCCGTTTAAGCCACCCAAATGAAAAGGCCCAAGCATTTCCAACGCTCTTGGAGGATATTGAATAGCGTTTACATCGTCGCAACACATACTATCTGCATGCATAAGTTGTTTAGGTTTTAATCCTATTTCTTTTTCAATTGTATCTAACAACCGATTGACGGTATCTATAGAAGTTAATGCTTTTGGATACCATGTTCTTACTATTTCTAAACTCATATTTCTAGTTGTAAATGGTTAATTCTTTAAATAATGAGGTGTAATTTATCAGACCTCATCAACCGTATTAAAGTAAAATATTATTTTGAGGTTGCATCGCGGACGGAAGATCAGTTTCACCCAACATTTCTCTTAAATCAATTTCGATATTGCGTGAAATCTGTGTAATTGGAATATCATTGGCATTACCTTCAAAAGGATTCTCCGTACTTTCACCAATCTGCTCTAACACCAAGAAAATCCAGCCAACCAACACACTCAGGGGAATCGTCAACCAGATATACCACTCTCCAAATTTTTCTATATTTTTTGATAATTCTCCAATGAATCCCAATGGAATCAAAAAGCATAAAAGGTTAGTGAAATATAGGTTAATGCTAGAGAATTGACGAGGGTATGGAAAATTTTTAATACGTTCACATTTTCCTTGTTGGTCGTATAGGTCTTTAATTTGATTCTCAAAAGCTACATAATTATAGTCAGCAATTGCTCCTTGTTGGTTCAATTTTTTAAGTTGATCCGATTGCTGCGCTAATATTTGTGTGGCTCTATTTTTGGTGGATAGAATGTAATGTAGCTCTTTTTCCGAAAGAAAAGGTTTGAGTTCATCTTCTAACTTGGTTTCCCATTCCGGCACTTTGTAATATTTTAAGTAATTTAAATTGTAGTTTTTTGTTTTAACATTTTCCCACGATTTAGGTTCACGAAGTTGGAAGCGTAAAGCCGTTAGCCATGCAAAGTGACGATAGATTATTTCTTGTTGCAATTGTTTATCTTGATCGTAATTTTCTGTACGTACAAAATCTTTTGTCATGATGCCAAAGGTGCGGCTACTGTTGATAATTGCACCATATATTTGCCGCGCTTCCCAAGTACGGTTGTAGGTTTGGGTATTTTTAAATCCCGAAATAAAAGCGGTAGCTGTACCAATCAATGCAACAGGAACCCAAGGGATAGCCAACCAATGCCAGCCTAAGTAATAAAAAAGCAATGTTGGAACCAGGCTTAATATGAGCATTTTGATGATGCTGTGTCTGGTCCAAGGGATAAAATGTTGTAGTTTATAATGGCTTGATATATTCATTTATTACGTTTTAATGGCTCATTCCTGTTATTTTCAATTCTTCCAAATCCAGTTGAAATTCAGCATGTCTAATTTCTTCATCGGCGTAATAAGGATCTTTTTTTAGTAAGAATAGCTCTTTCCGTTGATTTAAGATTACATCCAAAATCATCTGTTGATATAAAATGATACCTTCATTTTTAGTATGTGCACATTCTAATGAATTAAGGCGCTCTGCTGTATTTTCCAATTCATTTTCTAGATTTTCTTTGTAAATCTGAATCAATTCATTCGAAGTAACGTAGCTACTGTACTTATTATTAATTAATGCTATTGCAACTTTGCTTAATCGCAATTGAATATTAGCGCGTTGTTCTTCTTCATCAGCTATAGAATCAATTTCTTTTAATTTGATCAGTTTAATAACAAATGGAAGGGTTAATCCTTGGAAAACTAGTGTTACGAAAATGACTACAAATGTGATAAAGATGATTAAATTACGTTGTGGAAATGCTTCCGTTTTATTTAACATCAAAGGGATAGATAAGGCAGTAGCTAAAGATACTACACCGCGCATACCTGCCCAACTGATGATTAATGGTCCTTTCCATCCAGGTGAAGGATCTTTACGGATTTTGTTACTTAGCAAACGAGGAATATGAGCTGCAGGATAGACCCATAAATACCGAAGTAAAATAACGACTACACTAATGATTAAGCCATATTTTATTCCATCTTCAATGGAATATTCTCCTAAGCCAGCAACAATTACGGGTAATTCTAATCCAATAAGTATAAATACCAAAGCATTCATTAAAAAAATCATGGTGGTCCAAACGCCTAACATATTCAACCGTGTACTTCCAGTATTGAAAACTTCATGCGCTCGATAGGACATAAAAAGCCCACCACTGACTACAGCCATGACTCCAGAATAATGAGAATGTTCAGCAGCTAAAAATAGTATATAGGGAGTCATAACCGTTAATGCGGCATCAATAGCTGGTGTCGTAGGTAAGTAGCGATGAATGACATACATTATATTAGCGCCTAGTAATCCAACAACAATACCCATTCCTGCTACAATAAAAAATTGCCCCGTAGCTTCTTGAAGAGAGAATGACCCCGATATAACTGCTAATACTGCAAATTTGAAAACTATAAGTGATGAAGCATCATTAACCAAGCTTTCACCTTCTAAAATAGTCAACAATCGTTTAGGGACATGTATGCCTTTCAATACTGTTGCAGCTGCAACAGCGTCAGGAGGGGAGACAATGCCTCCAAGTAGAAAGCCTAATGCTAATGTAAAACCTGGAATTAGTGCATTGGACGTATAAGCGACCACCATAGAAGTGAAAAACACTAAACCAAAAGCAAGTAATGAAATCGGGCGCTTCCATTTCCAAAAATCTTTCCAAGATGTATACCATGCCGCTTCATACAGCAACGGTGGTAGAAAAATGAGAAATATCAAATCTGGATCCAATTGTATAATTGGCATACTCGGAATTAAACTTATGACCAATCCAGCTATAACCAAAAAAATAGGGTAGGCCACCTTAATACGTTGTGCTAATAAAACCAACATAATTGCCGCAAACAACAACCCCAAAACAAGCAATAAATCGTGATGCATATTTTTTATTGTGAATTCTTAATTTAAGAACTAATTAATTTCTAACCTACCTACTCATTGATTAGAATAACTTGGCCTTTAAATATTTTTTAAAGGATGTTGCAGATAAATTATTATTAAATTCAACAAAAGAAAGGGTACTTCAATACTTGCACCTTTTAAGTCTTTATTCAATAATTGAAGGCAAGTAATCATCAATATCCCTGCAGCCATTAGAAAATTTCCCCACACAAATGTTTTAGGGTAAAGAATTAAAAGAGAAGCTAGAATTGTTACAGCTCCATTTATCATAACCGCGTTTTTAGAAAAGTTCCACTTTCCAAACATGGTTAACATATCGGGTTTCGCTGTAAGCATAGCCCAGCCGTGTTTTAACCCCAGAAATACCGCAATGAGTATTAACAAAGTGTTAATTATTTTAAGTATCATGTCATTAATTGGTTAAATAAATAATGGGTAAATTTAATAAATAAATTTACCCATTGTTAAAATAGTTAATAAATTATCGAGTAGTGTATCCGCCGTTGGCAAAAATCGTCTGCCCAGTTACCCACCAACCGTCAGTTACTAGAAATTCAACTAACGGAGCGATATCTTTAATATCAGTTAAGCCACCCAAAGCAGACGCCGATTTATGATATGCAACGGCTTCTGGAGCTTCTTGCCCATAGAAAAAAGGGGTGTCCATTGGTCCCGGGGCAACACCTGTAACCGAAATACCTCTTCCCCCAAATTCTTTAGATGCCATGCGCGTGAAATGTTCTACTGGCGCTTTAGCTCCTGCATAGGTAGAGTACAAACCTGTGTAAGCTGCTAATAAAGAAGTTACAATTGTACAGATTTTACCATTATCATTTAATGTTTTGCCGGCTTCTTGGATAAAGAAATACGCCACTTTGGAATTGATATCAAACATTGTATCATATTCCGCTTCTGTAGTTTCCAAAAAAGGCTTTTTCAAAACCATGCCTACCGTATTGATAGCAATATCAATACCACCAAATTGGTTCTTAGTTTCTGTAAATAATTTCGAGATGTTTTCTACTTTGGTTAAGTCGGCCTGAAAGATAAACCCTTCACCACCTTGCGATTGAATGTCAATTAAGGTTTGTTCGGCATCACCTTTTGTAGCATCACTATTATAATGAATGGCTACTTTTGCACCTTTAGCAGCGAAGTTTCTGCTTAATAAACCACCCAAATTTTTAGCACCTCCTGCGATTAGTACAACTTTTCCTTCTAAATCGTTTCTTAACATAATTTTCTATTTGATTTTATAATTCAACAAATCAAATATCTTAATTATTTTAACTAATAGTATGGTGAACTTTTAGGTTTTTTATTTCAAAGAAATCTTTCTGTATTGGCCTGGAGTTGTTTGTGTGAATTTCTTGAAAAATTTAGAAAAATTTGAAGGATCGTAAGTGAGTATGCGAGCTACATCGGCGATAGAATTGTTTTTATTATGGAGTAATTGTTTCGCAACCTCTATTATTTTCAAATCATAAAAATAGCAGGGGTGATGACCTGTTTCTTTTTGAATAGTATCGGTTAAATGTACATGTGAAATATTTAGTTTCTTTGCTATTTGATTAATTTCTAAAAACTCTTCATCTATTTGGTCTATAACATTTTGGATATGTAGATCAAGAAAATCCAAATAACGATTACATAATAGCCTAGCACTAGTGATTTTCATACTATTTAAGAATAATTATTTCTTTTTGAAGCAATAGCTTTTTGTAAGTTATTTGAGATTCATCTGCTAAAAAATCTTTATGTAGTGGTGCCGGTAAAACAATTTTTATTTCTTTTCCGCCAAGAGGAACAAAAAATAATGCACCTTGCTCAATCATTTTTTCATCTATTAAAAGAGTATACTTTTGAATAATTGAATCAAATAACTGCTGCGATTTTAATTTTTCTTGTATGGTCTGAATATTCATACGCAATCATATTATGCTTCGTGAAAAACGAAGATAGGAATTTCTGCATGAATGGTTAGTTTAGTGGATAAACTTGAGCTAATTAATCGTTCAAAAAAATTTCGATTACGTCGCACTATAGCAAGTACATCAATATTGTTATCCAAAATATAGTGATTTACTGTTTCTTCAACAGAATCGCCCTTTTCTAGGAAAACAAAATTCAAGTCTTTTTCTTTAAATGTTTTAGTCCATTTTTCAGATTGTAGTAATACATCAGAGGTGTTATTCGTATTTGTTTTCACATTGACACAATATACCTTAGCATTTACCAAAGAACTTATTTCTACTATTTGTTCTAAAGCGGGGAAATCTTTTTCTTTAAATAGTGTCGTGAATCCAATTTTTTCAATTGGTTTATATTTGGCATTTAATGGTATGGCTAATACTGGTAATTTTATATTTCGTATTACAGATGTTGTATTACTTCCCATTATATCTCCTTGAAATGTAGAGTCTCCATATACACCCATTACTACTAGGCTAATATCTTCATTATCAATTACTTTTTTGACACTAGATAATACAGTGCCGATTTCGAATATAAAATGAATATTATCTGCTTTGATATTAGCTGTTTTAGCTAATTCAACTAATTCATTGTTTTTGCGTGTTGCATATTGGCTTCGTGAGTTTTCTATTTCTTGATAAACAGAAGATACCATATCTGGTTGGCCTGCATGGGCTGCCGAAAGTACAGGTGGAACATACGAAAACAACACATATAATTTAACATCAAATTTGTTTGCCAAATTAAGGGCATAAAAAAAAGCATTATTTGCGTGATCTGAATAGTCTGTAGGTAATAATATATGTTTCATAGTGATATCCTTTTCACTTAAATATACGATTTTTTAGGGCTACAATCAATAATTAATAGCACAAAATATATTATTTTTAATAAGCTGATGTAGCATATGTTTTTATACAAACGTTATATGTATATAATGACATAGCATAAGTGGTTATCAATAATAATTCTTTAATTTTAGACATTGACAATAGACCCAGTTCATCCAGTAGAGTGAGTATTGTTTCCAGATATTTCAAAAGAAATAGTCCACTGACATTAAAATCAGCGTTGGAAGATTGTCTTGCGCAACAAACTGAACGGAGTCAATCTTTTTTGTATAAACGTTTCTACGGTTATATGATGGCTGTTTCATTACGCTATGTGAAAAATGAAATGGAGGCCGAGGATATCGTAAATGAAAGCTTTGTTAAGATCTTTAGAAAGCTCTCTAATTTTGAGATTTTAGAAGATGAGGTAGCTTTAGAAAAGTCTTTTAAAGGTTGGATAGCACGAATAACGGTCAATACATCTATAGATAAATTACGAGCTCAAAAAGTCACCTTAGATATAGATGATATTAATGAGATGGAAATTGTAAATAACTCTATCTCAATTTCTACAAATCTTGAGGTAAATGATATATTGAAATTAATGAATAAGCTACCTGAAATTCAACGAATGATTTTCGTTTTGTATGAAATTGAAGGTTATTCACACGATGAAATAAGTAAACAATTGAATATTCCAGATAGTACAAGCAGAACTTACTTGACCAGAGCTAAAGCTAGATTAAGAGTTTTGTATCAAGAACAATTTGAGGTATTGAATAATATTAAGGTTGGTTAATATCTACAATATGGATAACAAAGATTTTATAGAAGATATTAAGGCTAAATTAAAGGCTGCTGATGAACTTCCGTATCGAGAGGGAGCTTGGGAGAGGTTTGGAGTACAACAGGGGGAGGGCTCTAATACAAAAGTATTACTGTTTAAACGTTTGGCTTCAATAGCGGCAGTCGGTATAGCTGTTTTAGGAGTATCTTTATATTTTTATACTGCACAAAATTCTTCTTTACCAAATCAAGGTACGATAGTAAAGGTTGGAAAAAATTCTCCGAGCAATTCGGTTATTGAAAATAAAAGCGAAAATCCATTCAATTCACCCGATAAGTTTGATGAAACTGGATGGAATGGGAAAACTATATCGAAAGGCACTTTAATTGCTAGACAAGATCAAGAAAATATACAATTATCAACAATAGACATTAATAGCGTACACCCTTCTGATATTGTAATCAAAAATGAATCATCATTGATAGTGGCTAATTTGAAGCCTGTGGTCTCTATTGTTAAACCTATTATCCATACAAGTCAGGAACATAGGTTAGCTGCACAGGTTAATCCAAACATTCAAACGCTAGCACATCAAACAGTAAATGATAATTATAATAATTCAGAGGTAAAATTGAATAAAAGTAGTAAGATGTCACTAGGTGATAAATTACAACTTGGTTTGTATGTTTCTCCTAGTCGTACTTCTGAAAAATTTGATATTGGAGCAGGATTTATGGTGTCATATGCTTTAACTAATAAAATTAGTCTTCGTACTGGGACGTCATATAATTCGTATACTGTGGGGGTAGTCAAGGATCCAATGCAAATGGCGAGTGCTGAAGTAGTTGATATGCAACAGTCGTATAATAATTCATTAATTGCAGTTGACCAGACATCTGCATTTCGTCAAGAAATGATACTGCCAAACATTAATGCGGTGATGGGAAAGGTTGAAGCCTTAGAAATTCCACTAGAAATAAGTTATGCATTGAATAAAGGTTTTTATACTTCAGCAGGTGTTTCTTATTCAGTCATCATTAATCAACAAAGAGAAGCACAATATGTAGAGAATGTAGGCATGATGTCATTGAAAGATGATGCTTCGTTAATCCCTAGTGCTGTAGAAGGAATGAATAAAGTAAAGACAAAGACTGTACAGTCTAATCAGGATAATGTGAATCCAAACGGTTTTAATGGTTTTGCTAACTTCTCAATAGGTAAGAAAGTAAATATTAAAAATAAGATGTCTATGTCATTGGAGCCATTTGTCAAAATACCATTAGGAGAGTTTCGAAAATCTGACTTAAATTATACCAACAGCGGTATTCGAATTATCACAACTTTCTAAGAGTTGTGATAATCTATAATTGGTCGATTCTGACCCAGCCCATACCAGCAGCAATAGCGCCCTGAACTCCAGGGTCTCCATCTTCAAAAACTAAACAATGCTGTGGATTAACAGCTAACTGTTCAGCACAAAGCAAAAATGGTTCAGGTGATGGTTTACCATTTTTAGTATCGCCCGCACAAACCATTGTGTCATATTTTCCATTAACATCAATTACATCTAAAGTGATATTTAATGTTGATCTGCTGCCTCCAGATACGATGCCTATTTTCTTCTTACCAACATTTTCAAAAAGCACTTGTCTTACATAGTCAATTGGCTGTGTTTGTTGTATAAACTTTTCGATAAAAATTTGGGATTTGCGTTTTGAATAAGCCTCAATATCAAATTCGGTGTCGTATCTATTACAGACTTCACGTGCTACAGCTACAGTAGGCCAGCCCGCAGTCTCATCAATCAAATCGGGATCTAATTCAATACCATATTCTTTCGATACAGCTACATATGCTGCTTTGTGTGCATGAATATTATCAGCTAGTGTACCATCAACGTCAAATAATAACGCTTCATAAGGTTGAGCAATTCTTAATAGCTTTGCAAATTTTTCTTCTGTACTCATATGGTTTAGGGGTCTCTATTAAACAAATAATGGCTGTAAAGATACAGCCATTATTTTATTTTTTTTGTGATTTACGTCGTTGTTTTTCTTTAATAATTAAACTCAGCTCTCGGCCTGTTTGTCCTGCTGCAGAAGTATTTTCTTGTGCTCGACGAAATAGATATGGCATAACTGCTTTTACTGGTCCATAAGGCATATATTTAGCTACATTGTAACCTGCAGCACCAAGATTAAAAGATAAATTATCTGACATCCCTAATAGCTGAGCAAAGAATACGTGCGAATGATTATGGGAAATATTGCGCTTATCCATTTCGGTAGCCAATAACATAGAGCTTGCATCATTATGTGTGCCTGCCATAAATCCAATACGATCTATATGATCCAAACAAAACAAAATAGCTTCGTTATAATCAACATCAGAGGCACTTTTAGTTGGCTGAATAGGAGAGTTATAACCCTTTTCAGCTGCACGTTCACGCTCTATTTCCATATAAGCACCACGTACAATTTTAGCACCTAAGTAAAACCCTTGTTTCTCAGCATATGCCAAATCAGCTTTTAATGAAGCTAATTTATCGTGTCTATACAATTGATAGGTATTACATACAATAGGCTTTTCAACATTGTAACGCTCCATTAGTTCACGTGCAATATCATCAATTGTATCTTGAATCCATGAATGTTCTGCATCGACTAAGACTGGTATACCTGCTTCATAGCATGCTTTGCAAATAGCATCACATCGCTTTAATAGGCGTGCAAATTCATCCTTTTCATCTTCACTTAAAGTCTCTTTAGCATCAATTTTTGCTAAAAGGTCAAACCTTCCAACTCCAGTTGGTTTGAAAACACAAAAAGAAATTAATTTATTTGTATTTGCATACGCAACACTTGCTAAAACTTCTTGGCAACATGCATCAAAGCTTTCTTCGGATTCTTCGCCTTCTACAGAATAATCTAAAATTGTCGTTACATTACCTTTTCCCAATTCTGCAATTGCATGAGCACAGCCTTCAATTGTTTCACCTCCACAGAATTGCTTGTAAATGGTATTTCTTATAATGCCTTGTATTGGCAATCCAATATTAAGTGAGAAATTAGTTATTGGTGTT
The DNA here is from genome assembly GCF_020295405.1 of Sphingobacterium bovistauri. Classification (GTDB taxonomy): domain Bacteria; phylum Bacteroidota; class Bacteroidia; order Sphingobacteriales; family Sphingobacteriaceae; genus Sphingobacterium; species Sphingobacterium bovistauri. The sequence continues at coordinate 67,628 of NZ_JADEYP010000010.1, forward strand.
CCAATTTTTATAAGTGTATTTGAAGCGACCATTTTGAAGAGCCAATACGCTCTTTCAAGATCCTTATTGCTTTTATTTTTAAACGCTATTTCAGTATTTTCAAAACTTAATGGGGTATTTTGCAAAGCCATCATCTATATATCTTATCTAAACAAAAGTACTCTATAATTAATATATTTTGAACTTTTTTAGTTGATATGGATAGAATTGGTATATTTTTGGTTTATTTTTGTTTATGCAAACATTCAATTTAGAAGGAGAATTTATTCCAATGATTCAATTGCTTAAAGCATTGAACTGGGTAGAGCACGGTGGAATGGCTCAACGTATGGTGGACGAGGGTCTAGTAAAATATAATGGTGAGGTTGATTATCGTAAAAGACTTAAAGTTCGTAAGGGAGATGTCGTCGAATTTGATGGAATGAAAGTCCAAATCATTTAATATTATTTCTATCTTTACCCTATTATAATAATCAGAAATAGATCATGCAACCAATCCAAAGTTTAGGATACAACGTATATTTTGAAGAGAATTTAGAATCACTTTTACCATTTATTGAAGAACGCGGATATTCGCAAGTTTTGGTTTTGGTAGATAGAAATACGAACGATAATTGTTTACCCGTATTGCAAAATGCAATTCCAGATTTAATTCATTATGATATTATAGAGGTCGATCCTGGTGAAGAAAACAAGAATATCGATTTCTGTATTGGAGTCTGGAAAACGATGTTGGATTTTGGGGCAGATCGCAAAGCTTTATTAATTAACCTTGGTGGAGGCGTGGTGACTGATATGGGAGGTTTTGCTGCGTCTACATACAAAAGGGGGATTGACTTTATTCAGATTCCTACTACATTATTATCACAAGTGGACGCTTCTGTCGGAGGTAAAACAGGTATCGATTTGGATAATGTAAAAAATATCATTGGAACTTTTACGCAGCCACAAGCTGTTTTTATTAGCACGCAGTTTTTACATACGCTAGACGATCGTCAGATGGTTTCAGGTTTTGCTGAAATTATTAAACATGGTTTGATTCAAGATAAATCTCTTTATGAAACTTGTAAAAGTTTAGATATGAACACGATTACACCAGAATTAATTTACCAATCTGTACAAATTAAAAACAACGTCATTACGCAAGATCCAACTGAAAAAGGATTGCGTAAAATCCTAAATTTTGGACACACCATTGGTCATGCTATTGAAGGTTATTCTTTATATAATGATAGCAATCCATTATTGCATGGTGAAGCTATTGCTATAGGGATGATTTGTGAGGCGTGGTTGTCGAATAAATTTTCAGGTATGTCTATAGAGGAATTAAAGGATATCACTGACACATTCTTGAAAAGATATCCTGTATACAATTATTCTGAAGAGCAATATGATTTATTCATAGATCTCATGAAAAATGATAAAAAGAACGAAGATAATAAAATTGGTTTTGCGTTATTAAAGGAAATAGGTGATTGTTCATACAATATTTTTGTAGAAGAAGAGGATATAAGGGAAGCTTTAAATTATTATTTAAAAGTATCTAAATAAATAAACTATGAGAAAATCATGCTCCTTAATATTGTTATTGGTAATGTCAATAAGTTTAGTATTTGCAAAAAAAACTAAATCTGTATTAATTTTTTCTAAAACAACGGGATTTAGACATAAAAGTATACCAAAAGGAGTATCAGTTGTTTCAAAACTATTGAAAGATAATCAAATTCAATTTCAACATACAGAAGATGCAAAATATTTTCATGTCGATAGTTTGAAAAAATTTGATGGAATTATATTTTTGAATACTACAGGTGATATATTGGATGAGACTCAAAAGAAAAACTTCCAAAAATTTATACAATCTGGTAAGGGCTATGTGGGTATTCATGCTGCTTCTGACACGGAACATAACTGGCCTTGGTATGGTGCTTTAGTAGGCGGATATTTTAATAGCCATCCTGCTGTTCAAGATGCTACGATTAATGTCATAAATAGAACACATCCATCGACTTCGCATCTTCAAAAAACGTGGATACATCGTGATGAATGGTATGATTTTAAAGATGTAAAACCAGGACTGAATATTTTGATGAATCTGGATGAAACGAGTTATAAGGGGGGTAAAATGGGGAAATTTCATCCTATCGCCTGGTTCCAGGAATTTGATGGTGGAAGATCTTTTTATACAGGTTTAGGTCATACAGATGAATCTTATGATTCCGAATCATTCCAAAAACATATTATAGGTGGCGTTAAATATGCCTTAAACCTAAAATAGTAAAGAGGCATGTCGAATCAGAAAATTATTATTGCTTCAGCATTATTATTAAATGCTGATAAGGAATTATTGGTCGTACGCAAGCATAATTCCAAATTTTATATGTTACCAGGTGGAAAAGTTGAAAGAAGTGAATCTCATATTGAAACTTTAATTCGTGAACTCAGTGAAGAGTTACATTTGAATTTTCAAGAATCTAATTTTACTTTTCTCGGACAGCATGAAACAAATGCAGTGAATGAAAAAAACACTATAGTTCAGGGGAATATATTTTTACATAAAGGAGACCTCGATTTACAGCCAATAGCACATGCTGAACTTGCTGAAGTTCGTTTTATAAATAAGCTCGAATACCAACAGTTTAATTTGGCACATTTACTGAAAGAGTTTGCATTGCCTATTTGGTTAAACTTGTAATTTTAACATTCTATATACTATAGTATAAAAAAACTGTTTTATTGATAAGCAATAAAACAGTTTTTTTTGTGCTAAATTATTGCTTTATGTAGACTAAAAATACCTAATTTTAGGTATTAAACTGATTATGCAAAATAGTTTACTTTTGTAACCAATATTTACCTATTAAAAAACATATGCTAGCCACAAAAAAATTAGTGAACAGCAAAATATTTATATTCTTATTTTTTGTGATATGTTTTGTACCATTTCAAGTAATGGCTCAAAAATCAATATCAGAAGAAAAAATGATGTCTAATATGCACAGAGCGGTAATGCCGTCTTTACAATCTGAGGAGAATGATAACCTTGCAAATTTTATAAAAAATAACATCAGATATCCTCTTAAGCCATTGCTTTATGGTAAAAATAAAGGAAAGGTTATAGTTAGTTATACTATTTCTGCTGATGGAGATATAAAAAATGCAAAAGTGATTTATAGCTCTGATAAATCATATAGCAAAGAAGTATTTAGGTTATTGAATTCTACGGGAAAATGGACTCCAGGGACATGGGACTCAAAAAATGTAAATGTAAAATGTAATTTGACCGTTGAGTTCAATTCTCCTTTACATGAAGATAGTAATTTGAGACAAGCCAAGGTCTTCTACAATGGAGATTTGTTACCCCAAAATAAAATTTGGTATATGGCTGATTATATTTACTTAGATCAGCTTTGTATTATTAATGCTAAGTATAGCAAAGCATTATTGGGTTCAAATGAGAAGTATTCAACAATAATAATAAATACCGAGGAAAAACACTCTACAGAAATTCTTCGTAAACTCCAAAATATTGATACTAATTTTTACAGTTTGCATATTGATGATAACCAAGTAGATCTCAATACTTGGAATAAATATTTATCAGCGAAGAAAGCTGTTAAATTTAATATTATAGCTGAAAACAACATTCAGCAATCAAAATTCAGAGCTTTTCTATATACTTATTGATTATTTAATTTTACTATTAAGAAAACACATTCAGCATTAATACTGAATGTGTAACACATTGTGGCGTTACGACTACAAGTGATAACTAATTATATAATATTTAAAATAAATAAAACAAAAGTAAACGACCTTCGTATTAAGTTTAAGAAAATTACATTGGACATTAGCATATTCTAACACTATCTATTTCAATACTAATAGCTCTTCATTATTGAAGAGCTATTTAGATTTTTAGTTAAATTTATTTAAACAGCTACTTTTCTAGCATTCTCTCTTGTCCAAACTCGATGACCTTTCATCACATGAATAAAATCTTTACTTAGGTCGCCTTTTGATTCTAATATTATTCCTTCGTCTTGATCTTTTATCATAGTTAATTTAATAAGTTCTTCTGCACCTTTCGCAAAAGAAATGGATTTGCAATGCCGATATGCTTCATTAATGAATTGTAAATAATCAGGTTCGTGAGCTAGTGTTTTTACAGAATCACCATCAGGGGTATAAAATGCATCATAACACACAGATGCTTCAGTGAGGTAAGTAAATTGTATGTTTTCTGTTCCGCCTTCTTTAAACGTGAGTTTACCAACTTTAGTACTTATTAATACCGCTTCAGCTCCTTCAGCCTCAAGTGCTGATTTCATTTTATCTATACTTACTTTACTAACACCATTATCAACAAGAAACGCTACTTTTCGGGTTTCGATACTACCTTCACCAGCCTTAACCTCCATACTTAAAGCCTTAGATGTAGTCACCTCTGGCTTGGATGCTTGAATAGGATAGTCTGGATGGTTATTTTTAGCAAATTGAATCGTTAGTTTATCTAATTCTTTAGGAGGTTCAAGACCTAAGTTTTCACCTACACTTTTAGCCAAATTTTCATTTATTTGATTAAGTATTGCTAATTCTCTTTTTCTTATATCTATACTTTTAATTTTCGACAGCTCAAAACTGAAAGCGGATATTATATGATCCTTTTCTGCAGGTGATTGAGATTCAAAAAATAATCTTGCCTGTGTGAAATGATCCGCAAATGATTTGCTTCTTCCTCTGACTTTCTTTGCGTCAATTTTTTCAGCATGAGATTCAAAACCAGATTCTCCCTTTAGCATCGCATGATAGGGGCAACCTCCACCCAGACTATTTGGAAAATATGAGACATTTCCTTTAAGAATATCTTGTCTTCCGAAACCATCTTTTTGATTGTTGTATTTACCATTTATTGGCCTATTTATTGGGAGCTCATGAAAATTAGGTCCCCCCAATCTATAATTTTGTGTGTCCGCGTAGGAAAATACGCGTCCCTGTAATAATGGATCATTACTGAAATCTATACCTGGAACTAGTCGTCCAGGATCAAACGCGATTTGTTCTGTCTCGGCAAAGAAATTTTCTGGATTTCGATTTAATGTCATTGTTCCAATGATTTGAACAGGGACAATCTCCTCTGGAATTAATTTAGTTGGATCTAAAATGTCAAATGAATATCTAAGTTCGTCCTCTTCAGGGATCAATTGGACACCCAAATCCCACTGTGGAAAATTTCCTTTTTCTATGGCTTCCCATAAGTCACGGCGATGAAAATCAGCGTCATATCCTGATATTTTTTGTGCTTCTTGCCAGGCGACTTGATGGACTCCTAATTTTGGCTTCCAATGAAACTTTACAAATGTACCTTTACCTTTTTCATTAACGAATTTGAAAGTATGTACACCAAATCCTTCCATCATGCGCAGTGAGCGGGGAAGAGCACGATCAGACATGGCCCACATGACCATATGCGCAGATTCAGGCATTAAAGAAACAAAATCCCAAAATGTATCATGCGCAGATGCGGCTTGAGGCATTTCATTGTTCGGCTCAGGCTTAACAGCATGTACTAGGTCAGGAAAATTCATAGCATCTTGTATGAAAAATACTGGAATATTATTTCCTACCAAATCATAATTACCTTCTTCGGTATAAAATTTCACGGAAAATCCACGTACGTCACGTGCCAAATCTGTAGAGCCCTTAAACCCTGCAACTGTTGAAAATCGTAAAAATAAAGGCGTTTTAGTACCTTTCTTAAGAAATTTGGCTTTGGTGTACGTAGATATGTCAGCTGTCGCTTCAAATATCCCATGAGCACCCGAGCCTCTAGCATGTACTACACGTTCTGGTATGCGTTCGCGATCAAAGTGAGCTAGCTTGTCTTGATAAATAAAGTCTTCTAAAAGAGATGGCCCTCTTTCACCTGCTTTTAATGTATTGTTGTTGTCATGTATGTGGACTCCATCATTTGTCGTCAAAGGTTTATCTGTATTATCTATTAGATGATTATTTATGATGTCAATTTTCTTATTTGAATTTTGTTTTTTCATAATAATTGTAAGTTGTTTTAAATAATTTAATTGTACTTATATCAATTGTCAATAGTTTTTGAAGGAAGAGTACTTAAGTATGAGTTTGAGGTAATTATTGCTGTTTTATCTAATTTATGCTCTTTTTTTTTAGTTAGTGCCACAGTTTTCGTTATCAAGTCTAGAAATATAACATAGGAGCTATAAAAAAGTTTTTAATAAAACACATTGTAAAGCCTAAAAGGAAGCAGTCTGTAACATATTGGTTGCTAATATTATATATTTTAGCATAATTCATCAGGTTTAATTAAATTGCTTGATATAAACTTTTGTTATGAACCGGAAAAACTTTTTTAAGGCAAGTGCCATACTTGCCGCATCTACTGCGTTATATAATCCTATAATAGCATCAACTTTTGTTCAGCGAAAAATTAGAGTGGGATTGATAGGTGTTAATGGAATGGGGTGGGCTAATTTGAATGATTTGTTAAAGGTTGAGAATGTCGTTTGTACAGCACTATGTGATGTGGATTCGAATGTTTTGAATAGGAGAAAATCTGAATTAGAAAAAAGAAATATTAATGTTAAAATATACGATGATCATAGAAAATTATTAAGCGATGATATAGTTGATGTGGTCATCATTGCCACGCCAGATCATTGGCATTGTATTCAGTTTGTCGATGCTGTAAAAGCAGGTAAACATGTTTATATTGAAAAACCTATAGGTAATTCAATACGTGAATGTGAGGTAATGGTGTCAGCAGCAGCAAAATCTAATAGTATTGTACAGGTCGGACAATGGCAGCGTAGTCAACAGCATTTTAAAGATGCTATGGATTTTGTTCACTCTGGCAAATTGGGTAAAATTAGATTAGCTAAAGCATGGTCCTATGTTGGCTGGAAAGATCCTATTATAAAAGTCGCTGACGCACCTGTACCAGCGGGAGTTAATTATGATAAATGGTTAGGTCCAGCACAAAAAAGGAATTTTAATCCAAATAGATTTCATTTTGAGTTTAGATGGTTTTGGGATTATGCAGGGGGATTAATGACAGATTGGGGGGTTCATCTCCTTGATTTTGCATTAATTGGTATGAAAGCAAAATTTCCGAAATCGATAGTAGCTTCAGGAGGTGTATTTGCAGATCCAAATACTGCGGCAGAAACACCAGATACCTTAACAGCGATGTATGAATTTGATGATTTTAATATTCAATGGGAACATGCATTAGGTATAGCTTCAGGCCCATATAATAGAGATCACGGTGTTGCTTTCATAGGCAATAATGGAACATTAGTAGTAAATAGAGGAGGATGGGAAGTCATTCCTGATGGCAAAAAAATGGAAGCTGTTTCATTCCAAAAATCAGTTGATAATGGACTTGAAAGGCACATGCAAAATTTTGTTCAGGCTATATTGAAAAAAGACAAATCTTTAGTTGCAACTCCTATTGAAGCTGGTAGTCATGTCGCTATCGTATCTCAAATGGGGAATATAGCGTATCGAACAGGTCAAAAAATATATTGGGATCAAACAACGAAAAGATTTAAAGACGAAGCGTCTAACAAATACCTCGCTGCTGCTTATCATAATGGATATAGTATTCCACAAGTGTAAAATTTAATAAGATTTATAGAAATTAATACAATAATATAAAATGAAAGAATATTCTATGCCAATAAAATCATTATGTAGCTCCATATTAATTGCAAGTACTTGTTTGTTCAATATGAATAATGCTATAGCACAAAAAAAAACATCGAAAGATTGGATAAATTTATTTGATGGCAAGACACTTAAAGGATGGAAGACATTGGGAGGGAAGGCACCATATATAGTGGAGAATGGTGCTATAGTAGGTACGATGACGAAAGGGACACCCAATTCTTTTTTGGTAACAGAAAAAGATTATGGTGATTTCATCTTGGAATTGGACATCAAATTAGAAGGAGATAGAACGAATTCGGGTATTCAAGTACGTAGCCAGTTTGATCAGAGTGCAAATAATGGAAAGGGCAGAGTGTATGGGCGTCAAGTGGAGGTAGACCCAACTTCGCGAGCTTGGACTGGTGGAATTTATGATGAGGCACGCCGTAATTGGCTCTATCCTTTAGACTTGAATGAAAAAGCAAAAAGTGCATACAAATCCGAGGCATACAATCACGTTAGGATTGAATCTATAGGTCATGAACTAAAAACTTGGATTAACAATGTACCTGTCTCTTATTTGGTTGATACTGTAGATTTAAAAGGGTTTATAGGCTTGCAAGTTCATAGTATTCCTGCTGATTTGGATGGGAAGAAAGTATATTTTAAAAACATAAAAATACAAACCACTAATTTAACGCCTAAATCTTTTCCTACTGATGTATACGTGGTAAACCTTACGCCTAATCAATTAAACTCTCAAGAAAAGAGTTCAGGATTAGAATTATTATTTGATGGTAAAACTAATGCAAATTGGAGAAGCGTGTACCACAGTAATTTTCCAACGAAGGGTTGGCAGGTTAAAGATGGTATAATTAAAGTTTTAAAATCAGATGGAGGTGAATCTACCAATGGGGGTGATATTATTACAAAAAATGAGTATGATGCATTTGACTTTTCTTTTGAATTTAAACTTACAGAAGCTGCAAATAGTGGTGTAAAATATTTTGTAACATTAAAAGAGAAAACTCAAGGTTCTGCGATTGGTTTAGAATATCAATTACTAGATGATATCAAACACCCGGACGCAAAGGCAGGTAGAGACGGTAATCGTACGCTAGCCTCTTTATATGATTTAATGACTTCAAATCGCGACAATAGAGCTAGAAGACCAATTGGAGAATGGAATAGAGGACGTATTGTTGTCACAAAGGACAATACTGTTACATATTATTTGAACGGAATAAAGATGTTAACTTTTGTCAGAGGTTCTAAAGAGTTTAATGATTTAGTAGCCATAAGTAAATATAAAGATTGGGATAATTTTGGATTAGCTTCAAAGGGACATATCTTACTGCAAGATCATGGAGATGAGGTTTCTTTTCGTAGCATAAAAATTAAAAAACTAAACTAAATCAAAATGAAACATTATATCTCAAGACGTAGTTTTATTGCGAAAACTGCTTTAGCAGGAGGTGGTCTCTTCTTATCAAATAGCTTATTAGGAAGTATCAATTTTGCAGGAGCCAACGAAAGGGTGAATTTAGCTTGCATTGGTATCGGGTATAGAGGAGCAGATATTATAAAAGACTTATACAAAACAGGTCTATGTAATATAGTCGCCTTGTGTGATGTTGATATGGGAGCAAAGCATACTGAAGAAATCTTGAAAATGTTTCCTAATGCGAAGCGTTTTCAAGATTTCAGAAAAATGTTTGATGCTATGGCTAATGAAATTGATGCTGTATCTATTGGGACTCCAGATTTTGCACATTTTGCAATGACCATGATGGCCATGGATTTAGGAAAACATGTTTATGTTGAAAAACCAATGGCACATACATTTTACGAGAATGAATTATTAATGCAAAAGGCTGAAAAATTCAGTAAAGTAGTAACCCAAATGGGCAATCAGGGGCATTCGGAAGCTAATTATTTCCAATTTAAAGCATGGGAGGAAAAAGGAATCATAAAGGATGTAACTCGGATCGATGCCCATATGAATATGCCCCGTAGGTGGCATTCATGGGATATTAATATGAAAAATTTTCCTAATCCTGAGAATATCCCAGGAACAATAGATTGGGATCTTTGGCAAATGCATACCAATGGACATATGTATAATAAGGATTTTGTAAATGGGCAATGGCGCTGTTGGTATGATTTCGGTATGGGTGCTTTAGGTGATTGGGGAGCTCATATTTTAGATACAGCACATGAGTTTTTGGAATTAGGTTTACCTCATCGTGTTGAAGCAATAAAGTTAGATGGGCATAACTCATTTTTCTTTCCAATGTCATCTACATTAAAATTTAAATTTGCTAAACGTAAAGGTCATCCCGCGATGGACATTAATTGGTATGATGGTTTGGATAATTTACCCCCAATTCCAGAAGGTTACGGAGTGTCAGGATTAGACCCAAACATTCCACCTCCTAGTACGGGACAATTACAACCAGTAAAATTAAACCCAGGGAAAATTATCTACAGTAAAGATCTTATTTTCAAAGGAGGTTCTCATGCGAGTACATTGCAAATTATTCCAGAGGAAAAAGCTATAGCTTTAGCTTCTCGACTACCTGTAGTATCAGCAACACCATCTAATCATTTCAAAAACTTTTTATTAGCTTGTAAAGGACAAGAAAAAACAAGATCACCATTTTCTATTGCTGGGCCATTGAGTCAAGTTTTCTGTTTAGGTGTGATCGCTCAACGACTTAATACACAGTTTGATTTTGATTCCAAGAAAAAGGAAATTACTAATAACCAATTTGCTAATTCTCTTTTAATTGGGCCACCACCTACTAAAGGCTGGGAACAGTACTATAAGGTATAAACATATGTAACTAGTGTTACATAGCAACGACTTATTTAAAGTTATATTTGTATAGCACTAGTTATTCATGTTATGGAAGAATTATTGATTAAAACATATGGTGAAATATTTGAGGAAGAGCTTTTAGCTGAAATTATTCAGGTAGCTAAAGTTGTTGAATTTAAGGATGGTGATATAATGATTGATTACAATCAATATATCAAAACAATGCCATTGCTATTATCTGGTGCGATTAAAGTTATGAGAGAAGATTATGATGGTGGAGAATTGTTACTTTACTATCTTGAACGGGGAGATACTTGTGCAATGTCTATGACGTGTTGTTTGGGTAGAAAACAAAGTGAAATACGTGCGATTGGAGAAATTTCAGGTGTTATTTTGATGATTCCTGTCCACAAAATGTCAGAGTGGATGGGGAAATATAAAAGCTGGATGACATTTGTATTTGACAGTTATAATAGTCGCTTTAATGAACTGCTGAATGCCGTAGATACAATAGCATTTATGAATATGAATGATCGTGTCTTAAATTATTTATTCGAAAAGAGCAAAATTGAAAATAGTACAATAATATATAAAACACATCATGATATTGCTAAAGAATTGAATACTTCACGTGTGGTAGTATCACGATTGTTAAAGGCGTTGGAAAAGGATGGGCGAATTAAGCTCTATCGCAACAGTATAGAGATATTACTTAAATAGACAAAAGGAAAAGGCTTTGCATTATTGTAAAGCCTTTTCCTTTTGTCTATAAATAATTGGACAAAGTGTATTCCGATGAAATCTTCTGAAGATATTATTTAAACTCTAAACCTACAGGACTTAGGATGAATTGTGAATAGTTTAAATAGCGTACTTACTAATTAAATGATGATAGCAGTGGATATATGCATACTTTTTCTTGATGATTTTTGATTATCAAGAAAGTAGTAGCTTTTGTGCTTTCGCTTTCTTCTTTTAGTAAATGATGAAACAATCTAGGGGTGGAATAAAAAGTTAAATTACAGCATAATTTTTATAATCATGTTGTATAATGGCTAGTCTATAAAAAGGAGATTTTATAGGGAGAATAAAGCTATATAACACTATTTAATTACAAACATTAATTTATTTCAGTAATAAAAAGTATTATATTAGTAGTAATTCTATTTAATCTATTCCATCTATGAAATTCAAAAAAACGATTCTTGGAACGTTTTTAATTTTTGTATTCTCTTTTATTTGCTATAGTAATCCTATTTCTAAAGATTTAGTAAACTTTAATGATTCTATTTTACTCGTTATTAAAAATGAGAAAGATTATTCTAAAACAAGAATCTATGTTACAGATTTATTAAATAAAAATTATACTACTAATAAGCCATATGTTATAAAATATATTGAAAAAAATATATTAAATAATCCAATCCATATGGTTGATACCGTCTTCTACGCAAATACAATGAATACCTATGCTATTTGTTTCTTAGAGACAGATGTTGACAAATGCATCCGTATAGCAAAAAGTGCAATTGAGTATATAGGGGATAATGATGAGCCCGAAGCAATAGAAAAAGTTATATTATTGAGTAGCAATTTAGCTAACGCATATGCCTCTTTAGGGCATCATAATACAAGTCTAAAAGCCTATGTAGATATACATCCACTCATTCTAAAAACAAAAAATAAACAGGTAATACGGCACCACAACTTCAGGTTAGGGGGGATCTATTATCAGTTCAATAATTTGGATAAAGCTTTAAACCACTTGTATAAGGGAATTTTTGTAGAATCAGATTTTAATTGGCATCCTAATTTTGCTGGAGTTTCAGAAACTATTATTGCATCTCTTTATCTAAAAAAAAACGAAATAGATAGTATATCAAAATATGTGAATTTGGCAGATAGAATCAAGAGAAAAGAAATACATCAGTTATATGAAGCTAGAATAAAGAGTCTGAAAGCTTTAACAGAGGGGTATAGCCGTAATTATGTTAAAGCTTTTCAACTAGTGCAAGAGTCGGCAAATATAGCACTATCCGTAAAGGATTCTTCTGAGTTGATGATGAGTCAATACATTAAGGGAAGAATCTATGAACTACAAAAAAATTACGCACCTGCAATTACTATATTTAGAGACGTTTTAGATCGGTATAAATCTTATGATAATGAAAATTTTAGGAGCTATATACTTTTAAATTTAATCAATGCATATAAGCTAAGTAATCAACCCCAAAAAGTATTTGAAACATATGATGAGTTGCTGAATTTTTATAATGAAGAAAAAGCAAAAAACCAGCAATTGTATACTGAAGAACTCAGTTATAATATGAATTATAATGAGAAGGTCGCTGAAATAGAAAAATTGAAGATTAGCAATGACAGAGCAGAAATTACAAGGGATAGAAATAGAATTTTCATTATTGGATTAGCTGTACTTATTGCCCTATTGCTATTTGTACTAATACTTGTCATAAAAGCTCAAAAGAAAAATAAAATTCTTGCTAGCCAAGAATATGCTTTATTGGAAGCTAAACTTGAAGAGGAGAAAAATAATCGTGTAATAGACGAGATGAAGCTCCTTAAAGAAATAGAAGATAGAGAACGCAACAGGATAGCTACAGATTTGCACGACAGTGTTGGTGGATTTCTATCCTCCATAAAAATTGCATTGTATAATTACCAAGAATCAATTAATCTTAAATCTGATGATAAAATTCATATAGATAGGGTGCTAGAGTACATCGATGAGACAAAGCAAGAACTCAATCGTATTGTGTATAACCTAACTCCTTTGATTGTTGAAAAATTCGGATTATTGGAAGCGATCAAACAATACTGTAAAAAAATACAAACCGACAATTTCAAAATTGATTTGCAATTAATAAGTGTTCCAACAAATATTATCATCGAGGATGAAATCACATTATATCGCATCATTCAAGAAGTATTACATAATATAGTCAAGCATGCTAATGCAAGACGTGCATTAGTGCAGATTCAAACTGATCATGAAAAGGGAATGGTATATATATCGATGGAAGATGATGGTGAGGGGATGCATGTCGCTGAAGCAAAAAACAAGGGGGGACTGGGACTAAGAAGCCTATATTCAAGAGCACAAAGCTTAAATGGAACAATAAAAATAGAGTCTGAGAAAAATAATGGAACATCTATCTACATTACTTGTTTTCCGAGGCATTCAAAGATGTAAAAATAATATTTGATTGAAAAAGATCCTAATTAGAGATATTTATACAACAGCACAGTATTTGAAATGAATTAACAATCAAATACTCTAATTCCTTCATAAGTGGTCTTATTAGATGATAATATTATTAAATATCGTTCTTCCTCATAGTGCCGAGGGCTAGAGAAGATAAAATCAGGATACCCATCCTTGTCTAAATCAGTAATCATCACAAGCTTAGTTGACGTATCGTTGTACTCATTTTGATGTATAAGTGTAAAACCTTTGGGATAATGTTCCGAATAGAGTTTTAAAATATATTCATTTTTAGCATTTAATACTCCACTATCATTATTAAAATCTATTCCAGAAGCTTTTAATTTGAATTTTTTATCGTTAAACTCAAATTCGAATGGTTTATCTGGTGTAATGCTGTTAATGGATAAGGCAACTGTATCTAATTTTCCATCAGTAATTTGAGGTATTGAAAAGAAAAGAATGGCATTATTTGCACTTTTAATACCTTGAGTCATCATTCCAGAACATTCATCTTTACCTATTTCAGAAAGTATAAAGTCAGCTTTATTAATTTGATAATTTCTATTGTTAAGTGAAATTTCCTTCCAACTTTTAGATGTAACTATAGTTTTTAGCTCTGTATGCTCTACCATTCTATAACTAGATGGGAATAGCAAGGCATCTTCAATAATGTCGATTTTTGCTATTGTATCAATTGTAATAATTGAATCAGGAATAATTGAATCAGGAATAATTGAAACATTTTCAATTGACACGGTATCCTTCTCGTCTATTTTAACTTTGTTTTTACTGTTATTACAGCCAAATAAAATTAAACTAGTGAACAAAAAAGTTGATATGAAGTTCTTCATAATATTTTATTTATTAATCAAAGCATTCGCAATTATATCAAAAGAATTTAAGCGCTTTTGATTATCAAAGATATAATTTGTTGTCATAATTTCATCCGCCTTATATTCCTCTGCGAAAGCCATTACATCAGTGCGAATTTCCGTTTCTGTCCCAATGAAAGTACAGCTCACCATACTTTGTACAGCTTGTTCAATTTCTACAATACCATCATAAATTGGTTTTTCAGTGGGAGGAGATAGTGGTTTACGCAAATTTGTTAAGATGCCAGCAAACATATTAAATAGGCTTGTCGAAAGGAATTGTGCTTCCTCTATCGTATCTCCAGCTACAATATTTACACATATTATAAAATATGGCTGTGATAAAGCCTGAGATGATTGAAATTTTTCGTGATAAATTTCAGAAGCTTGTTTAAGCATAGCAGGTGCAAAGTGAGCTGCAAAAGCATAAGGTAAACCTAACTCAGCGGCTAAATAAGCGCTATCTGTACTTGAACCCAATATATAAATAGGGATATCCAAACCTTCACCAGGAAAAGCCCGGACTTTAGCATCTACATTGTTTTCATCAAGGTACTTTTGTAATTCCAAAATGTCATCCTTGAAGTAAAAAGAGGTATTTAGATTGTTGCGGCGCAATGCCATAGCAGTGACTTGATCTGTCCCAGGGGCACGACCCAAGCCCAAATCAATACGTCCTGGATAAATACTTTCTAGTGTACCAAACTGTTCAGCAATTACCAAAGGTGTATGATTTGGTAACATTATTCCGCCTGATCCTACACGGATTGTATTTGTTTTACCAGCGATATGACCAATTAAGACTGAGGTAGCAGAACTGGCAATGTGAGGCATATTGTGGTGTTCGGCAAACCACAATCTTTCGTAACCTAATTTTTCTATATGTTGAGCTCCTTCTACAGCACGTTTAATCGCTTCTGAAGGATTGCTGTTTTTACAAACTGTAGCTAATTCTAAAGCGGATATCTTAAGTGTATTCATCGTAGTTAAATATACTAGGAATAGAATAGAAGATTGTAAGGTGATTGTCTTTTATACTATTTTTGAACAATGTATGACAATATGATTATCTGCGTAATCTGTTACGAAGTAAAGAAAGTCAGATCCTCCATCTTTGATTTTGAATTTTTTACGGATATCATCTACTTTAATTGGGAAATTTTTAGTGGCTACATTAGCTTTAGTAAATGTATTCAACTTTTTAAATTCACTCAATGAATATACATTTTGGATCAAAAAATTTCGACCAGGAAAATCTTCCACTAATTTTTCGGAAGTATATAGATGGGTATGAGTATGTAATTTGAATAAACCAAAGACTTTGGCAACACTTTTAAAAGCACCAGCTTTGGTTACAGCTACGTCGGGATCATACAAATATTTTAATGGTTCTGATGTCTTGATCAGTGTTGATTTTTCATTATCAAGGGTAAAGGATATATTTTGCACTTGATCCGAAAATAGGCGTATAGCTGTAATTTTAAGTTCGCCCTCGAAGGTTCGATCCTGTAAAAACAATAGTTCTTTGCAATCACCATCCACACTTATCACGTATAAGAATTTAACATGTTTCAACTTTTGTAAAGCCGAATTGATGTCCATAAGTGGAGAGAGCTTGCAGAGAATATACCTAGACTTTTGAAAGAACATGTCCTGCAATCGAACAATATTAGGCTCACAATCTTCTAGCAAAAAAACTTTTGCATGATTAACTCGTCGAGAAGGATCAATATAGATGTAATCCAATGAATTATTCTCTTGTTTTTCTACATATTTGACGCCGTCTGTATGTATTGTCACAAGATTATGAACACCTAATTGCTCAGCATTATATTTGACGATCTTTGATAGTTTTTCGTTCAATTCACAATGTATAACAATTTGAGCCTCTTGGGCGATGTAACAACTATCTACGCTGAAACCTCCTGTGACATCAACGACTTTACTTCCTTTGCGTATTAATGATTGTTTGATGATAGCTGTATGCTCAGAGGAACATTGTTCTAAATTAATTTTGTCTGGGTAATATATATTTGGAGAAAAGGCCCAGGTTGGTAGTTTTTTACACGCACGCTGCCATCCATCAATTTGAGCCGCTAATTCGGAGGATGATACATCCTCAAATGGACTTTTTTTGAATGCAATAGATGACGGTGCTAACTTTCTGTTAGTTAAGATAAACTCCTGAACCTCTTTGTTTAATACACTTTTATTCATTCAAATTTTTAACCAATATTTGACATGTATATTGATCCTTAAGTTCGCGAATAATTTCTTTATTTACTAATACACGATCAATAGTTTGTTGATTATAGTATCTTATTGTGATCAGTTCAAGACCCTTTTCGACATTGACCTTAAAACGCTTTTCCAAGTCATTGAGTAGTGAGTCAATATTCATCCCTGTATTATCTATACTAATAGCAAAACTAATAGCACTATTATGCATCATATTAATTTTTATACGATGCTCATGTAATAGGTTAAAAATATAAGATAAATTATCTTCAACAATAAATGAAAAGTCACGCGGTTGAATATTGATAAATACTTGGTCAACCTTAAATATAAATGATGGAACAGGCAATGTCTGGTTTGTAGTTCGTATTACCGTACCAGCTTTTTCTGGATTAATGAATGATCTTACATTCAACGTGATTTTTTTATTCTGAAGAGGTTTTATCGTTTTAGGGTGGATGACAGTTGCTCCGTAATACGTTAATTCAATAGCATCAGTATAAGAGAGCTCCGGAATCAATTCTGTTTCAGCAAACCATTTAGGGTCAGCATTAAGAACACCAGGTACATCCTTCCAAATTGTAATGTCATTAGCATTTAAGCATGATGCAAATATTGCTGCAGAGTAATCAGAACCTTCACGACCCAATGTCGTGGTGAAATTTTCAGATGTTGAACCAATAAATCCTTGTGTTATTATTATATATTCGTCTAATATTTCGGGTAAATCACGACGGATTTTATTTTCTGTCAATATCCAATCAACTTTTGCTTCACGATAGGTATTATCTGTGTGAATGTAGTCTCTAGCATCAATCCATTTAGTTTTTATTCCAATGTGATTAAGATATGCTGCAATAATTTTTGAGGATAGTAATTCACCCAAAGAAACAATTTGGTCATATAAATAATCGAAAGCATCTTGAGGTTCTTCTTCAAGTATCCATTCAACTTCAACAAAAGAATTTGTAATATCATCAAAAATTGGGTGAGAATGATTTTCAAAAAGAATTTCTAAAATCTGATGATGTTCATTTTTGACCTCGTTCAAATATCCAAAATAGTCACCCTTTTGGTGAAAAAAAGATTCTACAACTTGTTCAAGCTTGTTGGTGGACTTATTGACAGCCGAGACAACGACTAGTAATTCTGTGGAATTATATGTAGATACGATAGATGCTACATTCTTAATATTTTCAGCATTCTTTACAGATGCACCGCCAAACTTAAATACTTGCATGTATAGATTTAGTGTTAATTATCAGATTACATAATGCTATTTACATAGTCTTGTCCTAGTGGATTCAAGATATTCTTGACATCGGTATAAGGAATTTCTAACAATGTAGGTCCTTCTGCATAAGGTCTGATTTCGTATTCGTTAAAGTATATTATTAAACTAGTTTTGGTTAGTCCAAAATTATCATTTATCGCAAAAATACCATTTTCAAAAAAGAAATCCTTATCTAATGATATTGAATCAGGTATTTTTTCATTTTCTCTGAATTGTGTTTCCGCAATCTTAGTCAGTTGATCAAGTTTATTATCTTGAATAATATCTTTTATCGCTATCCTTTTTTTATTCTTTATATCAATATTAGATAGTATAGTATAATGATTTCCGTGTGCACCACCAGTATATTCGTCCACTGCTGTTGCCAAAGTAACAAATAATGAAGTATTTGTCAATATTTCACATTTTACATCTTTATACCACGGATAACTGATATTATTAGTACTAGATTCTTCAACGAACTCGTTATATCCCAAAATAAAAGACTCTGCTGCGGTCTCAAATGATTCTTCACCATCAATTAATATATAAGGGTTAACTAGCTGATTAAAGTTGATGTCATCAAATATTGGGTAAGTAATCTGATAATAAGCTGTGTCTAACTTACCTTCATTCTCTACTACATATGAACTAATATTCTTATGTACATTATAAGTGTATTGGATAGTGTCTACTGTTGTGGCAGACTTATGTTCAGGATAATGAGTTTTTTTTACTTCATTATAACACGAACTGAATAGAATAATTGTAAAAAGAGATAATAGCTTAATCATGATTAATGAAGAGGGCTTTATTTTGCCTTGAAATGCTTAATTACGCGTTTACCAAATACGGTACTCCCTAAACGGATCATATTACTTCCTTGTTCAATAGCAACCTTATAGTCAGAAGACATTCCCATAGATAGTGTGTCAAAGGTGTCCACTTTACGGAAGTAACTAACTTTTATACCATCAAAAAGCATTTTCAATTCGTAAAACTCTTCTTTAATTACCCTTTCATTATCTGTATTGCTTGCAATCCCCATCAATCCACGAATACGGATATTGTTAAGCTGTCCAAACTCTTCACTTTCTAGCAATTCGATCAGTTCGACGTGATCTAAACCAAATTTTGTATCCTCATCTGCAATAAAAATCTGTAATAAACAGTCTATAACTCGATCGTGCTTTACTGCATGCTTATTAATTTCTTTCAAAACTTTTAAAGAATCTACAGATTCAATCATTGAAATGAAAGGTGCAATATATTTTACTTTATTAGTCTGGAGATGTCCAATTAAATGCCATTGAATATCATTTGGCAGTTTCTCATATTTATCAACTAATTCTTGAACCATATTTTCTCCAAAAATACGTTGGCCAGCATTGTATACTTCTTGGATATCTTCTATGGGTTTGGTTTTTGAAACAGCGACTAGAGTCACCCCAACAGGTCTTAACTCATTCTGTAATTCTTCAATATTTATTGCAATACTCATTATAAAATCTAATTTAGAAGATAAAATATTATTTTACTAGATGTACTGTTTAGAAGAGTATCATTTCGTAAATTTGTACAAATTTAAGCAATGCAAAGGTTAATATACAGCATATTTATATCGTTTTTTTTGATTCTTTCTTGCGCCAAGTCAAAACCAAATGGCGTAGTGTCTGAAGATAAGATTTCCAAGGTCTTAACTGAAGTCGCAATTGTGGATGGTTATCTCAATACATTACCCTCGGATAGTGCTAAGCGTGTCATGCCAGTTTTGTATGGCAAGATTTTTAAAGATTTTGGACTGGATTCGGCATCTTTTGTGAAAAATTTGGATTACTATTTCGGTGATCCCAATTTGACTGAAAAAATTTATACGGTTGTTGGTGCCAATTTGGGTATTTACGATCGAGAATTTCAAATTGATGACTCTATTCGTATGGTTAAACAAAATGATAGTCTTAATCGTGTAAATTACTTACAACGCTTATATAGCCGTATAGAAAATCTAAGGTATTATAATTCTTCTGATACGGGATATAAAAACTATTATGAGTATACTAGGAGAGTCTTGAATAACACGAATTTAGACTTGGCGAATAATTATTTTAATTTGTCTCCAATGCCTGATTTGCGTATGTTGGATAAAGATAGTATTGCGAATTTTGCACGTAATTTTAAATCGCCATTTGTTTATATTGATACTGCAATGCAAAAATCAATTGTAATTGATCAATTTAAATTTAATAGCGAACGTTTTTTAAATAAACTCAGAATTATACAACCATATAATAATATCTATTCTACGCCTCCGCAAAATATCAATAAAGCAATTTTACTGGATAGAACGGTAGATTCTCAAGATACAATTTTGGGTAGAGATACCACTTCTGATAGTTTACCTACTGTAGATAGTATTCAGAATGTTATCCAGAAGCCAGAAAATAGGTTAAGAAATAATCAAATGGTTAAACCAGTAACTAGAGAATTGCCTCGATGATATATCCTCAAAATGCAATAGATAAACTAGGATTCACGGAAATAAGAGATTTAATCAAAGAGAAATGTTTAAGTGAAGCTGGACGTTTGATGGTTGAAAAAATACAACCTCAGATTAAAGTGGATCAAATCGATCGCTTCTTACGTCAAACACATGAGTTTAAACAGCTGCTACAGCATGATGAGCCTCTGCCTGTTGATCATATTTATCCCATTAAGCCACTAGCCGATAAAGCGAAATTAGAAGGTTCATTTTTGTCAGAGGATGAATTATATAGAATGCTATTAGCATTACGAACGGTATTTAATATCATTAGGTATTTTAACGATCGTGAAGGTCAATATGCACATCTCGAGCTATTATTTGAACATTTGCCAATTGAAAAATCAATAATTCGTTCAATTGAAAAGGTTTTGGATGATCGTGGTAAATTAAAAAATAATGCATCACGTCTATTAGAAGCCATTACTAACGAAATTATTAAATCTGAACAGGAAGCGCGTAAACGGTTGGATTCAGTGTTCAAACAAGCTCAAGCAAATGGCTGGACTGCAGACGGAGGCTTGACGATACGTGATGGACGTTTTTGTATCCCAATTTTGGCAGAAAATAAAAGAAAGCTTAAGGGATTAATTCACGATGAATCTGCTACAGGACAAACGGCTTATGTAGAACCAGAAGAAGTTTTTCATCTCAACAATAAAGTTCGCGATTTAGAATTTGACCGTAGGAGAGAAGTTGTACGTATTCTTACGGAATTGACTTCCGAAATACGTCCGCATGTGCCGCTTCTGTTGTCGTATCATGGATTAATTACTAA
The DNA here is from genome assembly GCF_020295405.1 of Sphingobacterium bovistauri. GTDB lineage: Bacteria > Bacteroidota > Bacteroidia > Sphingobacteriales > Sphingobacteriaceae > Sphingobacterium > Sphingobacterium bovistauri. Next base: position 89,058 of record NZ_JADEYP010000010.1, read on the forward strand.
GTTGGATTTCGTACGTGCTAAAGCTTTATTTGCAATTGATTTGCAGGCTAATATGCCTATTTTGGATAAAGAAGCGAGTGTCAATTTAGTTCAGGCAAGACACCCTATTTTGTATTTGAATTCTTTACGAGATAAGAACGAAATAGTTCCATTGAATATTAAGATTGATGCGACTGATCGAATCATTTTAGTTTCTGGTCCAAATGCGGGAGGGAAATCCGTTTGTATGAAGACGGTAGGACTTTTGCAACTTATGGTTCAATCTGGAGTCTTAATTCCAGCAGACGAAAGTTCATCTGTAGGTATTTTTAAACAGATTTTTGCAGATATAGGTGACGATCAGTCAATTGAAAGTGATTTAAGTACGTATTCAGCTCATTTGTCTAAAATGAAGCATTTTACAACCTTTGCCAATGCACGCACTTTGGTTATTATTGATGAATTTGGTACAGGTACTGACCCACAATTTGGAGGTCCTATAGCTGAAGCTGTTCTTGAACAATTGAATACAAAGCAAGTTAGAGGTGTGATTACGACTCATTATTCTAATTTGAAATTGTTTGCTAATCATACAGCTGGTGTTGAAAATGCATCGATGTTGTTTGACAATCAAAAGATGCAGCCCTTATACATATTACAAATTGGCAAACCAGGTAGTTCTTATGCTTTCGAGATTGCTCAAAAAATTGGGTTGTCAAAGGATATTTTAGAGTATGCAAAGCTGAAAATTGGTGTTCAACAGAAAAAAGTGGATACGATGTTGGTGGATTTGGAACGAGATAAAAAGGAAATTGTAGACACTAAGTATGTTATTGGCAAGCGCGAGCGTGAATTGGTGGAGCTTAAATCGAAATATGAAAAGCTTAATTCAGATTTGGAAAATAATAAGAGAGAGATTATACGTAACGCAAAAGAGGAAGCTAAACTGATTTTGAAAGATGCGAATAAGCTTATTGAAAATACGATTTCTGAAATAAAAACAGTCAAGGCCGATAAGGATAAAACTAAAGAGATTCGTTCTAAACTTAATCAATCTCTGGATAAGCATAGTAAGTCTTTAGAGAAGGATGCTAAAAATAATAAACCTGTTGTTTCAAATGTGACTCCAGAGTTAGAGGTTGGAGATTGGGTACGTATTGAGGATTCAGGTTCAGAGGGTGAAATTTTGGAAATCACGAAAAGTAACACCTTAATTGTTGCTTTAGGTGAATTACGTACTGTGTTAAAACGCAATAGGGTTACGAAACTAAGAAGTAAAGAAAAGTCAGCTGCTAAAAAACGTATTAGTAGCATAGCCACGGAATCTGCAGCCGATTTTTATCCCGAGTTGGATGTACGAGGTATGCGTACCGAAGATGCCCTACAAAAGATAGAGCTGGTGTTGGATCGCGCTGTCATGATAGGATATCCGTCCTTAAAGATTATTCATGGTAAAGGTGATGGGATACTTCGTAAATTTATACGAGATTATCTACGTAAATATAATCATGTAAGTCGTTTTGAAGATGAACATGCAGATCGTGGGGGAGATGGTATTACATACGCATATATTGGTTAAAATTACACTAAGGAGGATATTATAGTGACAATAGAAGAGTTGAAAGAAGAACTGTTAGGTAAAACATTTCCGGAGCAGGTGCAGATTAGCGATGATCAGATCGTAGTCGATGTGGCATTATTTCTAAAAGTACAATTTATTGAAGTAGATCAATGGCAAAGAGACATCACTAAATGTCCGGGGTATGTAAGATTAATGAGGTTTAGAGGCGCATTACATCAGAACTAAGTATATCTAAATAAAATAAAACAAAAGCACTACATCCAAATGTAGTGCTTTTGTTTTGGTCAAAAATTTCTATTCCATTATTTTTTGGCTACTTTTATTTACAAATTATAATCAACTTAAATTTGGCTGATCTACAATGGTTAGACCAATTATGAATACATCTATTAAATCTTTATGAAGAACTTATTTTGGGTACTTATTCTATTTTTATGTTTTTTTACGTCTGATATTATTTTAGCTCAGGAAATAAAATCGCTGGAAGGCAAATGGCAATTTCAAATTGACCGTGAAAATGTAGGAATTCGTGAAAGATGGTTTGAAAAAAAATTAAATGATGAAATTATGTTGCCTGGATCTATGGCCGAACAACATAAGGGAGATGATGTAACATTAAAAACAAAATGGACAGGTTCCATTTATGACAGTTCTTTTTACTTTAATCCAGCGTTGGAAAAATTTAGACAACCAGGGAATATCCATATACCGTTTTGGTTGACCCCAGTAAAGCACTATGTAGGAGCTGCTTGGTATCAAAGAGAAATAATAATTCCCAAAGCTTGGACTAAAAAACGTGTAGAGCTTTACTTAGAGCGTACGCATATTGAAACCAGATTGTGGATTAATAATCGTGAGGTTGGATTACAAAATTCATTGGTAGCACCACATATTTATGATATCAGTACCTACTTATTGACTGGGAAAAATAAGATTACATTGCGTGTAGACAATGAAATTAAAGAAATAAATGTGGGTCCAGATTCACATAGTATTTCAGATCACACACAGGGAAATTGGAATGGTATCATAGGTGAGATTTCATTACAAGCTAAGTCAAAAGTGTATATTGATGAAGTCCAAGTATATCCTGATTTACTTAATAAAAAAGCAATAGTCAAATTGCGCCTGGTTAATAGCACAAAAACCAATCTAAAGGGTCAATTAAAGCTAACGGCACAAAGTTTTAATTCGAGTAAAACGCATAAACCAAATACTATTCATCATAGTATTTCGGTAGCAGAAAGCAATGAATTACAAATTGATTTACCACTGGGCAATGATATGCTCATTTGGGACGAATTTGATCCTGCTTTATATAAATTGAATGTTTTGCTTTCTTCCAATGGGGAATCGGATAGTAGAGAAATACAATTTGGAATGCGTGAATTCAAAATCAATGGATCACAATTTTTAATTAATAATAGACCTGTCTTTTTAAGGGGGACATTACATAATTGTGAATTTCCATTAACAGGGTATCCTTCAATGCGTGCTGATGAATGGGAAAGGATATTTAGAAAGGTAAAATCCTATGGATTAAATCATGTACGATTTCATTCATGGTGTCCACCAGAAGCTGCTTTCATTGCAGCAGATCTAGTTGGACTTTTTTTACAGCCAGAAGCTCCAAGTTGGCCAAATCATGGACCTAAGATTGGATTGGGACAACCTGTAGATCAATATCTATACGATGAAAGTAATCGTATAGCAAAGCAATATGGCAATTATGCCTCTTTTGTAATGTTTTCGGCAGGCAATGAACCAGCTGGTAATCAAGTTGCTTATTTAAATAAATTTGTTGATTCTTGGAAAGAAAAGGACTCTCGGAGAGTATATACAGGTATGTCCGTTGGTGGAAGTTGGCCAGTGGTGCCCAACGCTGAATTTCAAGTACGTGGAGGATTACGTGGTTTGCTTTGGAATAAAATGCCTGAAACGTATTCTGATTTTACGGCTGCTTTGGATGCATTTCAAGTACCTTTTATTGCACATGAGAATGGTCAATATTGTGTATTTCCAAATTTCGAAGAAATATCGCAATACACTGGAGCATATAGAGCAAAAAATATGGAAATGTTCCAACAAATTTTAGCTGATAATCATATGGCTGACCTGGCAAAAGACTTTTTATTCGCTTCAGGTAAACTACAAACGTTAGCTTATAAGCATGATGTGGAGAGAATTCTGAGAACTCCGAGGTATAGTGGTTTTCAATTGTTAGGCTTGCAAGATTTTCCGGGACAAGGATCAGCGTTGGTAGGTGTGTTGAATGCATTTTGGCAAGAAAAGGGCTACACCTCAGCTGAAGAATATACTAAATTTACAAATGAAACTGTTCCCTTAGCCAAATTTCCAAAATTTGTTTTTACAACCAATGAAAAACTATCTGTCGATGTTGCTTTATTTCATTCGGGAAAAGAGCCCCTTCGTAACACTCAAATAGATTGGGTGATTAAGGATAAGGATGAAAATATTTTTCAGAAGGGAACATTTGATGGGAAGGACTATGAGATAGCAAATGGTATACCAGTAGGGAAAATTCAAGTTGATTTAACTAATATAAATAAGGCTAGCCAATTTAATCTAGAAGTATCAGTAAAACAATTCAAAAATGATTGGAACTTTTGGGTTTATCCAGAGCAACAGCGGGTTGAAAACAAATCTGTGTATTATACTAATGCCTTAGATGAGAAAACTGAAAAAATCCTTAATGAAGGAGGAAAAGTTTTTTTGAATGTATCAGGTAAAGTAATGAAGGGAAAGGAAGTTGAAATGCACTTTTTGCCTGTTTTTTGGAATACTTCATGGTTCAAAATGCGACCTCCACATGTGACCGGAATGTTGATAAAGAACCAGCATAAAGCATTTGAAAATTTCCCGACGAGCTATCATTCGGACTTACAATGGTGGGATATCCAACATAAGTCTCAAGTAATGAATTTAGAAGATTTCCCTGTTGAATTTAGACCAATTATTCAACCAATCGATACATGGTTTTTTAGTAGAAGGTTGGGATTACTTTTTGAAGCTAGAGTAGGCAAAGGAAGGATTGTTGTAAGTAGTGGAGATCTCCGTGCAGATATAGAAAATAGACCTGCTTCAAGGCAACTTTACCATTCTATAATACAATATATGAATTCAGAGGATTTTACGCCAAAAGATCATATTGAATTTAATATTATTAAAGATCTTTTAACCAAGGAATCTAGAATGAAAATTATTGATTATACCAAAGATAGTCCGGACGAATTAAAACCAAATTCCAATCAAAATAGAATAAAATAGTAGATAACATATAAACAAGCATTACATTTTGTAATGCTTGTTTATATTACTAAAATGACATACCGATACGTATATAAGGTAAGGTAGCCTCTTTACTAAATCCTAACGCAGCTTGGATTGTAAATAATTCTGCTGGGACAAAATATATTCCGCCACCATATCCCATATGCCATTTATTTGATTTTTCATCATCATGCCACACACGACCGATATCATAAAAGCCTAATACACCAAATGTTGCAGGGAAAAGATACGAATTAAATGAAAAAAGCTTAATTCTAGTGTCAAAATTATTGTAAACAGCTGTTCTACCAGTGAATCGGTTTGAATTGTATCCTCTTAAACTGCTTTCACCGCCTATACGAGCATGCTGATAGAAATATGGATTTCCCCATACAGAATTTAAGCCAGTCCTGTTTGCAATGGTAATAATGCTATCTAAGATTGACTGGTATACTGTAAAGCTTGTTTCAAAAGAACTGAATTGTCTATTCGAATTCCCTAATTGAGTTTGCCAGTTTAGGTTAGTTTTAAAATAAATTCCTTTTTTAGCAAAATCTATTTTATCTCTACTATCGTACAGCAATCCAACAACCGCTCCTGTGAAAAATTTGTTTCCATAAATCTCTTCAGTAGGATTTGATTTATCAAAATTTTCAAAAAAGTGACCACCATTGTTTTTACGACTGCTATGGTAGAATTGTGATGTATTGCCATAGTAAATCTTCAATGAAGGATTTATGCTTTTTTCTAGTAAAATATTTACATCTACAAGATCATATCTATTACGATAATATTTTATACCTCTAATATCTCGGTATTCAAATTCTGTATTATTTCCATACCCAAAGAAGTTACTTTGATTGCGAGGTCCCTGTGAGTTAGCTTCTAAAATTAAATCATGATCTTTTATAAGATCTATAAATTTTCCTTCATAATTAAATAGAAAAGATCGACGATTTGTCAAATAACTTCCAGAAACTTTGTGTTGTTGGGCGAATGGGGATTTACGAAAACCTTGATTTTCGATCAAGTACCCTAATCCTAATATTAATCCTCGGTCAACACCGTAATTTAGATTTACAAAGGCTCCTTTGCGATTGTAGTTAAAATTATAATAATCATAATTGTGAACAGAGCTGTCTGTTCCCAAATTGTATTTAACAGTATTTCCTAAATTAATAGCATTGGATGATGGTAACTTTGAGTCATAAATGGTAATATTATTTTGCTTAGGAAAACCTGCTTCATGTGTATATTTATCAGACTCATCTCCGCCTATAATTCGGATTGTAATTGTTGATTTTTTATCACCCGACAATTTATATTCATCTTCACCAGAAATTCCATAAATGCGGATTTCATTAGTTTCAGATGGTGAAAAAGTTCTTTTGTATAGCTTTCGTCCTTCTGATCCATCTTTTTTCTTGTTGCGAACTTCCACCTCTATGTCGCTGTTGATATTAATGTAAATGAACTCGTTTTTCTCAGAAAGAGGTACATCTACTACTTTTGCTAATGTATTGTAGTAAGTAATTGCTGATTTGCTGAGTTCATTTCGTCTTGCTTGAATATTATTCTCTATATCTACTGCACTTAATGCAGCAATTGTATCAGGCATGGCTAGCATGGCTTGGTGTATAAGAGAGTCTGTCAATACACGTTGGAAATCATCAATTTCTTTATTCCAATCGGATTTATTTAATTGATTCAGAAAATAACGATCAAAATATCGCTGATTAAAATTCCAATGTGATACATTCCTTATTGTTGAACCAAAAGGTTGCAAATGTGCTTTCAACCATTGGTAGGATAGAAGAGTAGGGAATACACCTGAAGTCTTATAGTAAACCTTATCCCTGTCTCTAGGCACGGGAGAATATGATGTTTGACCATCTTGTTTATAAGGTGACCAACGCCAGTTATCCTCATGTCGATCCCAATCTCCTAGAACAAAATCTAACAAACGTGCTTTCAACGTTAATTTTTGGTTTACTTGATCGTCATTATCTTCTAATGTCTTACGTATTACTTTCGCTGTATTATCCGTTTTCTCATCTTCATCCGGGGTACGTGGTTCGAAAATGTAAGCTCTATTCTTGAATATTTCTCTGTATTCCCCCAATTTTTCATCATTTCTAACATAGACTAACTCTGGTACAGCATGTGGAATTTGCAATGCTCTATTGAATGTAGGAACTGTCAAAGCACCAAACGGATGCGCAATCGATATTTGATCTTGAACTATATCTTTTGCAATGGTTTTGCGTAGGGCTGGGGGAAGACTACGTTCAGGGAATTTTTGAATAGAACGTAAAACCCATTCTCTTTCGTTGGGGTCTTTAAGTCGTAAAGATTGCGTTTGCATGCCACCACCAAGTTTTACAACTTCCAATCCTCCCTTTTCAGTAGATAAATTAATTACACGCATTTTTACGGGTGTATTGTACAGATTGCGATAACTATCACCTAACCAAAACCTATGAAATGAACCTACTTTATCGTACGCTGAATCGATAATTGCCGTAATGCTATCTGCACTTTGTGCACTAGCTGATTCTGTATTAAGGCATCCTATAAGGAAAAGAAGCAGGTATGTTATAAAATAGTTCTTCATGATTAATTATGTTAAATTACTTTTACTCGTATCGCTCTTAGCTCGCTTACACCTTGTAATTCTTCTAACGTATGAAATTCAAAATCATAATGAATGAGTCCCATTAAAGCTATTTCCTTCAGATTATCCAATATATCTGTTGAAACAGTTTCGTTGCTAAATACAATAGCTATAGTTTCAGGTTGAACCAATCTTTCTCTTGAATTTTCAATCAACGCTTTATCAATTCGTTTTTTAATAATTTGATATCTGATGTTATAACCTCCTTCGACATCAAAACGTTTTTCGTCTTCACGAAAACTTATACTTATTTTGTCAGGATGAACAAATAGTAATTGTGTAGTGCGCAGTGGGATAGGTAATTGAGCTGATAATTCTCTAGCTTTTTTGATAATACGAATCATAGACAAAATTTGCTTTTTTCGTACATCATGCAAGACAGTAATATTAAATGTTTGTGTAGGGGTAATTGATTGTCCGATATAGCCGTCGTATTCTATACCATCTGTTCTGAACGTTTCAAAATAACAAGGAAATATATGTTGAATTTCGTTGTTCAATACATCATATTCATGTTTAATAGCTTTCGTAAGTGTTGATAAAGATTTTTCAAAAGGATCATTACCTGTTTCAATAATTTGAGCATTATGTTCTTCAATTTGAAGTATGATTTGGCTCAACTCTTTATCAATAAAATGTGAATTTCGGACTTCATCAAGTAATTTCGATACCTCTTTTTCTAAAAATGTACGAATATTTACGATGTTTTTTTCTATTCCCTTATCATTAATATATTTAAATACTTTTCTAATATTTTCTTTGAAGATGTCAATATTTTGTAGACGATCTTGTTGCGATACCACATTTAAAAAATCGTCAATATATTTCAAATGTTGAATAATAACTTGCTTGTATGTAGCATTGCGGATGCGTGTAGAATCTTTAATGTCTACAGCTCCATAGATTGGGTATATATCTTTGAAAACAATTTCATCCAACATTACATTTTCATCGGGAATATTGATTTTTGAAAGATATGACACTGCCACCTCATTAAATCGCCACTGTAATGCAGGCTGAATTGAGGTGTAATTTTCTAGAATGATTTTGTCCAATTGATTCTTTAAGTATTCCACAAAATCGTTTGATAATTGCGCAAAATGGGGCAAAAAAGACTTAAGTTTTAGTGCATCATTCTTATTGAAATTATCACTATTAGAATAAATTTCAATAAATCCAACAAAACGTTCTCGATAAAAAAGTGGAATTCCTAAATAGTTAGTAATATTTCTGGATTGAAGAATTTCTATGAAAACTTCATCATCAATATTTAAATCATTCTCAATTCCATATGACCAAATAATTGGTTTACTCAAATAGGAGTAAATACTACAGTTATTACAGGCTTTTGAAAAATTTAGGTATTGACCTAATAATATGGATTGTTTGGTGTATTCATTTTCAGTAATTGGAAATCCACTTAATTCTAAAATGGGTAAAAAAAAGTATGAAAGACCTTCCTTTCGTAATATAGATTTAAATATATTATCTATTTCATTAGATAATGATTCTTTATTTTTTAAATTAATATTTTTCACAACATCTTGGATGCGTCTAATTAGAAAATCCTTATCTCTATTAATAAAACGCAAAATACTGAATCCTTCAAACTTAAATTTTGTGAGGTCAATAGATGACAATGCTTCATTAAGTAAGTCGTACGAATCGTGTCTGTTGTCTTTTATTTTAGTCAAATCCAATCGTGGTAATTTACCCTCGTATTCAATATCTACAAAAGTAAAATCAATTTTTAATTCATAGTATTTACAAAATCCGTCATTTTTGGACTCAAATATAAGCTCTGCATCTAATTTATTGATATTATAAAACCTCTCGAGAATGAGGTAGTATAGTACCTTGTTCTTGATATTGAAACACTCCTCACCAGTTTCAATCTCGTATATTTCAAGACCTCCATCAAGTAATTTTTGAAAAGCTGCAGTGCTGTAAATTATCGTGTCAGGAATGGGAGATGCAAAAGCTACATATTCTTCATGTGAAAGTTTGAGATCACCAGACAAATTTGCTATAATTTCAAAAATTGGTTTCAATTCTTGAGCATCATATTCTTTCTCAAAATTATGATTCGGGTTTATTAATTTTAACAATTCGTTAGCCAATAACCTTGCGCCATAAGGAGCATCGTCCTTTAGTGCTGAAATTTTATCAATAATTGGTCTAAAAGATGTTATTTGAGGCACATCTGTAGAATAAAAATTGAGGTTAATTTGTGAATTTTTGAATGACTTTGAATTCATTAATTTTTCGCTAGTTAATGTAAAGTATTACTTTAATTTTGGGATGGTAAATTCGTAACTTTTATTAATTTGATCATTTGAAACTGTAAAATATGTAATAGTAAAGTCTCCAGTATCTAGAAAATCTACCATACAAAAACCTTGTTTATTAGAAACAAATTTTTGTGTGCTATGACTAGCGATAAATGATCTTTTAGCACCAGAACCTGTTACGATTTGAATGAAATTATTGTCTTCAATTAATTGCAAACCGTGATCATGCCCAGCGACGAATACTACATTTGGATATTTATTAGTTATTTCAGTAATGTCTTTGACTAAGTTCTTATACAGTGGATGACTGATGTCTTCGGCAGAATGAAAAATTTTAGTTCGAACTAAAGGATACAAAGAGCCTAATATTGGCAATGGAACATACAGATTTTTCGATATTCTAGTTAAGGGAAAAACATGATCTTTCCATGTTATATTTTTGCCGTGTTCACCATATGATCGCATCGGGTGATGTGAAAGTATGAAAATAGTCTTACCGGTATTCAGCTCAAGTTCAGTCTTTAAGTCCTCCAAAAATCTATTTCTAACATCAATGGAAAGTGCAGAGTCAGGATTGGCATGGAAAGGAAATAGCCAGTACTCACTATCAAATAAAATAACTTTAGCTGAATTAGTAATTTCTTTAGAAAAAATGTCCGATGTACCTGCTTTTGGTACAAACTGTAAGTTTGTAATATTTTGACTTAGAATGTATGCTTCTTGTGCTTTAATCTTCTCAAGACCTAATTGCCTTGAATGATCCCAATCATGATTACCTGGAATAAAGGTAACTGAAGTGTTTTTTTTAATAAATGGAAGAAATTGAGATTCTAAAATATCAATTGTTTCTTTTCGTTGCTTTGACTCCAAAGACATGCCATAAGGGTAAATATTATCTCCGAGGAAATATACTGATGTTTTGTTTGGTAGCAGTAGTTCTATAGCCTTATTAATGGATTGCTTTTGACCGTTATTTATTTCTCCAGCATCACCGAATAAAATTAGACGATGTTCGATTACTTGACCGAAGCCATTAAACCATAGCAGCAAAAGTGGTAGGAGTAAAGCCCTCATTATTTTTTTAATTGGAACTTATATAAAGTGGAAGACAAAGCATTGCTAATTTCATTACTGATATATAAATCTCCATTTTGGTTAACAGCCATTCCTTCAGGTTGTTCAAACTGATCACGTTTGATAGGAATCACAAATCTTGGTTTAAAATTCATATCGGTGGCTATTAAAATTTTATCAATAGATGAAATAATATACCATTCGTTTGTTTTGTGATTAAATGTAATAGCTGATGGTTTTATTGTTTTAGAAATTGTATTGTCCAATGCTTTCAAATCTGAGATCTGTACTGCAAACATCGTAGGCTTATTTAATGTACCATCACCAAGGATTTCAAAAGTATACCCTGTTAGTGTAGAAGCAGACTTATCTACTTTACATTCCTTACAAAGTGCAATTAAAGTATTCTCTTTGGAATTATATGCTAATGATTCATATTCACCTTTAGGAAGTACATTTTTAATAATTTTAACTAAACTTTTATCATTATTGTGTGCGAAGGGGAAATAATAGATATCACCATCACTTCTTAACACATAAATATACTTACCATCAGTTGCTATATCTTCATAATCTCCATTTTTACCAAACGAAAATTCATCAACTATTTTCTCTGAAGCTATATCATAAGTAAATACCTTACCATCTTCATCTTGAATAGCATATAATATACCCGCGTTGTCTGGATGAAATGTAATACCTGATATTTCATCTAAAATAGAGCTCAAGGTAAGTTTTATAGGTTGAGATAAATCAAATTCAAATGGTGCGGCTGATGAAGTTGCTTCATTAGTCTTCTGTTGTCCACTGCTAGATGTTTGACAAGAAGAAATAACTGTCATCAACAATGTCGATAATATTAATAATGCTTTATTTTTCATAATTTTCTTATTTACCTAAAACCACTGCTATGCTAAATGCAATAACAGAAACTATTAATCCACACATAAAAATAGCATACGCATAACGCAATAGCACATATTTCCTTCCTAAAGATACCCCTTGAGAATAGACATCTTTAGTTAACATGCCGTACAGTAACTCGCTATTTTTCATGGTTTTATTCATCCCTTCTTCATAGTCAGAATAGCTGGATTTATAAAAATTACCAAAGAAAAGTAGATTTACTTTTTTGCGTTCAACATTGTCTAATTCAAAATGACCATTGGGTATTTTTGGAATAGTAGCGAGAATTGCAAAAATCATAGTGAGCACTACACTTACCATTAATAATATTGTCGGTACTAATAAATGTGTTTCGTTATCTAAACGGCGTAATAAAACGGTAACAACAAGTGAAAGTATAATTGAATTTACGGTCAACAATATGTTAGCTTTGTTATCTGCCATATCACTCAATCGTTGATTGTTAGATGACGTGATACGAAACATTGTTTCTATACCACGCTCAGGCTTCTTTGTTTCAATACTTTTATCTTTTGCCTTTTTATCTTCTTTAATCAAAGCTTGTAAATTTTCATTTTTTCTTTCTTCCAGTTTATTCTTTGCATAGTCTGTATGAAAAGTATGTTCTTGTAAAAGTAAAATTGTCATACGTCTCCAAATTCCCTTACCAATTTTCTTCTGATGCGTTGTTTCAATCTCTTGATGGATTAATTTACTTTTCTCTCTGAAATTATCAGCACCGAGGTGAAATAAATCAGCGTCACACAGTATGGATTCCAATAAATTCGATGGAGATTGCGGCATTTGTGTAGACAAGATGCAGTTTGCTATTTTTAGAATTTCGGGTTTTGGAACATTTTCTTGTTCTAAGAAGTTTTCTGCCAAGGTTACACTTCTTTTTTCATGACCAAGACTCCCGCCATTTATATACCCCAAATCATGAAAATATGCAGCAGTGGTCACAATGAAATTATCTTCTTCAGATAATTCATAGTGTAGAGACATTTCTTGTACTGCATTTACCACTTGTGAGGTATGTTCTATACCATGATAACAATAGCATTCAGAATCTTTAGAATAAAAACTCTGAATATGTGTTTTAACCTTATCTAGTATTTCGGTATATATTATCATAAATTATTCAAAAATTTATAATTTGATCGAACAAACTAATACATGTTTTCAACATATTATTACTTACTTTCAAGTTACAAATATTATACTAAATTACCTTTAAATCATCATTTAGATGTCACTGTATTTTCAAGATTGAAAAGGAAAAGAGTGTTTAGATGTAATTATGCTGTTTTCTTAAGAATTCTGCAATAAAATTCCTTAAATAATACTTTTGAAATCGCTGATTTAATACATTCAATCAAATTCGATAAATGCTAACTATATCTTCTGTACGTCAATCTAACTAAACCTTTTGCTCTCATTTAATTAGTTTGAGTAAGTGCTTTATTTTCTACAGTTTACTTGTTTTACATGAGTTTGTATGAACAAAAATTATATTGTTCTCTCACAGCAGTAGGTAGTTTGTTTTTAAATGAGCTTGTAAGTTTTTGGGAATATTCAAAAATCTAAAATTTCTTTTAGGGCTTTAGTTTTAATCATTGAAATAGATTAGGTATGATTAAGGTTTTATTACGCGCAAATATAATTGTTCGACTTTTGTGCGAGCCCAAGGTGTTTTACGTAAAAAGGTAAGTGATGACTTTAAGGATGGATTTTCATTGAAACAGCGGATATCTATTTTTTGACCAAGCTTTTCCCAACCGTCATAATAGGCTAATAATTCTTCTAATATTGTATCCAATCTTTTTCCATGCAGAGGATTGTTCTTTTGATGTTCCATTTCGTAAATATAATTAAATAAGTATTTCCAAAATAAAAAGTGAGGTCATTTAAAACAACCTCACTTTTTATAGTTTTATTATTTTTCTATATCCTTAAGGTTACTCATTTTCTTATACTCTAGGAAACCTTTGATATCTTCAAAATGCTCACGCACACGTTTATTTCCAAACTCGAAGACTTTGGTCGCTAAACCATCTAAGAAATCACGATCGTGAGAAACCAAAATTAATGTGCCATCAAAGTCCTGTAAAGCATCCTTTATAATATCTTTGGTTTTCATATCCAAATGATTCGTTGGCTCATCTAGGATCAAAACATTCACTGGTTCTAAGAGTAATTTAATCATTGCTAAGCGTGTTTTTTCACCCCCAGATAATACTTTAACTTTCTTATTCATATCGTCACCGCTAAACATGAATGCACCCAGTAAATCTTTGATTTTTACACGAACATCGCCAATAGCGATTTGATCGATAGTGTCAAAAACAGTTAAATCACCATCCAAAAGTGCGGCTTGATTTTGTGCAAAATATCCAATTTTTGCATTGTGGCCGACTTTCAATGTGCCTTCAAAATCAATTTCTCCCATGATAGCTTTTATCATCGTTGATTTACCCTCACCATTTTTACCAACAAAAGCTAATTTTTGACCACGCTCAATCACCAGATTAGCCTTTTCAAAAACAACATGATCACCGTAAGATTTAGAAAGATCCTCCACGATGACAGGATAGTTGCCAGAGCGAGGAGATGGAGGAAATTTTAATCGTAATGCAGAATTATCAACTTCATCCACTTCAATGACTTCCAGCTTTTCCAGCATTTTAACACGTGATTGTACTTGTAGCGTTTTAGAATAAGTGCCTTTGAAACGATCGATAAACTCCTGGTTGTCAGCAATGAATCTTTGTTGTTCTTCATAGGCTTTCAATTGATGCATACGACGATCTTTCCTTAATTCAAGATAATGCGAATATTTAGCTTTGTAATCGTAAATACGCCCCATCGTAACCTCTATTGTACGATTCGTAATGTTATCTACGAATGTGCGGTCGTGCGAAATTACAATTACAGCTTTAGCGGAGTTGACTAAAAATTCTTCTAACCATTGGATACTTTCAATATCCATATGATTTGTTGGTTCATCTAATAAAATTAAGTCAGGCTTTTTAAGTAGAATTTTAGCCAATTCAATCCTCATACGCCAGCCACCAGAGAATTCTGAAGTTTGGCGCACAAAGTCCGTACGTTCAAAACCAAGCCCTTTAAGAACCTTTTCTACTTCTGCATCATAATTTGTTTCCTCGATTGAATAAAATTTTTCGCTCAATTCTGATACGCGTTCGATTAATTTCATATAATCGTCAGACTCATAATCCGTACGTATCGTTAGCTGTTCATTAAGCTCTTCTAATTCATCACGCATGTTGTAGACTTCAACAAAAGCCTTAGAAGCTTCTTCAAAAACAGTTAGATTGTCTTCAGTCAATAAATGTTGAGGTAGGTACGCAATAACAGCATCTTTAGGTCCAGAAACACCACCAGTAGTCGCCTTGCCGACACCTGCTATGATCTTTAGTAGTGTAGATTTGCCTGCCCCGTTTTTACCCATTAGGGCTATTTTGTCATTTTCATTAATAGAAAAAGAAACATCTGAGAATAAAGTGGTGCCTCCAAATGTTACAGAGACGTTATTTACATCAATCACAATAAAAAAAATTAAGTAGTTGCAAAGATATAAGAAAGATTATAATTAATGGTCCTTTGGCATATTGACAAACGCTCTATGATCAAAGAAAACAGCTGTATATTTTTATTATTTATTGATATGTAATCTTTATAATTAGATTTTATTTTACCTATTAGTTTTATAATGTAATTAGTAAGATTTTTTAATACTAATTAAGTTTTAAATAAATTATTTATAAAACGGCGGTTGTTATCGCATTCTTTATGTTTAAATTTATTAATCAAAAAAGTATTTTCGTTAACTAGTGTAGATTTGTATCTACAATATGTATATATTATTTTAACAAAACCTTACTTGTGATTAAGTTTATTAAGTTGGTTTTTAAAAAATATTAGTAACTAAACTAATGTTTCTATTAAAAATTAAACATCTCACAATCACATTAAACTAATTCATTATGAATAGAAGCATTAAAAACAGCGGAATACTTAAATATAAGAGACCCGTGATTAGCTTGTTTGTTATAAATATTGAAAATTCTATTGCAAGTAGCTCCAAGGTAGATGTCGAGTTTGGTAATAGTAATGATGGCCATCCAATTATAGAAGATCCTACGGTTGAGAAAAGAGATGTTGATATATTTTTTAATTAATAATTTACATTCTAAAACAATTTTACACATGACGATTACAAAATTATCTTTCTTAAATAGAATAGTATTTTTTACTATGATTCTGTTTGTGGTTAATATAAGCTGTAAATCAGAAAAAAGTGAAATCAATGAAAATAGTGACAAAATTGTAGACGTGTCTTTTGAAGTAGGGGGGATAGAAGATCCTGTAATTTATGACGTACAGTCAAATACAACTAATATTATTAATAACTCAAAAAGTTCAAAAGAATTTAATACAAATAATATAATTAGTGGTGAAGACTTTTTTATTGAATTCACAAATTCAACTCCTTCTAATAATCATGTAAAACATGCACTGAGCAGTAATCTTTGGGATAAAAAAAGTAATAAATCCGCCTTAACTTTTATGCAAGGAAGTACTGTTTATAAAATGCTAATTTATGAAAATATAAATGGTGTAGAAACTTTTAAAAATGATGTTACTGTCAATGTAGGGCAAGCCTTCTTTAAAATTTCGTTAGATATAGACAGGGTGTATACTTATTATGCGTATTCATATAACAATACGACTATCCCACCTTTACCAGCGGACTTTGATAACCCTATAATCGAATCAAAAAATAATGCACCCTTCTTGCTGGCCACTGGTACTATTAATTTAGGTCAAACTCCGCATAGAGAGGTGTTGACTTTTAAACATAAGACTTCACGTATATCAGTTGCAATTGATGCATTATCATACTTCGCAAGTGCCATTACGAATGTATCTGCAAAAATAAATAATGTTGTATTAACTACACATGATTTTAATTTGAAAAATGGAGCTAGAGTAGGTAATGCGAAGTCTTCAATCCTATCCAATTCTTCATTAACTTTTGGTAATTTAAACGAATCTTTGGGTAGTGCTGCTTCTGCGCAAAAAGTTTCTGACAATAAGTTGTATACATCATCTGCGTTATCTGAAATAGACTTTTCAATTACTAATTTAACCGTATTAAAAAATAATCAATCAATTACATTAGTTCCAAATGGAAGTCTTAAAACAGCCACTGTTAATGGGTTTGTTGGTGGCTTAGGTACTGTTTATAGAGTATATGCATATATTTGGCAGGGGCAACCAATTGGAAACAATGTATGGGCAACTGGTAATTTATTTTATGATGCAACTTCTAGTTCATTTAAGTTTGATCAACCTTACATGAGCAGAGTTCAACACTCTTGTAATCATTATTTTGAATTTGGAAAGTTGTATCCTAAAGGTATTAATAATACAAATCCTAGTTTAGCATTGATAAATGGAGATCCTTGCGCTAAGGTATATCCTGAAAATACATGGAGAACTCCGAGCTTAAGCGATTTGGAAAGCCTAGGTAAAACCTCTTACGGATATGAAAATGACCCTTTGACTGTCGGCTCTACATGTAGAAATGATTGTCGTGGTTATGTGTATTTTAATGCTAATAATGGTGAAAAAGTATATTTTCACGAAGCAGGTTGGATAACTGGCTCAAACTGTACTGTAGCTAATGTTAATGATGGATTGTATTGGTCAAGTACACAGGGATCTAATAATAATAATGGTACGAGTGTTGAAATTGATGAAAGAGGTGGTAATGGAGATTCTGCTGGTAATGAAATAGTAACAACATACCCTAAGACTTATGGATTTAGCATAAGATGTGTTAAAAATCTTTAGTCTGTATTGTTGCTACTTTGCTTAATATATTGTATCTATCATTGAAAATGGTGTTACTGGGCTTTAACAGTTATTGTTAAAGTCTGGTAATGTTATTTCAAGATTATAAAACTCAATTTTTTCTTTTAAAAGTTTCAAGAAAATAGATGTAGTTTGTGCGTCTTCGCCAATTTCTTCGCTTAGGAATGTCAAATCAGAATTAGTTTTGAAAAGATCGATTATTTTTTGCTCTCTCTTTGTCAGTTGAACAAATTTTTCATTTTCATTATGTGCATCTTTGATTGCTTGTTTTGCTATTTGACAAAAATATTGATTTCCATTCAACACGGAATCGATAGCTTCTAACATCTCTGAATTTTTAGCTCCTTTTACAATATATCCGTCAGCCCCATTTTCTAACAGTAGGGAAATATGTTCATAATCTTCAAATGAAGATATTCCAATTATTTTAATGTGAGGATGGTTTGTTTTCAAAAATCTACATATATCGAATCCATTTATATCCGGTAGATTAATATCTAATAGGGCTAGATTTATATCTTGTAGAATTTGTGATGAAAGCAAAAGTTTTCCGGAATTGTATGTTTCAACAATTTCAACTTCTTCTTGGCCATGCAACCCAAGTTTTAAATTGAACACTACTATTGGATGATCTTCAATTAATATAATGCGCTTCATGTTTATTGTAGATGTATGATTGAAAAAGCAACCAATTATACAATATTTTTTTATACAATCAATTGTTTTTCTACTATTTAAACCCTAACCGTTAAAAAAATATATAAGAAAATCTTCGTGTTTGTTTCTTTTTTAGGTGTTTTATAGTAGAATGAAAGAGAATGTTTTCATAACTAAGGAAAGATTATAATTTGAAAAGCTTTGTTCCTTAATCATTTTGATTTTTTATCAAATCTATTACAATGGTTTTATGTATTACGGCAGAGAGATGGGGAGGGACACTAAGTATTTTTTAGTGGTAATATTTTTCGCGTTAGAGCGAGCAGATCAGGAAACTGCTATAATAGAAAAGTCCTTACATAAATGTAAGGACTTTTCGCGGGCTAGGAGGGAGTCCTGTCGAACCCCTTATTAAGATTTTGATTTTTATTGAAGGATGTAAATAGTTGATATTTAATATATTTTGTATTTATTACTATCCTTATGTTCGCAACTCTAAGTTCACTTGTTTCCAATGCTTTTCAAATTTTATTGATTACAATAACCAAAACTTTTTTATTTCAATAAAAGAGATTATAGTCGAACACTTAATACCGCTTTTGACATTTTAGTGTAGTATTCAATAACAAAATCATCTTATAAATAAATTTTCATTGATCCAGAAAAGTGGTATTTTTTCTTGCTCCAATCGCCAGTTGTTTACCTTTAATATATCATAAAGTTGTTTTTCCCCATTTGTCAAATTGAGCTTTGTTGACACATTTGTTGGAGTACCGCTATCATTTTCAAAGAATTTCTCAAAAGTTTTTTTATCCATCAGTATACTTTGAGTCTGCGGAAAGTAAGATCGGAATTGGGACAGAATTTCAAACCCTTGAACATCTATATCACCCCAATAAAGCAATTCAAGATTAGAAAGCCATTGCACATTTTTTAGATTATGAACACTAAATCCACTACCAAATATGGCAATTGTCCCGTCCATTTTGGGCAAAGTCAAAGTGGTATAAAGTGTTGTTTTGTTTTCAACTACCAAAACTCTTTTAATCGGCAAATTCAAAACTTCAAATTGGCTGACTGGAATAGCAATATCATCAAGTCCTGAAAAGAATCTTTGGCTTATTTCTTTGTCTAATATTTTAAACCGGATAAGTGGTTCACTAAACTTAAGATGAAATCTTTTTTCAAACTCTTTGCTATCACTATTGATATGTTCTGTGAGCAGAATGTCAAGTAGTTCCCGGATTACACCCTTATTCCTTTCAATAAATTTCGTATGTATTTTTATCGGCAATTCTCTTATGTACAAATTCGGCTTGGGATTTTGTTTGAAATATTGGCATACTTTCAAAATATTATCCCATTCTGTTTGATTTGCAATTACTCGCAACGGATTTTTGATTGTCCATTCTTTTAATTCAGGAAATGCATTAGTAATTTTTTCAACATCTGATTTGAATAATTCCACTTCCTTCTCTTTGCCCAAAAATTTCAAAAAATCTTTTTCTGTATCGAAATAAATTGAAATGGGTAAGTTTTGTGAGGCTAAAAATTTTGTTTTTACTAATTGAAATTCCAATGTGTAACCAAACCCCTTTTTCTCTTTGGATTGACTGACGATTTGTTGGATTTCCTTTTCAAATTCAGGTAATGATGATTTGGCATATGATTTATCACCACGAATAACCAATTTTTCAAAAGGTCTCTGTTCTACTAATGATTGAAGAAAAGAAATATACTTTTTATCGGTTTTGTTTCTTATTTCTTGTGCTGTAATCATTGGTTCAAATAATTGGATTTTTCCTCTTTGAATTGTTCAATCGGCATATCGTACAACCAAGAATGTCGCTCTTCTTTGCGTTCTACAAAATGAACGAATGAAATGTCATTTTCTACAATGTGAATATTGTCGCTTGGTGTAACTACCAACAACTGCAAATGAAGCTGTTTGCAAAGTGTAATCAGGTATCTGGCTTTATCTTCGTCCTGAGCCTTGAACGCTTCATCAATAGCAATAAAGCGGAACGAATTACTTTGCAACCCTTCTTTTGTCAAGCCAAATTGATATGCAATGGCAGAACCTAAAATCGTGTAAGTAAGTTGTGCCTTTTCTCCACCGGAAAGTTGTCCCATAGCTTCATAGGTTTTGAATTTATGGTGGGTTTCTTTGAAAAACTCTTCGGCTTTGTAGATGAACCAAGAACGAACATCCATTACTTTTTTACGCCATTCTTCTTTGTCTAATTTTTCAATAAAAGGTTGAATATTCTCGTTAAAGTGATGCTTTCTTCCATCAATCGTAGCGTTCATCTGATGCACATTCGGAACGGCATTATCCAAAAGTCTTCTGAATTCTTTTACTTCATCACTGATCTTATTAGGTGCAACAATTTGAATGTAGGTCTTAGGATTGCTTTTGAAATCAATCTCTTTCAAGGATGTATTCAGATGCTGAATATTATCTTTTATAAAATCCGACCAGTTTTGAAAAAACATTCTGAAATCGCCCACTTTGTTAGTAATGGTTTCCTGTAAATAGTCGTTGAATCTTTTCTCAAATTTTGGGAGATTGTCTTTTTCTAATCTTTCTAAATAGGTTTGATATTCACTGATTAAATCCAGGTTTGTAGAATCTGGCAATGAATTAACATCTGAACGCCAATCTTTGAATCTGCTGATGATGGTTTCATTCGGTTGTTTGAAAGCATTGATTTTAATTCTTACTTCACTTTCTTTTTTTCCTTTCTGCTCTTGAAGTTCTTGAGTTTGTTTTAAATTTTCGTCTTGAAATTTTCTGCGACTTGTTTCAAAGTTTTCGTATTCAATATTGAGTAAATTCGAATTTTGAACTTCAAATATAATTACATCAATATCTCCAAATGGTTCGATAATATCTTTGTTGCTCTTTACAGATTGTTCTATGTTTTTAATCTCATTTTTTTTGGTGAAAATTTCTTGTCCCTTATTGAAAATATCAACTTCAACAAGCTGTTTTAAGTTGGTTTGCACCTTCTTCAATTGCTCTTGCAACTGTTTTACCCGGTCGTTTGTTTTTTCTAATCCTTCTTTTTGTTCTGTTTTTTCCTGAATTTCATTGGCATAAAATTGCCAGTTAATATCATCGTATTTATCAAATTTTGAAAACAGATTATGGCATTCATCTCTGAAAGATCCTAAGTTTTTAATCTCAATATTTTTGTTTGAAATTGCCTTTTTATTTTCGGACTGTTGATTTTGCAGAGTATTTAATTCTTTTTTTAAAACAGCAATCTTTTCTTTATTATCCCAACCTAACACATAGTTTTCTTTTTTGGAAATATGCGGACGGTCATCTTTTTCGTGTTTTCCTCTTTTGAATTTTATCAATCCGTTTTGGGTAATTGCCATTTCTGAATGACGTTCAAATTCCGAAATGTTATCTACACAGGTAAAATTAAATTGTGCTTCCAAATAGTTTTCAATCCAATCGGCATAAACTGTTTTGGGTTTTATGTCAATCTTATGAACTAAGGATTTTTCTCCGATATTTTTACTTTGAAAATTTTTGAGATAATCTTGTTCTTCGTATTTATCATAACGGATTCTACCTTTCAGATTGTGGCTGTTTACATATTGATTTACCTGTGAATAGTATTTTGGTGGAACAATAAAACGCAAAGCAAAATTATGCAGCACTTTTTCGATGGAAGACTCCCAATGCAATTCGTCTTCTTTTACTTTAATCAATTCGCCAATAAAAGGAATTTCTTCTCTATTTGCTCCAATGTGTGTAATAATTTCATCTCTTATTTCGGCCTCACGACCAGCAATATTATTTTTATTTTTTTGAAGTGTTTGAATAATGTTTACTAACTCTTCCGTGTCCTGTTTTAATTTATCTTCTTCGTTTTTAAAGGCACGAAGATTTTCATTTTCTTCATCAATATTCTGTTGTGTACTTTGCTTTAGTTGTTTTGCTTTTTCTCTGTTTTCAATAAAAGTTTCTTCACTTGGATTGATGTTTATATTTATGTTTTGAGCAATTTTGTTGTAATCGTCAAGTTTGTCGCTTCTTAAATTTTTACTTTTTTCTAATCGACCTATTTCTGCTTTAAGTTTCTCAATTTGATTTCCCACTTCATCCGACTTTATCTGAACTGTCAAATCCGTTTCTTGGTCTTTTAATTCAGTTTCTTTCGCTCGCAACTCCGCTAATTTATCCTCTAAAAGTTGTAACGTTTTTTTACATTTTTCCAATTCCTTTTCACCTAATTCAACGCCTCTATTAGCAAACCAATACACAGCCATTTCTCTTGATAATTCTAACTGACGTAAATCATTTTGAATTTCATTTAATTTGTTTGCAATATCGTTAATTGGTGTAAGTTGTTTGATTTGCTCTTTGGCTTTTTCAATATTGGTTTTGGCATCCATTAAAGTCAAAAAACTTTCTTTAAGCTGGATAAATTCAGCTTCTGCATCTTGTTCCTCCAGCATATTTGTTCTGATAAATTCATCCAAATCTTCCAAAACTTTCACACCCACAACTTGATTAAACAAGCTCAATGCTTTAACGGAACGCATACCGAATAAATCAACCACTCTATTAGCATAATCGGTTATTGTTTCTTTAAATTCAATTTTATTTTTAGTTGCGTTCGCATTGTAAACTTTATCCAATCTTCTTTTCCACAAACCTTTGGCATCAAAATCACGAAAATCTTTTTCTACTGTAAGTGGAATGTGAGCAATTCCAAATTGCCTTCTCAATTCATTATTAGAAAACCAACGAACTTGAAACAATGTAATTCTCTTTTGGTCGGTATTTTCAAAATGAGCAAGAATAACCGAGTAGGTATTGGTATCACGCAGTTTTTGTGTAGAAGAGGATGTTTTTCCTTCTTCCTGAATATTTCCGTAATGCCCTAATACATACGTTTCTTCGGTTCGGTCGCCTTTCTTATCAACACCAGATGATTGATTGTAAAAACGGTCTTTTTTTGCAGGAACAATTAACGTCAACAAGGCATCTATGTAGGTGCTTTTTCCCGAAGCGTTTGCTCCGGTCAACAATGAATTATTTCCCTGCGGATTGATTCTGAAAACCTTTTCGTTAAACGTTCCCCAGTTATAAACTTCCATATATTGAAGTCTGAAACCTGTTTTGTCGGAACTTGTACTAAACAGACTCAACATATTCTTTCAGTTTTGTTTGAAAATCCTGTAATATATCCAGTGTTATTTTTTCTTTGATAATGCGGTGTATTTGGTATTTTGTTTCGTTCTCTTTTTTGCTGATTTCCTTTAAAAAACCTAATTCTACAACACTCCGAATATATTTATCTAAATCTTTTTGAAATTTCAATTTATTATAACCCTCTTGCAGAAAAAGTTCTAATTCATCTTTGATTTCTGTATCAGTAATGAATTTCTCGCTTGCAAATTGTGTTGGATTGCTATCAAAATCTTCTAAACTTTGTCTTAAAACGACCAAAACTATGGATGTTTCAAAACCAATTTGTCGTCTTGTTACCAAGCCAAGCGTTTTGCCTTCGCTGTCTTCCAATTGTTTTACAAAAGCAAATCCTTCGTCTTTCTTTACAATAAGTTCTAAACCAATTTGGCTGATATAATCCTGAATTTCATTTTGATAATAAATAATGTCTTCCCAGACGTTTGAAGTACTTTCAACTGTGGATTTAAGCAATCTAACAATTGCTTTGCTATATGGAGTAATATGCTGTTCTAAACTATTCATTTTGTCAAAATTATTTCAGGTATTTTTATGTGTTTCCTTCTTTCCACATCGAAGATAATATTCTGTGTTTTTTCGGGATTGATAGCGTGTTTAAACTCTTTTACAATTCCAATATATCCGAACAATTCGGGCAAACCTTTTTCGAGTCCGCCATAACTTTCAACCACGTCTAAAAGTGTAGTTTGTGTTTTTTCTTTCAAAATGTCTTTAATTCTTTTCTTTAGCAACTCTTTGTCAATGTTGGATTGCGAAAACAATTTTCCTAAATGATTGGAGGTCGTAATGTCTTCGTCTGCTATTTTTGGTTTGTTGGTATAAGTAATTTCTTCAGTTTGTTCGGCGGTTAATTTACGTTCAAAGGGGATATTGATTTCAATTTCGGTCTCCAGTTCAAATGAAATCTCAGGTTTCTTTTTTGTTTTGCTGATTTCTACCAATTGGTTTTTGATTTCCTGAATCAACTTTTTCGTAGCTTCCGACTTTGTGCTTTCAGTTTCCCGAATGATACGACTTAGTTTTTCAGCCATTTTATCATTGGCTTTATAAACCTTTCTTCCCGAATTGTACAAATGGTTTTTCATTCCTTTGAGAAATGAATCATTGACAGGAATAGACTTTTCTTCCAAAGTTTGATACAATTCTTTAGTCAAACTTTCCCATTTGTTTTGCAAGTCAGGATTTAGAATGAACGACCAAAAAGCATAGAAGCTCTTGCCTTGCTGGCTGTCTTTCAGTTCATCAAGAGCATCGAAAGTAAAAGACAGAATATCGCTTTTCGTTAAACTACCTTCTGCGTGTTTTTGGTAAATAACTTTTGTTATTTCTTTAAAATTATCTTCTACTTCCTTGAAATCGGATAACAGTTCTTTCGCTGACTGATTGAGCTGGTTGAAACGTGGAATGATTTCAAATTCTTCAAATACCTTTACATCTTCACCGATTTTTATGCGTTGAATTTGTTGTTCAATTTCCAGTTTCTTTTCTTCCAATAATTGAATACGTTTTTCGGCATCCTCGTTGGTAAACTCCACCAGTTCTTTTAACTGATTTAGAATATTATTGAATTTTGATTCTGTACCGACAAATTCTTCTTTTTTTAAACTTGCTAACCAATCTATAGTTTTGCTTGAATGAGCGGAAAGTTCATAGAAAACCTCACCTTGTTCATCGGGATAATTAGTTAAAAAACCTTTGTTCGTCCAATTCAGGATATACTTTTTTGCTTTTATTTCGTAAGTATCAAACGTACTGATTTCGCTGTCCTCGTCATTCTCCACTCCGTGTCCTTCCAAAAAATCCGTTAATTGTGTAAGTATATTTTCAGAAGAAATCGCACCTTGCTTATTTAAAAAGGTGTTGACAAGAAACTCAACGACAATTTCCCTGTTTCGCAAGCGCAACAGTTCAACACTTGGTGAAGTGTTCAGTGTGTTTAATATATGAGAAAAGTCTGTCATTTTAACGCATTTATTTCATTTTCGATGAAACGATATTTATCTTTTACATCTTCGCCCTGATAATAATTGAGTAAATCCTCTTTCGTTAATGTGCCGTCCTCCAGAAATTTTCTGAGATATTGTTGATTAAATTCCATTAGCAAAATACTTTTTTCTAGCTGTTTGAGAATGGCTTTATTATTCTCAATATTATTATGAACCAGGCTTTTTATCGTTGTGATTTCGTTGATATCTTTTATAAGCCGATTGACCAATATCACCAACAAATCCTTATCCAGTTCCACCTGCTTGGCATTTAACGCAATATCTCTCGCCAGCATATAGGCAATTGATAAGTTGGAGTAATCGCCTTTTTGAGAGTTGATAATGGCAACCAATCCGATACTGGGAATATATCCTACGTTTTCAAATTCCCTAAGAACAGAATTATCTACCAAGGAAATATCAAATACGATGAGACCCACTTTTGCATCCCTGTTAGCTTGTGCTTCGAGCAATTGGCTCCAGGCGGTATCAGTTTTTCTTGTAAACAAGTCTTTGGTTTCAATATCTCCTAACCGGACACTCTTATCAAATTTACATTCAATAGCGATTCTGAGATTGGGATTACCGTCTACCTCACAAATGATATCACCTGTTTTATTTCTCGGAATGATTCCTGCTGTATTTCCAGTTAGTATTGCTCGGTCTTTTATTTTTTTTTCTGCAAAATATTGATTGAGAAAATCGGCTATCTCGTCCTCTGCCAATATTCCTTTGATGGAAGATTTGTAAAACAGCTCCTTTTTCATATCAAAGATCATTTTCAGACTTTCCAGTTCCGTTCCCAATTCATTGCTCGTTTTGGAAAGAAATGCCGACATACGATCTTCCATTAATGCCAGTACACCTATGTAAATAGCCCTAAGCAATTTCTCATCCCGTTCAATTACAGGCAGATTGTCAAAGTAGTTGAAAACGATTTGGTTTTCGATTTCAAAATTGGATATTTCAACTCGCTTGAGTTGTTGGTTGATTCTTAACATTCTTACTATTAAATTGATTAATAACTTCTTGAATTTGTTCTATAACATTTACATAATTATTCTCTTTATCTTCATCTTTCGAGTTTTGTAAATTTAACAGTCCTTGAATTAAAATATCAAAGACATTATAATCTTCCCGCTCACTAAAAACAGGATGTACCTTAAAGCGTTCAGAATTCAAATGAATAATAAAGTCTGCTATTATAAACTTAAAGATATGGTTATTGTCAATATTATGTTCCTCTTCATTTTTACATCTCTCAAATCCCACCTTGATGGCTTCTAGAATATTTATAAACTCATTATAATTACCTTTCCTATGTGCTTCTGTTAGAATAAAGGAACTTACATTAAAAAATCTGAATATTGCATTCTGTAAAATAAGATTACATACATCTGGAAGATTTTCTTTAGCCTTCTTTTCGACATTATCGATCTTCTGTGATAAGCTGTCTAAATTTTTTGTTTTTTCAATTGCTATAGTAGATACAGATATAGCTTTTTCTGCATTTTTGATCGCTTGGTCAATATCCTTTCCTTTTATTTTTTCTAAATCGTCTTCAATCTTATTCTGTTTTTCTCGTAAATCGTGTACACTTAAAATATTTATTAAAATGGGGGCAAAAATTCCTAACAAAGTCATAAAACCGATACCAACAGCCATATAAAGATTAAGACGATCTAGGTCTTTATCAATAATACTTTCAGCTCTATTCGATTCTTTTTGTACTTCTTCTGTTAGTACTTTAATATGATTATTGATCTTTTCTATTTCAATCGGATCAATTACCACTTGCTTTTTATTCAATGATTTATAGTCAATCTGAAATGGGCCGTAATTTTTCTTTTCTGCTAACTTCTCGTAGTATCCCTTGTTTTGTTCTTTAATTTCAGTAATATTCTTATTAATACTTTTCCAATGACAATAGAACAGAATTGTAATAATTATGAAAAAAATTGGTGTTAGCCAAAGCAATATTTTTGTGGAATTGTGCTTCATCTCTTTTAGGTATTAGAATTGGGGTATTAGTTTAGGGATTTTATAAAGTAACTCCCAATAGCTTCGACCATCTTCAAAATGGGATATTTGGTTATCTTTATCTTCAGGATCGAAAAATCTACCTACTAAGGTTTTACTTACCAACGAAGATTTGTTTTCTTCGCAAAGAACTATATCATCAGAAACCTCTACACTCTTTTCAATTGCATCCATTGAACTTCTGAAGATTATATCGTCGTGCGTAAATAAAATAAATTGTAAAGGGAGTTCCGGAGTGTACTTGTAAAATACCTCAATTACTTTATGAAGAAAATTAGAAAAGGAGTTCTTACTGGCAAAATCACTGGCAAAGAAAATATCGTCAATCACTAAAGGCAGATTAATTTGATACTTTTTTCTTGTTGCCAATGCAATGCTCAGGCTGACCATTAAACAGAATAACTTATATCTGAATGTATTGAAATACTGATCTGGTGTAGTTGTTTTATTGGAATGTTTATTAACTATTTCAGCTACTATACATTTGTCTTCAATTTCAACTCCATCAATTTCGATTGGATTACTTCTTATATAAATTTTAAACTCATTTTGAGGATTATTCTCAAAATAATCCTTCATAATTGATTCAACGACATCCTTTATGGGTTCAAACACCTGACTTACGATATTATTTATTTCAATCCCATACCTTAAGTTGTATTCGCCAACTTCTCGTTTTACTCTATCAACCAAATCAGCATCCTTGCTTGCTTCAATGAGTTGTTTTTCTAGTTCAGAAATTTGTTTTTCTATATTGGGGATTTGAGTTTTATATTTTTCTATTTCGTCACTTAAAGTCTTTATTTGTTGCTGTACAGAAATTGTGGTTTCCTGATTATTAATATCACTAATAGCGTTTTCTATACTTTCTTTTCTTTCTAATGAAAGTGAGCTAATCGCATCTATTACATTTGCAAATGTTTCTTTAAATAATGTTGGATTATTTTCTATTAGGTTATATAGTGTCAAATAATCTTTCTCGTTCGGAATATTTTTTTGAGTTAAAGAATTAATATGCTCACTTAACTCAATATCATTTACCAGCAGTGACAATTGAAAATAAAGAATTTCTTCTTTTTTACTTATATTCTGCAAATTGACGAAAGGAGTAAGCTCAGTTCTTTCCAGAGTGATCAATTCATATAACCTATTAAATTCTTTTGATAGTTGCCATAAATTTGTGCTCAAATCCCTGTACGCTTCTTTTATTTCTTTATCTATCTTTTGAATTTCTTTAAGTTCTTTTAATCTCCGTTCAACGTTTTCCTGAATTTGTTCTATAGATTTATTCGAATCCATACAAAATGGACAATTATCAAAATCGTGTAAGATTTCTTTACCAGCTTCTAAAAAATCCCTTTCTACAAAACTTCTTTTGTCTTTGGTTTTACTTAAAAAGTTTTGATATAAAGAGTTGAAATTGGATATATTTCCAGCTACAGACTTTTCGGACGATAAATGAATTTTAAAATCTTTATTGAGGAGAGATTTTAATGACTCGATTTGCTTTGCGTTATCTAAAGTTCTTTTTGAAACGTCATCGTTTTTCACTTTTTGTAACGCATCAATTTCTCTTTGCTTTGCCTGAATCTGCGTATTTGCATTTTTAAGAATATCTTTCTGCTCGTTAAGTTGTTTATCTATGGCATTCCTTCTGCCAGATTCTTTTGATCTTCTATATCCTGGGATTTGCAGAAGTAAATTTTGTAATTGAAGAAATTCTTCCAAACCCAAAGATCTTGCAACAATACTATGTAATGAATTAGCATCTTTATTATTTCCTATAAACCTTACTTTACCATTTTCATAGATATCAAAATCGCTGATAAAAAAGTTTCTTGGATTGAATATTTTCCGTAGATTTTCATTTCTAAAAATAATATTTTCAAGGTCATATTCCCCTGATTCTGTATCAATTTTACAATGTGTCGAAGATGTTGATGTGAACCGATCAATATAGCTATTATAATTTTCTTTTTTTAAATTCTGATATGATTCAGTTCTAAGATTCTTTTCTCCAATTTCCTGTGCGTAAATCATTTCAAGTCCTGCAAAAATCGAAGATTTTCCAGTCCCATTATTTGCTAATATTACAGCATTATTTATAATTCCATCATCAACCAAATTAAGACCGAAGGGAACACCATTTTTATCTTTTTCCGGAATGCCTCTTAAACTGGAAATCTCAATATTTTTGATTCTAAGATCTTTTCCCCTATAAGAATTTGTGTCAAAAATATTTTTGTCAGTTTCCATTTCTTGGGATAACGTATTGAAATCAAAATTTTGATTATCAGAAAGTTTAAAAAACCTCATCAAGCTTTCAAAGAAAGATTCCCTACTACTCAAATCTAAACTTGGATAGTAGTAGGCTAAAACTTTTGCAATTTTGTTTTCCTCTTTTTCTGACACTGCTAACTCTATCAGCTTGTTTCTGAATTCGGTTGTAGTCATAATTTATCGTATAAATTCTTTACATATTGGTTGATGTAACTATTCAAACCACTACCACTTCTGGCTAACCTTTTCATAGTCTCTACGTGATGCTGACCTGCTTTTCGGTAGCTATATCCGTAGGTGCGAAAGGAGCCTGAAAACTTTACAATGATATAATCAGTACCTATTTCAAAGGAGGAGGGAGACACCTGAATCTCCTCCTGAATTTCTGTATCTTTCCATAGTTTAACTGATTACGCTATTCTTTGTTGGCGGTAAACTTTATAAATATTCTTATTTGCATAACTACCGTGAGAACCAGCAGACATTAATGCATCATATTCATATTGTGGCACATCGTAATACTCATAAACTGCGTTTTCTTTAATGAATTGTATTGTTAAAGTGGCACTTTGTTCATCATAGCCTATTGCAGCAATATTAGATGAGGTTACTGGGATCATTTCCATAATTATTGTTATTTATTAATGTTTTTTTGTTCTCGTATGGCTTTTACCACTGATTTATAATTATCTTCTTTCGATGCAAATACATTACTCCAGGCTTTAGCCAAATCTGGATCGTTGCTTGATGGTCGTGGTTCTACTAAATTAATTCTTACTCTCGAAGGAATGTTGATTGCTTCGCCTACAATAATTGCTTCCCCAACTCTTAAAGAGGGTAATAGTTCGATAAGACTATTCATATTATTTGGAGCAGAGGACTGAACGGTGCCTTTATCACCACTATTCGTCAATCGTAATGCTATAAAAGTACCTACCTGAGCAAGAATTGTCTCTGATATTTCGGATGGCCGCTGTGTTATTACCATCGCACCAATCCCAAATTTTCGGCCTTCCTTAAATATTCTTTCTACCGCTTTTCTGGCATAACCATACACATTGGAATTTTTCTCTCCCCTCGGAAGATATGAATGTGCTTCTTCATATACCATTAATAAAGGCCTGTTTCTACCTGTGTATTCTTCGAACCGCCCCCAATACATTGAGTCGTATAAAAACCTTGTTATTAATCCAACTGAAATATCAATCAATTCAAATGGGATACCACTCAAATCGAGAATAGTCAACCTTTGTTCGTGTTCAATCCAATTTCTTAAAAGGTGATCGATATCATTCTCACTTGTAGTGTCATAATAATCGCTTGGATTAAACATGAAACTGTACCTACTATCCTTTAGCCGGGAATATATTTTCCCTACATATGGATACATGGTTAGCTTTTTTGATTTATAAGGAGCTGTATTGTTTGGTGAGTGTGGCTGAAACTTTGCAGGTTTTAAAATACTAGGATCGCCCTCTTCTTCCAAACATTCATTCGCAGCGATATGATCGCTTGCATGGTTGTATGTAGCATTCATTTCTCTGTCAAAATCATACCACATCTTTTTAATATCAAAGGGTATTGGAGAATCAGTGGTAATATAACCGACATCAACAGCACCAGCTTTTAACAGAGTTGCATTCGCTTTTTTTAACTCCAAAATCTTATCTCTCAGTTGCTTGTCTTCCGGTTTTTCTTGACCATCAGGGCGTCCTACAAGAAAAAAAGACAGTTCATCAAAATTCATTGTCCAAAAGGGAATAATAAGCGGATTTGTTTTATCGTTAATTTTGAAGACTTTCGCTTTTCCTTCAAATGCCGAAGAATATTCACCATGAGTATCAACAAGAATTAAACGGGCTCCTTCACCATTATCTAAAACTGTTTTTATTATGTGAGCCGTTGTATTCGACTTCCCACTTCCAGTAGAACCTAAAATTGCAGAATGTCTTAATACTAAATTATGAAGACTAACATATACTGGAAGATTTTCGGATGATGCGTGTTTCCCAATCTCTATATGTCCATTCTTCTTAACTCCATAGATTTCTTTTAAATCATCTTCTGTTACGATATGCACTTCGTCATTAATCGTAGGGAATGTCCCAATTCCTTTTTCAAAAGATTCATTTCCAAGTTTTTCACCAACTAATTGAACCTGTAAGAATCTTGAGCCATAATCTGGTTCATAATCTATATTGTCAATCGTTGATGGAGTATTACTTACTGATGATACCAATCCATAAAGCGTAAGATTCCCAATCGGAAATTTTACAAATGTACCTATTTGCCCGAGTTTATATAATCTTCCATTTATAATGGGGGCTGCTGAAGGTATGTCTTTCGAAATTTCCACTTCCACGCTAGCACTATTGACGTTGATGACTCTACCTAAATATGTTATATCTGTTTTCATTTAGTCTGATTTTCAATTTTATCTCTAAATCCAGATGAAAGTACCAGAAAATTTATCAATTCTTTAAAATCTCCAAGCTTTAATTTATTGCTATCTTTATCCCAAAACGGGGACAAAAGCTCTCCGTCTTTATTATGCTTCCATTGCCCGCTGACACCAGAAATCGAAGCCTGTGTTGGCCCCATTAATGTTAAGTTCGGGAAATTTTTGCCTTGTTCTATAATGTTGTTTAATGGTACATCATCAAAAAAGAATGCAATAATATGCAGTCTGTTATTTTGATTTAAACCGCTGAAAATAATCTCATTTACATGTTCGTCAGAAAAAGAGTATCCACTTATTATGAATATACCTTCACCTGCCAATAGGGATTCCTTCAGTCTATCAAAATAGCTAGTAAAAGGTTGTTTTCTGGAAGATTCATATTTATCTCTGGATGGATAAATTACAAGTTCTGAATCAGGATGTTTTTCTTTTGCACCTGAACTTAGTCGAATCACCCTGTGTGTTTTCTTGTCCTCATTCAATTTCCAAAACCAACCTAAAGAACCATGTAGTTTCCATAATCTAATCCAAGATGTGGGAGGGCGATCGTATTTTGATCTGCTATCTAAAGTTTGATGAGCAAAAAAAGGTTCGTGGGCACCAATAAATCCATCATAGAATGGAATTAATAAATCCTCAAATGACTTTTCAAGGATTAAATCATAGTTAGTTGTAAATATTTCTTTAACAAAGTCTCTTGACATCCAATTTAACCAACCAATAAATTTTTTAGCAGTTTTTATATCTGCGACTTGTTCTTCTGAAGAAATGATTTCATATATTTTATCACAAATTTCTTTGTCGAGTTTTTGAGCAATTTTGCCAGCTATATCGTTATATTTTTTTTCATCACTATCCTTAGTAATTTGTCGTATTAATCTTATCTGGTTAAGGACAGCTTCAATGTGTTGAGAATCAACATTAAGATCATTTTTGATTTTACTAAAGAGAGCCTTAGAAGGATCGCTTATGGAATCTTCAATCTTCTTAGTTAATGTTGTTATGTCAGAAATTCCCATTGCTTTTGAAGTACCGGCACCAAATAAAAAACCAAGTCTTTTTGTATAAGATAGCTGATTCCTTATTTCTATTAATTCCCGTAAAGGGTCATGGGTATAATTATTCATAATATTTTATTTTAATCCTGTTAAATTCCTCTATCCAAAAATCATCTTTCCTATTGCTTAAACGGTCAGGGATTTACAGTTTGTCCAAACTAGAGAACTCCCTTCGACAAAAAGGAAACATAATTTCTTTTTGTCAGAAATTAATATTTGTTGAATACTTCTTATGTATTCCGAAGTGTCGTGTTTTAATTTCTTCATAGTACATGTCTAAGATTTATGAATATTAGAAACAGCCGAGATACATCCTTTTGAAATGAAAAAGCCGACACTTTTTTTCTTGAGATAAAGTTTGTCTTAAATATTTAGATTGACGGATAGGGTCGTGGTAACTCATAAGTGGTTATTTGAAGTCGTAATATTTGGTTAAATTATTGGAGATAATTAACAAATATAAAACAAATTATAATTTCAACAAATGTACTGAAAATGGAATATTTTAATTGTAGAAGACCAAGTTTGAAAAATAATTTTTGATATTAATAGAATAAATTTTTGCATTCATTGAATTCACATTAATATTCTATTAATAAATACAAATAATTATTTATCCGAAGTATTCTCATTCGTTATTTATATAATCATTTACTTAATCAGTAATACTTTAAAATAAAATCGTATGGTATCAGCCTATTTATATGTCCGTGTCAGCACGGATGAACAAAAAAGAAAAGGATATTCCCTACCCGAACAGGAAGATAGATTACTAAAATATTGCGAACAAAACAAGATTACTGTCAAAGGGATTTATAGAGAAGATTTCTCAGCCAAGACTTTCAATCGACCCGAGTGGAAGAAAATTATCAAGACTTAAAAAAAGAACAGAAATAGACTAGCAGAAAACATATTGTTCATCTAATGGGATCGTTTTAGCCGAAGTATTGAATATGGGTATCAGATGCTTGGCATATTGAGGGAACTCAATACGAAACCCTTTGCTATTGACTAACCCATTGATTTTAATGTGCCCGAAAGTATTGTTATGCTAGCAATATACCTTTCAATACCTGAGGCCGAAAATAGCAGAAGAGGCAGGAATGCTTCCGATGGAATGCGTCGAGCTCGAAAGATGGGGAGATGGCCAGGAAGAGCACCAATGGGATATGCGAATCAGTCTACGCAAGAGGGGAGGGAAATTATTGTGCCAAAACAACCGCAGGCAGACTTGATCACTTGGGCTTTTGAACAGTTTTCAAAAGGTACATATTCCATCAATCAAGTCAGAATGATGACTTGCCAAAAAGGCTTACAGTGTAGTAAGAACAATTTTTGGAAAATATTGCGAAATCCCATCTATTGTGGAATAATAAAAATTAATGCTAACCAAGAAGAAGAAACACAATTTGTAAAGGCAATCCATCAACCAATCATATCCGAGGATATCTTTCAGCTTGTACAGTTATTGCTCAAAAGCAGACTTAAACAGAATGAAGCTAAGTTTCATACAAAATTTTTATTTCCACTAAGAGGATTCATAGATTGCCCTTTCTGCGGACGAAAGCTAACTGGAAGTATTTCCCAGGGTAAGTTGGCAAAATACAGATATTATCACTGCAACACTTCAAAGTGTAAGGGTATATAGGCATGTCAATAGATAAATTTCAGGCTTCAGAATTATTGCATGGTCGTGCTGTTAATACCACTGGAACTAAGTGGATAGTTCCTGATTTAAACGATAGAGACGGTGAAGGACATATCAAATTGAGAGCAATCAATATTCCAGATTTTGATTTAACAACGGAACTTTCCCGAATTCGCGGTATTAAGTTAAACGAGGAGGAGAAAGAAGTAGTAATTGATAAGTTGAAAAATGGCCAAAGAGTCGATATTCAAATTAAAACAGGTAAAAATATCCAAAAGCTTGAGATTGAGGCAAATCCTTTAAAACGTGAAATTAACTTTTATGATGCATTACATAAAAAAGCATCAGTTGGAAATTTAGCGGTATCAGTGCCTGAAAAAAGTAGAAATGTAGTAAAGATGGATATTGATAAGAAAAGACAACAAAGAGCTAAAATTTAGTAGGAATATGGAAAGAATGGAAGTCTTAATGAGTTTTTTAGAAAAAGTTAGCAATGATCCTGTTATTGACTCAGGACATATTTCCCTATATCTTTTTCTTTTTAAGATATGGCTAACTAACGATTGTGCAGATTCCATACAAATTAGCAGCAAACAAATGATGGAAGGATCTAAAATATCCAGTTCGGCAACGTATATAAAAAAGATCAGATACCTACACCAGCGTTCTTATATTATATATAGACCAAGTCATAATATTAAAGAAAAAACTACCATTAAAATGAAAATGGAGGGCTTGCCAGGCAACATAACATGATTTAATTTTTAGGCTTTAGAAATAAAGCCTTTTATTTTTAAACTTCAAAAATATTGTTTTATGGGAGAGAAGGATATGGAGGGAAATGATGAAAAAACATCAATATTTTTTGAAGATCTCCAAAGAGAAAAAGAGGAAAAATTCGTAAATTTAATTAGTGAAATTATTGTTTCAGCAACATTAAATGAATATTATGAAAAGAGCGATAAGATATCTAAGATTCAGTCAACTCGGTCAGAGTAATGGTTCTATAGAAAGACAGGAACTATATACCGACCAATGGCTTAAATTCAATAATGTGGAATTGGTAGATACTTTTATCGACAGGGGGAAAAGTGCAAGAACTTTTGATCGTCCCGATTTTATTAAGCTGAGAGAATTTATCACTAAACATCATCGTACCGTAGATTATTTGCTTGTTGATCAGCTTGACCGGTTCAGTCGTGATGCAGGTGAAGCAATTAGTATGGTCAAAGAGTTGCAGAAAAAATACAGCATACAAGTAGTCAGTGTTACTGAAGGTATTATTTTTGATTATGATACACCTGGCAGTTTTTTTCGTGCTGGATTACAATTATTACTTGCTGAAGAAGACAATATCAATAGAAGCATTAAAGTGAAAGGAGGAATCTATACTGCAAAAGCCAAAGAGGGAAGATATGTATTTAAAAACGCACCGTTCGGATACAGAAAGGAAGGAGAGCGCAAGGAGCGAAGGTTGGTAATAGAAGAAAATGAAGCAAAGATTATAAGCTTCATTTACGATTCTTATTTAAAGAATACGCCACTCTATCTTATAAAAGAACAAGCACAAAAATTAGGCTTTACAACCAAGGGCAATATGGCAATTGAACGTGTGCTCAAAAATCCGATCTATGCAGGCTTGCTAAAGGTAGATGCCTATAAAAATTACGAAGGTGGTTTATTTAATGGAATTCACGAGCCTATCATTGATAAGACGACTTGGACATTGGTTCAACAAAAACTTAAGCGTCCTGAAAAAACAAGGACAGTTATTGATGATGAAATTCCATTACGTGGGATATTAAATTGTCATTGTGGGCATCCGCTATCAGGTGCGCCATCCAGAGGTAAATCAGGTAAGTATTTTTATTACTATAAATGTAAACATTCAAAGCACAACAATATTAGTGCTGTAAAAGCTCATAACCAGTTATTAGAAATATGTGATCTGATGAGTCTTCCAATTACAAGGGTCAGGAAGATTAGGACAGAAACAAAAAATTCTTTGGATTCAGTATTGGAGAATAATCGTAAAAATGTAATAGAAAAGAAGAACCAATTGCAAGAAGTTGAAGAGAAGCTTTTTTCAGTAGAGGAAAAATGGATAAAAAATGAAATTAATAAGGATACGTATCAACGTTGGTATTCTATCTATAATGATAATATCTTAAATCTTAAAGGTGCCATTGAACGTTTGAGTAATGACAAAAGTGTTGCATTCAATATTTTGGAAAAAAACCTCAATATGTTAACTGATATGCGCCATGTTTATTCGGTGGCTGATACATTGCAAAAGAGGGAATTTGTAAAGATGGTGTTCGACAGCAATTTGTATTATGAAAATGGTATCTATCGAACACCTACTATGCTAGATTTGGATCAAGCTGAATTCTTGGGGGGATAATCATTTTTAAGCATACAATTTCATCACTCTGTATAGGAAAAAGGTAGTATCTCTTACACCTCGAAACATACTCCTGAATGCCTTAAGTTTTGCATTGAAGGATTCTGCGGACGC
>NZ_JADEYP010000011.1 GCF_020295405.1 Sphingobacterium bovistauri
ATCCTCTGTATCCAAGTATGCAGCTTAACAATTAGAAGTTTTCTTAAAAATCGAAATAAAACAAAGAAGCTGCCCTTTTTGGACAGCTTCTTTTTTATGCCAACATAATTTGGTATTACTGAATGATAAACATTAACTTTGCAACAAAAATATAAAATAGCAATTATGCAATACGACGTTATAGTAATTGGTAGTGGTCCAGGCGGTTATGTGGCCGCTATCCGTTGTGCTCAATTAGGGTTAAAAACAGCGGTTGTTGAAAAATATAGCACTTTTGGTGGTACATGTCTAAATGTAGGATGTATCCCTTCAAAAGCCTTATTAGATACTTCAGAACACTATCATAATGCCGCTCATGCTTTTGCAGACCATGGTATATCTGTAAAAGATCTGAAAATTGATGTTAAAAAAATGATCGATCGCAAAAATGATGTGATCGCACAAAATACAGCAGGTATTACTTACCTTTTCAAAAAGAACAAAATTGATTCATTCGAAGGAACAGGTTCTTTTGTGAATAAAAACACAATTAAAATCACTAAAAAAGACGGTGGTTCAGAAGAAATCATAGGTAAAAATGTAATTATCGCTACCGGTTCTAAACCAACGGCATTACCTTTCTTACCTATTGACAAAAAACGTATCATCACTTCTACAGAAGCTTTAAATCTTCAAGAAGTTCCTAAACACTTAATCGTAATCGGTGGTGGTGTTATCGGTCTTGAATTAGGTTCGGTATACGCTCGTCTAGGTGCTAAAGTATCAGTAATTGAATACGCAAAATCAATTATCAGTACAATGGATGGTGGTTTAGGCAAAGAATTACAACGCGTATTGAAAAAATCATTAGGCATGGAATTCTTCTTAGGTCATAAAGTAACTGGCGCTAGCGCAAAAGGCAAAACAGTAACTGTTACCGCTGAAGATGCTAAAGGTCAAGCTGTCTCTTTCGAAGGTGATTACTGTATTGTTTCTGTAGGACGTGTAGCATACACGAAAGATTTAGGTTTAGAAAATATTGGCATTACACCAGAAGAAAGAGGAAATAAAATCACTGTAAACGATCACTTAGAAACTAGTGTAGAAGGTGTTTATGCTATTGGTGATGTTGTAAAAGGCGCAATGCTTGCACACAAAGCAGAAGATGAAGGCATCTATGTAGCTGAGCGTATTGCTGGTCAAAAACCGCATATCGATTACAATTTAATCCCTGGTGTCGTGTACACTTGGCCAGAAGTAGCTTCAGTCGGTAAAACAGAAGAACAATTGAAAGAAGCTGGTGTGAAATATAAATCAGGTTCATTCTCATTCAAAGCTTCAGGACGTGCTAAAGCATCTGGTGACACGGATGGTTTTGTAAAAGTATTAGCTGATGCAGAAACTGACGAAGTAATCGGTGTACACATGATTGGACCACGTGCAGCAGATATGATTGCTGAAGCTGTAGTCGCAATGGAATACAGAGCGTCGGCAGAAGATATCGCAAGAATCTGTCACGCACACCCAACTTACACAGAAGCGCTAAAAGAAGCTGCTCTTGCAGCAACTGCAAACAGAGCAATTCACGCTTAAAATAATCCAGAGAGGCAAAATTAATTTTGCCTCTCTGGATTTTCTTTAAATAAGAATAAGATGAACTTTCATACTAGAAAATGGGTAAAACCAGAAGATCTAAATCCGAATGGCTCACTTTTCGGAGGTACACTTTTACGATGGATTGACGAAGAAGCAGTTATTTATGCCATCGTACAATTGGGTAATCCACATGTAGTTACGAAATTTATTTCGGAGATTAACTTTGTAAGTTCGGCAAAACAGGGGGATATTATTGAGTTAGGTATTACGGCAACAGAATTTGGTAAAACATCAATTACATTGACCTGTCAAGTACGCAATAAAATAACAAGAAAACCAATTCTTTCTATAGACAAATTGGTTTTTGTGAATTTGGATGAAAATGGTACACCAACTCCACACGGAAAGACAGAAATTACTTATGCGTATATGAGTATAAATGACTTACCAACTAAAGACTAATCATCTAATAAAACAAAAGCAAGCTAAATAGCTTGCTTTTGTTTTATTTAATTCCTGCATTAATATCCTTCTTCAAATCAATTTCTATCCAGAATGAAGCGATCGGAATTACAGAAATAATGAGATATTTGACCAATCTTAAGAAACTCCATTTATAAATTCTCCATGCAGCAATTAACATTAATGCCAAAATAACAAACAAGGCTCCATGAAATAAACCAACCATATACGAAAAGCCCGCTGCCAATTCTTTTGTCAAGCCTAAATGTTCATAGAAATAATACTTAATAGGCATAGCCACAAAAAATAAAAGCACAGCAGAGATCGCTTCCCAAAGCGCAATAAGTCTTAAAATACGTAACATATTAATTATGATTGATAAATCGCAAAAATAATGGTCTACTTATGGAAACAAGAATTGTTTTCATTTATTGACTAGCCACTGACATAGCACATTTTTTTTAAGACAGTAGTTTATTACGTTTTGCCAAAATAAGATTGCAATACGCTATGTCCTTGCCAAAAAAAAGTGTATTTTTGGCTACAAAATTTGAAAAAGAAAACTAATTCAAAAACTATATGAACTACGACATTATTGTGATTGGATCTGGACCGGGTGGTTATGTTGCTGCTATCCGTGCATCTCAATTAGGTTTTAAAACTGCCATTGTAGAGCGCGAAGCTTTAGGTGGTATCTGTTTGAACTGGGGGTGTATTCCTACAAAAGCTTTATTAAAAAGTGCTCAAGTATTTGAATACTTAAACCATGCTGAAGAATACGGTATTAAGGTACAAGGCGGAGAAGCTGACTTTGGTGCAATCGTAAAAAGAAGTCGTGGTGTAGCAGAAGGTATGAGTAAAGGTATCCAGTTCTTAATGAAAAAGAACAAGATTGATGTAATCATGGGTACTGCTAAAATCAAAAAAGGCAGTAAAGTTGAAGTAAAAGCTGCTGATGGTAGCATAAAAGAATATACTGCAAAACACACGATTTTAGCTACAGGAGCTCGTTCAAGAGAATTACCTAACTTACCTCAAGATGGTAAGAAAATTATTGGTTACCGTCAAGCGATGAATCTGCCTACACAACCGAAATCAATGGTCGTGGTAGGATCTGGAGCTATTGGTGTTGAATTTGCCTATTTTTATAACGCAATAGGCACAAAAGTAACTATCGTTGAATTCATGGATCGTATCGTTCCTGTTGAAGACGAAGAAGTATCAAAACAATTAGAAAAATCGCTTAAAAAAGCGGGTATTGATATTTTAACGAAATCAGAGGTAACCTCTGTGGATACTTCAGGTGCATTGTCAAAAGTAAATATCAAAACTGCAAAAGGCAACGAGGTAATCGAAGCAGAAGTAGTGCTATCAGCTGTTGGTATCGCTCCAAATATCGAAAATATCGGTCTTGAAGAAGTTGGTGTAAAAGTAGATAAAGGTCGTGTATTGGTAGATGATTTCTACAAAACAAATATTGATGGTGTATATGCTATTGGTGACATCGTAAAAGGTCAGGCATTAGCGCACGTAGCATCGGCGGAGGCTATCACTTGTATTGAGAAAATCAAGGGTTTGCATGTAGAGCCTATCAACTATAACAATATCCCTGGATGTACATACTGTTCACCAGAAATTGCTTCTGTAGGTCTTACTGAAAAAGCTGCTCGTGAAGCTGGTTATGAAATCAAAGTTGGAAAATTCCCATTCTCTGCATCAGGAAAAGCTTCTGCTGCTGGCGCAAAAGATGGCTTTGTAAAA
Source organism: Sphingobacterium bovistauri (assembly GCF_020295405.1). Lineage (GTDB taxonomy): Bacteria > Bacteroidota > Bacteroidia > Sphingobacteriales > Sphingobacteriaceae > Sphingobacterium > Sphingobacterium bovistauri. Next base: position 3,799 of record NZ_JADEYP010000011.1, read on the forward strand.
GTAATTTTCGACGCTAAATATGGTGAATTGTTAGGTGCGCACATGATTGGTGCTAACGTAACTGAAATGATCGCTGAGATTGTAGTAGCTCGTAAATTAGAAACTACTGGTCACGAAATGATCAAAGCTGTTCACCCTCACCCTACAATGAGTGAAGCTATTATGGAAGCTGCTGCTGACGCATACGGTGAAGTTATTCACTTATAAGATATCAGTTAGTTCTTTAAAAAATAAAAAGGCTTGAAATATTTTCAAGCCTTTTTATTTTTTAAAGAACTATTATCGTTCAAACATCATTTCCAGAATCACTCTCCACTGAAAATCATCTTGCAATTTCCACACCCTGATATAATTGAATTTTACTGCCTTTTCTTTTGAATGAATGGTAGCTGTACCTTGTGAATACGCATACTCCCCACTATATGTTCTTCCTACCTTTAATGGTTCAGTTACGATATCGATGCGTTGTTTTTTGATGAAATTGACTACATTATTTTTGCCCTCAATTTCATTTTGCCATGGATAATAAAAACGAACCTCATCAGCCATAAATTCTCGATAAGCAGCCTCTGTATCACGCTTTGAAATAGTAGAGAATAATTGATCTGTAGATGATATGATATCCTCACGCTGCTTCAATCTCACTTGTGAGCGATGTTTCAAATACCAAGAATCGTCAGGCTCTTGATATGTTAAATCTTTCGCGGCCTGTTTACCGTAGTTTTCTACTTCTGCACGAAGATCAACCTTCCAAACTCCCTTTTTATCGCGCTTCCAAATTGTTAAATATTGTCCATATCTTTTTACAGCGCCAACTTTTTGAAATTCCATATTGCCTGAAGTAACACCGAACTCCAAACTTTTCGACACCAAAGCAAAGTTTGGTTCCCAAGCCATGACATCAGGTATATTGGGTCTGTTATTCAAATAATTAAATGCATTCACCGCTGAAGGCACATAAAAAGTTGAGGTCTTATCTATAATAGACGAAAATGCTGCATGAGGAGTTTGTGCTTTTGAAATAATTGCCGCATTCCGATCGGCAGTAATTAGACCACCAACCTTTTCAGGAAGTTGAGCAAGCAAAACTTGCATTGGCAACAAAGCACATGCTACAGATACAGTTTTAAGAATAGTTGAATAATTCATCTAAAGTTATTTGCAAGCCTTATATCAAATCTTATTCCAAAGTGTACCGTCTTTGCTATCTTTTAATTGAATACCAATTGCCGTTAGCTCGTTACGTATTTTATCAGATGTTGCATAGTCTTTATTTTGCTTCGCTTCATTACGTAAGTTGATAACCAAATCCATCAATTTATCCATGCTTTCATTATCTGAACCCAATTGATCATCTTTCAAGCCCATGACATCAAATACAAAATTATTAAGCAATAATTTGATTTGATCTAAAGCGACCTGATCAACTTGTTGTTTACCATCATAGATTGAATTTATCAAACGAACAACCTCAAACAACTCCGCAATCAACACAGGTGAATTGAAATCATCATCCATAGCTGCATAACAACGTGCTGTCAATGTATCTAAATCAACATCAATTTTCGTAGAAGAAGCCGGAACTACCTTGTCTAATAAACTGATCGCATTCATTAGTCGCTTATAACCTTTCTCTGCCGCATCCAAAGCTTCATTAGAAAAATCTAATGTACTTCTGTAATGTGCTTGCAACATAAAGAAACGCACCGCCATAGGTGAATATCCTTTATTCAACAAAGGATGATTACCCGTAAATAATTCCCCAGGCAAAAATCCATTACCCGCTGATTTAGACATACGCGCACCATTTACGGTCAGCATATTCGTATGCATCCAATATTTAGCAGGAGAAGTATGGTTACAAGCTTCAGATTGTGCAATTTCGTTGGTATGGTGTGTAGCGGCCAAATCCATTCCACCACCATGTATATCGAATTGATCACCCAAATATTTACGACTCATCGCCGAACATTCAATGTGCCAACCTGGAAAACCTACACTCCACGGTGCAGGCCAACGCATAATATGTTCTGGCTTTGCTTTAATCCAAAGTGCAAAATCTAAACGACCTCGCTTCTCGTCCTGACCTCCTAACTCTCGCGTGTTATTCATCAAATCATCGAGATTACGGTTGGTCAGAATTGTATAGTTATGTTCTTTTGTGTATTTATCCACATCAAAATAAACCGTACCGTTTACTTCATAAGCATAACCATTATCAATAATTGTCTGCACCATTTCGATTTGTTCCGAAATATGTCCAGTAGCGGTCGGCTCAATACTTGGTGGTAATGCGTTAAATAAACGCAAAACATCATGAAAACCGATTGTATATTTCTGAACGATTTCCATTGGCTCAAGCTGTAATAATTTTGCCTTTTTAGCAAATTTATCATCACCCTCATCGTTATCACCTTCTAGATGGCCTGCATCGGTGATGTTACGCACATAACGTACTTTATACCCCAAATGAAGTAAGTAACGGAATATTAAATCAAAGGAAACGAAAGTTCTACAATTCCCTAGATGTACATCACTGTAGACGGTAGGACCACACACATACATTCCAACTAAATTGGGATGTAATGGCTCAAACTTTTCTTTTTTACGTGTTAATGTATTATAAAGTACGAGATTGTGTTGCATATAGAACTTTAGTTGATTTGATTTTAATAATTACTTTTGTCTGAAATAAACTTGAATAGGAACTCCCGTGAAATCAAAATTGTCACGTAATTTATTCTCCACGTAACGTTTGTAAGGATCCTTAATATATTGAGGCAAATTACAGAAGAAGGCAAACATAGGTGCTTTCCCTGGTAATTGTGTCGCATATTTAACTTTGATGTATTTACCTTTTATTGCTGGAGGTGGATAGTTCTCAATCACACCAAGCATTACTTCGTTCAATTTAGAAGTAGGGATCTTTTTCGTTTTATTACGATGTACTTCCATCGCTGTCTCTACGACCTTGAAAATACGTTGTTTCTCTGTCACTGATGTGAAAATAATTGGTACATCTGTAAAAGGAGCAATTTTTTCTTTAATACGAGCTTCAAACTCTTTCATCGTTTTGTTGTCTTTCTCAATAGTATCCCATTTGTTGACAACAATCACAATTCCTTTTTTATTCTTTTCTGCTAAATGAAAAATATTAATATCCTGCGCTTCGATACCATCATTCGCATCCAACATTAATACGACTACATCAGAGTCTTCTAGTGCACGAATAGTACGCATTACCGAGTAAAATTCGATATCTTCATTCACTTTACTCTTACGACGAAGACCCGCAGTATCCACCAATAAAAACTCATGTCCAAATTGATTATAATGAATTTTAATGGTATCACGTGTAGTTCCTGCTATATCAGTCACGATATTACGATCTGTTCCTAATAAAGCATTGGTCAATGATGATTTACCAACATTTGGACGTCCTACTATGGTTACTTTTGGTAAATAATCCTCTTCTTCCTCTTCTTCTGGTTCAGGAAAATGTGACACTACTGCATCCAACAATTCACCTGTACCCGAACCTGTAGCCGAAGACACATTAAATATCTCACCCAAACCAAACGCATAGAACTCAGAAGAATCATGGTGCAATTTAGCGTGGTCCACTTTATTAGCTACCACATATACAGGTTTTGAAGTACGACGCAATAGATCAGCGATCTCATCATCTAAATCTGTTGTACCAGTTTTAACGTCTACCATAAAAATAATTACAGACGCCTCTTCAATGGCGATATGCACTTGGTCACGGATTGCTTCTTCGAAGATATCATCTGATCCATGTACAAAACCTCCAGTATCAATAACTGTGAATTTCTTACCTATCCACTCTGCCATCTCATAGTGACGATCGCGTGTTACTCCACTAAAATCGTCAACGATAGCTTTTCTACTTTCCGTCAAGCGGTTAAATAAAGTCGATTTTCCCACATTTGGGCGACCTACAATTGCAACAATGTTTGCCATAATATTTTTTAAATTTTATCTCGCGCGTTACCATCCCGGCAACTCATTTCAATATGAAATATAGGCTACAAAGTTACACAAAATAGATTGTATTATTTTGAGAGATTTCAGACAAAGAAAATGGCAAGAAATTTCTCTCTTGCCATTCGTTAAGACCTTATAATAAGTGCTTATTTTCCAAATAATGGACTAATACCCATTGTTTTGTTTTAGCACACCTCTACTTGCGTCAATTGCAGCTTGAGGAATTGGCCAATATTCATTTTTCCCTTTTTCAAAAGTTCTATTTTCAACAAAGAATCTATCATTTAAGTTCGTAAATGTAACAACACCTGTTGCGGGATCAATATTACCTTTAGAAAGTGAACCATAAACTGGACCATTCATAACCTCGTCTGCAATCCCCCAACGGATAATATCAAATCTACGACGTCCCTCACCAGCCAATTCTACACGCAACTCTCTTCTCACCAAGTCTCTTAACTCCGTTTGTGAAGGATATTGCGTTGCATCTACTTTTGGTAAACCAGCACGTTCTCTTACCAAATTAATATTTTCGTAAACCGAATTATCGATTTGATTGGCTTCAATTTTAGCTTCGGCGTTCAACAATAAAATCTCAGCATAACGTTGTACAATAATATTCACTCCTACATTCCACACATTTGTATAGCTTGAAGGATTTTGAATATATTTCTTGTAGTTATAACCTGAATTAGAAGCGTTATCAGCACTAGTAGGGTAATCATTTGTGTCTCCTAGTGGATTAAACACTTGGCCTCTATACGTTACGCCTGCATACAAAATAGTAGCTGCTAATCTTGGATCACGATTTTCATAAGGTTGAGCCGCATTGTAAACTGCTGATTTTTCAATTGGCAAACCGTCTTTTGCTTCATAACTATCAACCAAACTCTGAAGAGGAACAATAGAGCTCCACCCACCAATGCTATTCGGCATCATGATTCCTAATGAACCATAACCGAAATCATTCTGAATGTACTGTATATCAGAGATTACTTCTGAATTTCCTTCATTGGCTTCTTCAAATAATGTAGCATAATTATCAAAAAGCTCGTAAACGCCTAAATTAATTATCTCGTCAGTAGTACTAGCCACTTCTTGATGTTTATTTTGGAATGCGTAAACTCTTGTCAAAAAGCCTAAAGCTGCCCCTTTGGTCATTCGCCCTTTCTCTGTAGCTACGCCAGGCAAATCTGCAGCAGCATCCTTCAATTCTTTCTCCAAAAACGCATAAACTTCTGCTTTAGGTGTTCTTTCTACAAAAGATTCGTCTATAGTTAATGTTTGAGTAATCAATGGGACATCACCAAATAATGTGACCAAATCCAAATAGCGATACGCACGAATAGTTTTTACCTCAGCTATTAATCTTTTCTTTAAATCAGCACTAATTGGAGCTTTCTCAATATTTTCCAATATCCAATTTGCACGTCTTATATGATTGTATGTATATCTTGACGAGGCATTTCCTGGATTTGTAGCCGTGGCTGTACCATTACCCAAAGCTTGGTAGCCTTCGTGTGCAAAATCATTATTCGAGTTATCTGAAACACAATCCATATAGAAAATTTGACTTCCTGATTCCCATCCATTATACAAGCCCGTCACAGCAAAAAGTACATCCTTCTCTGTATTCCAAAAATTGTTTTCACTTAAATCTTTTAGCGGATTCTGGTCTAAGCTTTCACATGACATCATGCTAACCAATCCTGCTAAACACAATACTTTATATTTTCCTAACATAATTTACATCTTAAAAATTAACATTTAATCCAAACACATTCGTTTTCACTTGAGGGTAGAAATTACCTCTTGAATCAGCTGGAGCTTCAGGATCGAATCCTTTTGCAAATCCAGTTATAGTGAATAAATTTTGTCCACTATAGTAAATTTTAGCACCTTTAAGCCCTATTTTATTAAGTACGGATTGAGGCAGATTATACCCTAACGTTATATTTTTTAGACGTACATAACTCGCATTTTGAATCCAAAAATCAGAAGGATTTGACTCTGGTTTATTTTGAACCCATGATGTCAAGGCTCTTGACATTGATCCATTTGGATTATTAACAGCATGGAATCTCTCGCTGTAGATTTCAGTAGGCTTATCTGTACCTGAAATATTGCCAATTGCTTCTCCCCACATATAACCTTGTACATCTGCCGCTCCTTGCAAAAACATATTCAAATCGAAATTTTTGTACGACATATTTGATGTCAATCCAAAAATATACTTTGGATCCGGAGAACCTAAATATACACGGTCGTTACCATCAATTTTACCATCGCCGTTTTGGTCTTTATAGATTAAATCTCCCGCACCTACTGTATTATTCACTCCCTTCACACCTGAATTTTGATATTCTTCATCAGATCTATAAATACCCAAAGATTCGTAACCATAGAAAGATCGCAACGGCAGTCCTAAATCTCTCACGTAAAATGAGCTATGAGGTTCTGCTGAATTCGATCTCCATTCTAAGATTTCATTGTTGATGTATGAAATGTTGGCTCCAATATCAAATTGAAATGGATTAGATCTATTACTGTAGTTAACTTGTAATTCTACACCATTGTTTTTGACCTTTCCTGCATTTTGAACAGGACTTGGAAGCCCAAATTCAACCGGAACAGGCAATGACATATAAAGACGGTCTGTTGTTCTGTTGAAATAGTCTAACACAAAAGACCATTTATTTCTAAAATTTAAATCTAAACCAACATTTGAGCTAATTGAACGCTCCCATAACATTTGAGGATTCGCTGCGACAGCTACTGTTCCTCCTGAAGCCAATCCAGTTCCGATTGGATAATTATATCCAGAACTAATCGTAAATACACCTGGGTAATAATTATCTGCTGAAGGGTAGGCATTCTCACCTACACCTGATAAGGTTTGGTTACCCAATATACCCCAACCACCTCTTAATTTCAATTCAGATATTTTTTCTGCTAAAGCTGAATTTTGGAAGAAACCCTCTTGTGAAACTCTCCATCCTGCAGAGAAAGAAGGGAATGTGTTCCATTTATTCTCTCCAACAAATCTAGACGTTCCATCATGTCTTACATTTGCTTCAAACAAATACTTATTATCAAATGCATAGTTTACTCGACCAAACCAAGATCTCAATAATAGTTTTTGCGCCCCACCTGTAGCCTGCTGACCCGATACATCACCCAAATCCAACTCATGCAATTCCGTACCCAAGAAATTTTGTCTATAACCCCTTGAAAAATCCGCTCTTCTCGTTTCATCCATAAAACCAGCTAGTGCATTAAGATCGTGTTTGCCAAATGATTTATCATAAGTCAACATTGACTGCAATGTCAATAACTCATCTTGGTTATTATATACCGTAAGATTATTTACACCTTGTCTGAAAGTTGGTGATCCTGTATTGTGATCATAAAACTGAATCTCCTTTACAAATTTAGAAGACATGTTATCTCTTGGCTGAAAACTAACCACTTGTTTAAATTTCAACCCATCTACAATTTTATATTCTCCAGAAAAATTGATATGAGTATGCTTGTAGATCATTTCATCCGTAGATTTCATATCTAACCAAGCAACAGGGTTCCCGTCACCATAGTAGCCATAAACTCCATTTGAATATTGATATGGGATAAAGGAAGGAATACGATTAGCCTGTCTAAAGATTTGCGCCATGTCACCTGTATATGGATTCACAGGCTCATCAATACGCTGGTAATTGTAAGACAAGCCAAGATTTATATTCAAGCGCTCAGTGACTTGTGCACCTAGGTTTGTACGTAAATTATAACGATCTGCTTTAGCTACATCAATCACACCCTTTTGCCCCATAAATCCTGCTGAAGCCATATAATTAACCTTATCCGTTGCTCCAGAAATTTGAACATTATGTGATTGTTGCAATCCAGATCCATCATACAACAGACCTAACCAATCTGTATCAGGATATTTATCTCTATCTGTGGAGTTTTTAAACCCGTCCAAATCATCATTTGTAAATCTCAAAGGCAGTCCTTGATTTGCTAAGGCTTCATTCAATATTACCGCATGATCATAAGAACGCATATATTCTGGCAATCGAGTAGGATCTTGCATACCTACATATCCAGCATAATTAAGCTGAGGTTCACCTATCTTACCTTTTTTTGTAGTTACCAAAATAACGCCGTTTGCAGCTTTAGATCCGTAAATAGCGGCACTTGGTCCATCCTTCAATACAGAAATATTTTCGATATCGTTTGGATTAATATTATTCAATGAACTTTCTACCCCATCCACCAAAACCAGAGGGTTCGCATTATTCGTTGTACCTAGACCACGAACGCGAATAGTACCACCATCTTTACCCGGCTGACCTGAATTTTGTACAATAGTTACACCTGCAAACTTTCCTTGCAATGCCGTAGAAGCATTTGTAACCGGTCTGTTTTCTAAATCTTTAGCACTAATTGCTTGCACAGCCCCAGTCAAATTAACCTTTTTCTGTGTCCCAAAACCAACTACCACAACTTCATCTAGTGACTCTGTCACACTTTCCAATGTGATAGCCATAGTGGCAGCATCGATTACTTTAGTCAGCGAATTATAACCAACCGCACGAATTATTAAGGATTGACCAACTTTAGCTTTTAGCGTAAACTCACCATCCGAATTTGTTGTCGTTACGATAGAAGGATTTTCTTTCAATGAAACAGTCACCCCTGCGACAGGTCCTGATTCATCATAAACTTTACCAGAAATAGTTTCTTGGGCTAAAACATTTGAGTTTAAAGCATAATTCTCATGCGCTAACACATATGACGCATTGGGCATCATAGTCGTCAACAAAAGAGCTGTTGCTAACGGTGTTACTTTCCTTAAATGAAAGGGCATTGTAAATCTGTTGTTCATAAGTAATTGAATAAATAATTGTTACCGTGTGATACCATAATAGGGATTATCGATTTCAATATTAACTTATTATTAGCATAATAAAAAAACTTTAACCAACGAAATCGATTGCACAAACAACAAATGATTGATTTACAGAAAACAAGCATATTTGATGAAAAACAAATTATTATCCACAAACGACAAATATTTTTTACAAAATTAGTTGCATAACTAATATGAAATCTTACTACACAAGAAAAAGGATAAATTTAAAAGATTCGAAGAGGATTTTTTAGGCAAAAAGCACTTTTTCGGAAGTAATTAAAAAACCAAAAGCAACTTCTAAACACACAACTACATAAAGTATAGCATAGTATATAAAACAAAAAAGCTTTACATTTTCATGTAAAGCTTTTATACTTAGTAGCGGGAACCAGACTCGAACTGATGACCTTCGGGTTATGAGCCCGACGAGCTACCACTGCTCCATCCCGCATTATATTTTACCAAATCTAACCTCGCGTTAGACTTTAAATTTTAGTAGCGGGGACCAGACTCGAACTGATGACCTTCGGGTTATGAGCCCGACGAGCTACCACTGCTCCACCCCGCATTATATTTTACCAAATCTAACCTCGCGTTAGACTTTAAATTTTAGTAGCGGGGACCAGACTCGAACTGATGACCTTCGGGTTATGAGCCCGACGAGCTACCACTGCTCCACCCCGCATTATATTTTGCCAAATCTAACCTCGCGTTAGATCTTAAATTTTAGTAGCGGGAACCAGACTCGAACTGATGACCTTCGGGTTATGAGCCCGACGAGCTACCACTGCTCCACCCCGCATTATATTTTGCCAAATCTAACCTCGCGTTAGATCTTAAATTTTAGTAGCGGGAACCAGACTCGAACTGATGACCTTCGGGTTATGAGCCCGACGAGCTACCACTGCTCCATCCCGCATTATATTTTGCCAAATCTAACCTCGCGTTAGACTTAAATTTTAGTAGCGGGGACCAGACTCGAACTGATGACCTTCGGGTTATGAGCCCGACGAGCTACCACTGCTCCACCCCGCATTATATTTTATATGTCAAAATCTTTGTTCTTAATGTCAAAATCAAAGATTATTTACTCCCTTAATTGGAGTACAAAGATATTATTTGTTTCTTTGTAAAACAAATAAATATTCAAAAATGTCACATAAAGCTGGGTTCGTAAGTATAATCGGAAAACCAAACGCTGGTAAGTCTACGCTAATGAACGCTTTAGTCGGTGAGAAGATGTCTATCATCACACCTAAAGCGCAAACTACTCGCCATCGTATCATGGGTATTGTCAATGATGACAATCATCAAATCATCTTTTCAGACACACCCGGAATCATTATCCCCAAGTATTCTTTGCAAGAATCAATGATGAGTTTTGTTGAAGGATCACTGATTGATGCTGACATTATTTTATTTGTGACAGATATTAATGAGAAACACGATGAAAATGATGTAATCGAAAAATTAACAAAAACATCGTCACCCATTGCGGTATTAATCAACAAGATCGATAAATCTACAGAAGAACAAGTAAAAGAGAAGATAGAATATTGGAAGGAAAAATTAAACCCTGAAGCGATTTTTGCAATGTCAGCATTGCTAGGATATAATGTGCCTCCAATCCTTACATACATCAAAGATAAACTGCCAATTCATCCTCCATACTACGAAAAGGACGAATTAACGGATAAATCTATGCGTTTCTTTGCTTCTGAAATTATTCGCGAAAAGATTTTCAAATTGTATGCTAAAGAAATCCCCTACAGTACCGAAGTAGCTGTAACGGCTTACAAAGAGGAAAAGAATATTACACGAATATCCGCTGAAATATATGTAGAACGTGATTCTCAAAAAAACATCATAGTGGGTACAGGAGGATCAATGATCAAAAAAGTCGGCACCTATGCTCGACAAGATATAGAAGAATTTATTGGAGGAAAAGTCTTCCTAGAAATATTCGTCAAAGTAGTACCCGATTGGAGAGCGAAGAAGAACATTCTGAAAAGATTTGGTTACGAAGATTAGTATAAATGCCCGTTACAGTTTTGTAACGGGCATTTATACTAATCTTCGTGTTGTAATAATGTTTGTTTTTATTTAACTTTATTAAGCAATAAGTAAAACTTAAAACATGAGAACTATCTTAACAATTATCTTCCTTACTATTTTTACGACAGGAATATTCGCACAAACTGATTCAACTTTAAAAGGAGTTTGGAAACTAAGTCAGTCAAAGAATAGCCTCGGGGAAATCACGGATGTACCTCCTGTCTTTTATAAGTTTTTTGATTCTAACAATTCATTTTCGAACTTATCACTACGACAAAATGGTTTAACTGCAGCACACAAAGGTAAGTATTCATTAGACAGTCAAAATAGCAAATATACAGAATCTGTCACTACAGTGAACGAGAGTAATACCCAAGCCGCAGAAGCCACTAATACCTTAAAGATCACATTCAATGAAGACAAAACTTCGTTTACAATTGAGGGGAATATTCAAAGTACAAATGGCACATTTAGTCTATACGAAGTTTGGGAAAAGCTGGACTAAAAGTTATTGAAAATACTCACGAAGTGCTTTAATCTGTTTTAGATTAAGCACTTTTTTTAATTCCTCTTCAGACTGTTCTTTAATCCGTTTCACGGATTTAAATTCTTTCAACAATTTCTCTACTGTTGTCTTACCAATCCCAGGAATATTCTCCAACTCTGACACAAAAGTTTTACGACTACGTTGATTGCGATGAAAGGTTATCCCAAAGCGATGCGCTTCATCTCGTAGATGCTGAATAATTTTCAGCGTTTCGGATTTTTTATCCAAATACAATGGATATTGATCGCCTGGATAGAATAATTCTTCTAGGCGCTTCGCGATACCGATGACAGTCACTTTCTTTTCTATTCCCAAAAGCCTTAAACTTTTCAATGCAGCTCCTAATTGTCCTTTACCCCCATCTATGACGATTAATTGTGGCAGTTCTTGCCCTTCATCCAATATGCGTCTATAGCGACGATGTACCGCCTCTTCCATCGTTGCAAAGTCATTCGGTCCTTCGACTGTCTTTACATTAAAGTGTCTATAATCTCTCTTCGAAGGCTTTGTATCTTTGAAAACTACAATTGCCGAAACAGGGTAGTTTCCTTGGATATTGGAGTTATCAAAACATTCAATATGGCGTGGTAGTACATTAAGTCGTAGGTCCTTTTGCATTTGCAGTAATAAGCGATCTGTACGAACTTCTGGATTTAGCTTTTCGTATTGAAGCATACGTTCCTTTTTGAAGTAAGCAACATTCTTCAGCGACAGATCCAACAATTTTCGCTTGTCACCCAACTTCGGTACTGTAAATTTCACAAAATCTGGCAGACCATCAATTTCTAAATCAAAAGGAACGATAATTTCTCTCGATAATGATTTGTAGCGGTTTCGAATTTCGGGTATAGCAATCTGTAACAACTCCGCATCCGTTTCATCCAAACGTTTTTTCATTTCCAATGTTTGTGTCTGAATGACTACACCATTTACCACTTTCAAGAAATTCACAAAAGCCAAACTATCGTCCGAAGCTATACTGAATACATCCACATTCGTGATGGATGAACTTACCACGGTAGACTTAGATTGGTAATTATCGAGCTTATCCAATTTATTCTTGAGGTAATGTGCCAATTCAAAATTCAACGAGGAAGCTGCTTCATTCAATTGCTCTTTTATACGATTTTTTACAACTGCAATCTTACCATTCAAGATATCTTTGATATCGGACAAATTTTGGTCATAATCTTCTAATGTTTGGTAACCTTCGCAAGGACCTTTACAGTTACCAATTTGATACTCTAAACACACTTTATATTTCCCCTTTGCAATTTGCTCAGGTGCTAGATTCAGATTACATGTACGAAGTGGAAATAATTCACGTATGGCGTCCAATACAATATGCATCATCCCTACGGAAGCATATGGACCAAAATATGTTGAGCCATCTTTAATGTATTTCCTTGTCCAAAAAACACGTGGAAAAGACTCATTTTTAATAACGATCCAAGGATAGGTCTTGTCATCCTTGAGCATGACATTATACCGAGGCTTATGCTTTTTGATAAGGTTATTTTCCAACAACCACGCATCAATCTCGGTGTCCACTATAGTAAAAGCGATACGTTGGATTTTACGCACCAGCACACGCGTCTTCGAATTGAGTTGACGCTCGTTAACAAAATAAGAACTTACACGATTCTTTAAATCTTTGGCTTTACCGACATAAACAAGTGTATCCTCTTTATCAAAATATTGATAAACCCCAGGTTTATGCGGAATCTTCTTTAACTCTTCTTTGTAATCAAACGAACTCATCTATACCAAACAAAAATGCCAGACAACAAATTACAAAAATTCATTGTCTGGCGTATTTATAAATTGTAAAATTTTAAAATCCTAAACGGTCATCTTGCAATTCTGGCTCTTGAGGTTCACCGCCATGGTAAATTCCCTCATATTGAGAACAATCCAATGTCCGTGTCAAGCCTCCAGGTGGTTTGGCAAAATCACCTTTACTATAATTCAATTTCGAATCAGCATATACGCGTTTCATATACAAGCCAAACACTGGTAAAGCAGCAGCGGCTCCCTGTCCATATTGCATATTACTGAAACTAATACTTCGGTCTTCTGCTCCTGTCCATACTCCCGTTACCAACTCTGGTGTAACACCAATAAACCAAGCATCCGAGTTATCATTTGTAGTACCCGTCTTACCACCAATAGGATTTGTTAAGCCTCCAAATTCGGCGCGTCGCAAGCGACTTGCAGTACCACCATCAACTACACCTCTCAACATATCCACCATAATGTAAGCTGATTCTGGATTTAAAACCATTTTAACATCAGGCTGATTTTCATACAATACCGTCCCATCTTTGGTCTCTACACGTAAAATCATAATGGGTTTTATCCAAGTACCATGATTGACAAAAGCAGAATATGCTCCAACCATATCATATACTGATGCCTCGTATGCCCCTAATGATATAGATGGATAATTTGGCACATTGGAAGTAATCCCCATCTTACGTGTCAAATCAGCTACATTTGAAGCCCCCACTAAATTCACTAAATAGGCAGTTGCATAGTTTTGAGAATACTTTAATGCATTTTTTAAGGTTATAGGATTACCACCTTGGACTGTACCTCTTGGTGTCCAATCACCATACGTTTGTTGATAATTAGGTATAGTCTGACATGGAGAATAATCGTTATCAATAGCTACAGCATATGTAAATGGCTTCGCGGTAGATCCTACTTGACGAATCCCCATCTTCACTTGATCGTACTTATAATGTTCAAAGTTAATACCTCCAACCCACGCTTTAATATGACCACTTCTAGGTTCCATAGACATCATCGAATTACGGAGTACCAATTTATTATACTTTATAGAATCCATTGGTGTCATCATAGTATCAACATTTCCACGCCAAGTGAAAATCGTCATTGATGTCTTTGTATTAAAAGCCTTTTTTATTTCCTCGTCACTAGCACCATCTTGTTTCATCTGAATATAGCGATCAGATCGCTTCATTCCTGCTTGCAATAATTTAGCTCGATCCCCTACAAAAGGGTTTTTATTACGCCACTGCTTATCAAATTCACGTTGCAATTTCTGCATCCACTCCTTTTGAGCAGCCTCAGCATATTCTTGCATATCGTAATTGATTGGAGTAAATATCTTTAACCCATCCTTATCTAAATCATATGGTGTACCATCATCCTTTAATATCTGCAAACGTTGAAATTCTTTCTTGATTTCATCTTTTAATACGGCTCTAAAATATGGAGCTAAACCTTCTCCGTAACTAGACACGTTCAAATCAAGCTTTAATGGTTTCTCTTTCGCTGCCGTCAGCTCTTCAGTAGATATAAAACCTTCGTTCATCATATTCTCCATCACAAGATTACGGCGACTTTGTGAACGCTCTATATTTCGAACTGGTGAATACATAGAAGGTCCCTTCAACATACCAACCAAAACCGCAGCTTCTTCCAATTTCAATTTATCAGGAGTCGTATTGAAGAAAGTACGCGCCGCGGACTTTATACCGTATGTATTTTTATACCCGAAATCTACAGTATTAAAGTACATCATAATGATTTCTTCCTTGGTATAATTACGTTCCAAACGTACAGCAGTAATCCATTCCTGCAATTTTTGCATAATACGTTTTATAGTATTACGCTCTCTTTTTTCTGCAAAAAGATTTAGCGCCAACTGCTGGGTAATGGTACTTCCCCCTTGTTTATTACCCATTAGGGTATGAAATATAACTGTAAATGTACGAGAGTAATCAATTCCTGAGTGACCATAAAATCGCTTATCTTCAGTTGAAATTAGGGCGTTGATCAAATAAGGTGATAAATCACTATATTCTACATTAGATCTATTTTGGCGATAATACGTACCTAATACTCTGTTATCATCTGTTAAAATTTCAGACGCAAGATTACTTTGTGGATTCTCCAGCTCATCAAAACTTGGAAGTTTACCAAATAAACCAATACGTACTAGAAACAAAAACAACATACCAAAACCAATTGCTCCCAAAAGAATTACCCAACATGTACGGGTATATCGCTTGATATCTTCTGTAGTCAGTTTACTATTTTTAGATTCTCTCTTCATATTAACACGTAGAATACTACTTATTTATATATTTTCTAACGAAATAATCTATATCAGATATATTTTCAACACTATCTAATATCGATTTTTGAATTACAAAGGTACTATATTTTTTTTCACGAAACTTGATTATTTCAGGCAGCATTTTCTCAACTTGATGTTCAAAATTAGTAACAGCATCCAAAGATTCAAATATTCCTACACGTAGTAATTGACACGATGATCCAAACTCCAATAAATCATGCCCAAGTCCCATATTGGTATGTTTAGTTCGAATAAACTGTCCAATTGCATAGCGCACGGGTGTCAGATTTATCCTCATATCCTCCAGCAATAGTACAAAATAATATGCCTCCCCATGTCTTGATTGAATATCAATAAATGTTCCAACATTTGAAATTTGGCTATCATTTTTTATTGATTCAATTGGAGTATCTCCCTGTTTAATGTTACGATTTGAAAAATATTCTTTTGTTTTTTCTAGAGCGTATTTCCGGAGCGCAAATTTGGATTTATTCTTGTCAATATACTCGAGATATTTATGAACCAATTCAGAGATTGGATAACCCTTATATTTTTCTTTAATAGACTCTAAAGTGCTAACAAAGGAAGAAACAGATTGAGAATACCCGATTGCCATAGCTTTTATATAAGCAACCCGAGATTCATCCCCAATAGCTAAAATTGATTCATCAATAATAGCATCAGCTAATACTATGAGTTCTTCATATTTTTCAGCATCCAAAAGCTTATATAATTCTTCCTGCTTTGTATATAACTTCTGCTTAATAACTAATTTTTGCTGGTAAACATTATTCTCATCTTCTACACCTGCTTTATCGAAGAGGTAGAGATCATGCAAATAATCGATTTGTTTAGATGGATTAATCAGAACTAAATCATTGAGGATTGACTTCGCATCATTATACAATTTATTTTCTCTGTAAAAAGTGGCCAACTCGTACATTGCACTGAAATACAGTTCGCTTTTAGTATTTTCAGACTGTTGCTGATCAATTAGTTTTAATAATACAATCCAATTTTCCCTCTGTAAGATTAATGTTTTACTTCTCTTGTCCAGAAGAGACAATTCTTCAACATCAATTTGAGAAAAGCTAATCACTGCGTCATCTAATTTATTTAGAAGTAGCATGAATTGCCCTTGCTTCCACCGTTCCAAATTCTTGACCGCAATAGGAACGGTATTGTGAGCCAGAACTTTTTCTGACACAACATTTGCTGAATCAACTTCGTTTTGTAATCTATATAAGTCAGATTGTGCAGCATAGACCAACCATTCTAAACCTATAGAATACCCCCTATTTAGTAGTTCACGAAGAGCTGTAATCCTTTCATCAACACTTTGACTCCCTATATTAATTAATTCTACTTCAGCTTTGAGCGTGAGTAAACTAGGAGCACTATTGGATCTCGCTATTTTTCTTAAAACTTTCTTAGCTTGTGGAACATCAATTGTCGACAACATTTTACCCAAACACAATTGCCAATAAAATTTATATTTTAAAGGAACACCAATTTCGAAAGATCGACCCAAATAATAAGCCGCTGAATCTTTAATCTCCTGTTGACGAAATATATCCGATTTGAGAGCATAATATAATGAAGCCTCTTTAGGAGAAAGTCCATTAAAATCAATTTCATTGATTTCGATTAAGGATTCCTCCAGTTTTCCTATCTCACGTAATGCATTAATCTTCCACAAATCCCTATCCTTAAACAACGAGTGATTTGTTATTAGCTCAAAATAAGCCAATGCTGTATAGAAATCTGACATAAGATAATACGCTTTCCCAATTCTATAATAGAGTTCTTCACGTACAGCCTCGCTTTTCTCTTCAACAAGTAAGCGTTGTAATTTCGATATGGCTGATGCCAATTCGATTTTATAAATTTCATTAGGTGCTCCAAATAATGAAAATTCTGATAAAGCTATTTCATCTCGAAATAAAGAACTTTCTGCCTTAGACAAAAGTGCATCCACATTAAACATTGTATTATATTTCATCTGAAAGTGATGTCCAATGGACTGGTTACTTTTAGGTGAACAGGCATACTGTTGCAATATTACCACAACTATGATAAATGTAATTATAGCATGAAGAGAAGTTATTCGAAATACATTCATGACAGAATCTACTGACTATCAAATATAATCTTTCGGAGCAGTATATTTCCAAATACCGCTTCTGATTTTTTCAATACGCTGTAAAGTATTAATTGAATCCTTACCTTTATTATTATAATATGAGAACAGGAGCTCCAAAAGGTTTATTATTTATATTTATTACGGTTGTAATTGACTCGATTGGTTTAGGTATTATAATCCCAGTGATGCCCAAATTGATTCAAGAACTTATACATGGAGACTTGAGTCAAGCATCAAAATATGGAGGCTGGTTAGTATTTATGTATGCCTTTACCCAGTTTTTCTTTGCATCGGTATTAGGCAATCTAAGTGATAGATATGGCAGGCGGCCCATTTTACTTTTTTCATTATTTGGCTTTTGTATCAACTACATACTAACGGGGCTTGCTCCTTCCATAGCATGGCTATTTGTAGGAAGATTGATCGCAGGTGTAACTGGTGCAAGTCATACTGTCGCAGCCGCATATATTGCCGACATTAGTACTCCACAAAACAAAGCGCAAAATTTTGGCCTGCTGGGGGCAGCCTTTGGCTTAGGGTTTATACTTGGACCTGTACTTGGAGGCGTTCTTGGCCAATATGGCTCAAGCATACCTTTCTATGCAGCGGCTGGTTTATGCTTGTTGAATGCCATTTACGGTTACTTTGTAATTCCAGAATCCTTAAAACCTGAAAACAGAAGACCTTTTAATTGGAAAAATGCGAATCCAATAGGTGCATTTAAACACATTAAATCATACCCCAATATATTACCATTGGTCATTTGTATTTTCTTAATCAATATAGCTGCAAATGCTGTACAAAGTACTTGGTCATATTATACTATGGAAAAATTCAACTGGGATGAGAGAATGGTGGGTTTATCATTGGGCTTTGTTGGCACACTTCTAATGATTGTTCAAGCGGGGTTAATTCGTCTTGCCATTCCAAAATTCGGGCTTGAAAAATCAATCACAATAGGCTTAGTTCTGTATGTTGTAGCTTATGCACTATTTGGATTTGCATCTGCAAGCTGGATGATGTATGCGATAAGTATTTTATTTGTATCAGCTGGTATAGCAGGTCCATCGTTACAAAGCTGTATCTCGAATCATATCCCTCAAAATGAACAGGGGCAAATCCAAGGTGGTATTACTTCAGTAATAAGCCTTACTTCTATTATTGGCCCTTTGGTGATGACGACACTCTTTTCTCATTTTTCAGAAAAAGAAGTGCACCCTTATTTCCCAGGTGCACCTTTTATATTAGCAGCA
This sequence comes from Sphingobacterium bovistauri, assembly GCF_020295405.1. Classification (GTDB taxonomy): domain Bacteria; phylum Bacteroidota; class Bacteroidia; order Sphingobacteriales; family Sphingobacteriaceae; genus Sphingobacterium; species Sphingobacterium bovistauri. The sequence goes on from NZ_JADEYP010000011.1 coordinate 22,825, forward strand.
ATTTTAGCTATCACGGCTTTAATAATTGCCTTAGTCTACTTTCGAAAACAATAAGTGAGCTTTATTTTTGAATCAAGCAAACCGCATATGCTACGACTCCTTCTTCACGTCCAACAAAACCCATTGTTTCATTAGTCGTGGCCTTTATAGAAATATCCTCCACATCCAAGCCCGTAGCTTCAGCAAGCTTTTCCTTCATTTGTGGAATATAAGGTTTGATTTTAGGTGCTTCTAAGCAAAGCATTGCATCAATATTTCCCAAACACCAACCTTTATCTGTGATCAGACGCATGCATTCTTCTAACAACAAAAGACTGCTTACACCTTTCCATTTCATATCCGTGTTCGGAAAATGATAACCAATATCCTCTAAATTAGCTGCCCCAAGAATAGCATCACAAACAGCGTGGACTAATACATCTGCATCAGAATGCCCAAAAGCTCCTGAATGATGATCCAATTGTACACCACCTACTATAAAAGGATGTCCCTCTTTCATTTGATGAACATCAAATCCAAAACCAACTTTAATTTTCATATCGAGCTAAATTAGGCTTTTATTATGAAATAAACACATAAAGTCAGCGTATGACTACAGTTGAATTATAAATAGCAGAAAATTCTACATCGATCTTAGCGCTATCTTATAAAAATATTCATATTTTTGAGTATTACTATTAAATCCAATTGAATCAAATTATGCATAATTTGCGTAAACTTATACCAGCTCTATTAATTACTACAAGTCTGTTCAGTGCTTTTTCATGCAAAAGCAATAAAAATAATGTGTCTGATAAAACAGGTGTACGCTATAATGACCCTGATAATGGAGGCTTGCAAATAAGCCGTAAGGTGAAAGACTCTCCCGGACCAGGATTAATTGCTATTGAGGGTGGAACTTTTATTATGGGGGGAAGTCTAAATGAAGATATTTCCTACAACCATGACAATCCCAAAAGGAAGGTTACCGTAGCTTCTTTCTACATCGATGAAACTGAAGTTTCAAATGCTGATTGGTTAGAATATTTACAATGGATTGGACAGAATTTCCCAAAAGACCGAAAAATGTATTACGATGCACTACCAGATTCTTTAGTTTGGCGTAATCCTTTGTCTTACAATGAACCATATGTGAATTTTTATCTTCGTCATCCTTCATTCCAAGATTACCCTGTTGTAGGAGTATCATGGGAACAAGCAAATGACTATTGTCTATGGCGTACTGATCGTGTTAATGAACATATCTTACGTAGTAGCGGAATTCTTGCGGATTATAAAACAGCAAATCAGCAACAAACAAACGCCCCTTTTAACTCAGATATATACCTAAATGGTCAATATCAGGGACAGGGAATAGATGGCAAGAAAATGCTTAAAGATGATCGCCCAGGCGCTCAAAAAAATGCAAGTAGAACAGCGCGCATGCAGGATGGTATATTAAAACAAGCATATCGTCTACCTACTGAAGCGGAATGGGAATATGCTTCCCTAGGATTGATAGGTAATACATTTGATGGAAATATTGAATCTAGCAAAACATATCCTTGGAATGGACTTGGTGTTAGAGATCACAAACGTCGTACTCAAGGCCGCATGTTGGCGAATTTCAAAATTACTAGCGGAAATAATATGGGTGTAGCTGGAGATTCTAATGACGGAGGAGATATCACAGTTCCTGTTAAGAGTTATCAACCAAATGATTTTGGATTATATAACATGGCTGGAAATGTAAATGAATGGGTAAGTGACGTATATCGTCAATTATCATTTGAAGATTTTGAGGATTTCAATCCATATCGTGGTCATGTCTTTATGAGCAATCAATATGAAGACACAGAAACAGGCAAATTGGCTAAAGATCAATATGGCAGACCTATCAAAATAGCATCTAAAGCCCCTCGTAAACAAACTTGGCAAGATCTACAAGCTAACATTACTCAGAATGCATCGACTACCTCCGTTTATGATAATGACGTAAGAGGATTCAAAGATGAGGTGCAAAAAGAGCTATATGGAAAAACAACACTAATAAACGATAAATCAAGAGTTTACAAAGGCGGATCTTGGAACGATAGAGCATATTGGATGAATCCAGGTACTCGAAGACATATGCAGCAAGATGAATCTAGTGCGATGATAGGCTTTCGATGTGCTATGACTATGGTCGGAAATGTCTTTGGACCAAAAAAATAAAGATCTTAACCTCATTCATAAAAAAAGCGTTCGACTATGTTAGTCGAACGCTTTTTTTATATTATATTCAATCCTTCTGTAACTGATATTGGCTTTTTGTCATCCCCCAAAGCAACAAAAGTGAACATACCCTGAATGGCCAACTCCCGTCCTTCTTCGTACATATGTTCCAAATAAATTTCTACTTTCACTTTCAAACTTGTACGCCCAACACTATCAACACGCGCAATAGCCTCTATAATACTTCCAGAAGGAATAGCTTTCTCAAAATTAATTTTATCTGATGAAACAGTCACCAAACGCTTACGACAAAAACGTGTTGCAGCCATAAAAGATACCTCATCCATAATAGCCATCGCCTTCCCCCCAAATAAAGTGTCATGATGATTTGTCAAAAATGGGAATACCGTTGTACATACTCGAGTTTCTGCTAGATCAATTCTTTCTTCTAAAGTCATTTTTTACTGTAATTTCCACAAAAGTACAACTTCTAATCGTTTTGTACATGCACACCTATCCCCTTCAAGAGCAGCGAAGCATTAAAAACAGTACATTTTCCGTTCTTTAACTTATAATCAAACAGCATTTCTCCATCTTTCACCTGAATGTCAAAATGAAAGTTTTTCAATAATCCTTCGTATTCTTCCTCCAACGATGCTAATTGCAAATCATGTGTTGCAACCATACCCTTACCATTAATAGCTAATATTTTGCGGATAATAGCTTTTGAACCCAAGTACTTATCTACTGAATTCGTACCTCGTAGCATTTCATCAATCAGCACATAGGTATTCCCATCCTTTTCCAATTGTTCTAGAATAAACTTCATTCTATCCAATTCGGCTTTAAACGTAGAGGTGCTCTCATTCAAATTATCTTTGATACGCATATAACTAACGAGCCAATATACAGGAAGAGCCAATTCTTTTGCACAGACCACCGCTCCAGCATAAGCCAAAACAGCATTGATACCTATGGTGCGCAGAAAGGTACTTTTTCCTGCCATATTTGATCCAGTAATCAAAGCCAATTGATGGTCATGAGCTGAATAATCATTCGCTACAGCAATTTTATTATTAATCAATGGATGATTAATTTCAAGAGCAGAAATCCTGTCAGATTGAGGATTATCCAAGATAACAGGCGTTGCCCATGTTTCAAAATTACTTTTTAGCGTTGCCAAACTTATCAAAGCTTCAAATTCAGAAATGATATCAAAAGCTTTAAGTACATCCCCTTCGTAATTCTTCTTCCAATCAACAATGGCTAATACCTGCTTGAAATCCCATAGCAGAAACATATTTAACACCGCACCTACTAAGATGTTGTTGCGGGCGTCCAACTTATCTACCAAAGAACCTAACCCCCTAAATGCCAATGATAAATTCTCTTGTTTACCTGTTCTTAATTCTGATTGTAATTTTTGATTTAGTGAAGTAGTAAATTTCTCACCTTCTACCATTCGTATAGCATCAGAATATGCTATCAATGTAACTCCGATTTTATCAATCCGACTAGAGAAATATGAAACCTTACCTCCCAATGCCATCGACCATATTAAATGTACTATAGCCAACAACAATAGATAATTCCAAATAGGTGTAACAAATAAAGAAACAAAAATCCCCGCCAGGAAAAGAAACGGAGCAACCTTCACATACAATCGCATGAAAGAAGAACCAAAGTTTAATGATTCATCTTTCATATATCGAGTCATAAATGTCTTAATATTTACTTTTTGACCAAGATTAAAAAGTAGTTTCGTCTGTAACAATTGTGTCCACTCGCGTTTAGACGATAGTTCTGCAGAAGCCTCTTGTCTCGCTAAAATTTCACTTTTGGATGCTGGAATAGATAGCCAAGAAGCTAATAACGAAGTACCTTCTACTGTCGCTGAACGATTGATTAATAAAAAAAGTGATTTTTCACCAAAAATATCTAAATCAGAACTATATGCGTGTTTACCATCCTCAAATTCAGCTCCATTAGCATACATGTTTTCTGAATGTTCGTCTACATGAAGTTCATTCTCATTGACACGTAAAAATGCTTTTTTAACATCGCGCAACTTCTCTAGCTTGCTTTGACGCAATACTAAATAAGCGAAGCCTAATACTATCGTAAAAACAGCAGCAAACAACACCCAAATGTTATTCATCTGAAATGTTTGGAATAATATAGCAGCACCAATCAAGATTAGTGCTAGGCGCATTAAACTATTTCTGTTAATATTTTTCTCAAGAACTTGAAGTTCTTCTTTCGTCGCTTGAATATTTTTATTGTAAAATGCCTTCATTAGGGCTAAAGATAGGAAAAAGCCCTTGAAGTATAATGCGAATTACCAAGCTTTGTCGCCCACCAGAGGCACAAAGCGAAAAGTATCTAATTCAATGCGCTCAAAGTCATTTTCTCCCACACGTAATATTGTTACCATTTTTTGGGATTTCTCATCTCCCACAGGAATAACCAATAATCCGCCCAATTTCAATTGCTTCAACATTATTTCGGGAACAAATGGTGCACCAGCTGTCACAATAATCTTATCGTAAGGAGCATGTTCAGCAATACCCTTTGAACCATCCCCCAAAAAGAAATTAGGCTTATACCCCATATAAGGCAACACCTGAATAGTACGCTGGTACAACTTCTCTTGACGCTCAATCGTGTACACCTCGGCACCAAGCTCCAATAAAATACAAGTTTGGTAACCTGATCCTGTTCCAATTTCTAATACCTTATCACCTTTTTTCACATGCAACAGCTCTGATTGGTAAGCCACAGTATAGGGTTGCGAAATAGTTTGTCCATCACCAATCGGGAAGGCAATATCTTTGTACGCTTGATTCCAAAATGTCTCATCAAAAAAGAAATGACGAGGTACCTTTGCGATAGCTCCGAGTACACGAGAATCTTGTATACCCCTACTTTCAAGATGCGTTACCAGCTTCTTCCTTGCGCCCTTTTCTCTGTAATTATCTATGAATTTGTATGCCATCGTCCCTCAAAAATACCATTGTTTGACCACATTATTAAAGAATAAATACAATTACTTCGAAGCCAATAAGTTCAGTTTTACAATTCATATTTTAGGGTTTATAGTTTTTAATAGGTAATTTTATAAATTTATAAAATCAATATGATGATGCGTAATTTTCTACCTTTTATTCTTTTATTTTTTGTTGCTTGTGATTTTCAAGGCAATACCCCCACACGTAATCTAGACTTAAAAGATAAAATAGATGATATATTTTCTAAACAAGATCTGAAAGGAACCATCTTAGTGTATGATGCAAAACAAAAAGTGTACTATTCAAATGATTTTGGATTAGCAGAAAAAGGTTATCTACCCGCGAGCACATTCAAAATCGCAAATTCAATTATAGCTTTTGAAAGTGATGTCCTAAAAGATGAAAATACAGTAATGAAATGGGATGGTCAGAAACGAGCGCTTCCTTCTTGGGAAAAAGATATGAATGTACGTGAAGCTTTTCAAGCATCCTGTCTACCCTGCTACCAAGAGGTAGCTAAAAATATAGGTGCGAAACGTATGAAGACTTACCTAAACAAATTGCATTACAACAATATGGAGGTAAGCGAAAGTACAATATCAGACTTTTGGATAAAAGGGAACTCTCACATTACCCCCTTTGAGCAAATCGACTTTATGCAGCGTCTATATACAAAAAAACTCCCTATTCTTAACACAACATATGATAAGATGTTGCACATTTTTGAAAAAGAAAAAACATCAACCTATACCTATTATGGCAAATCAGGCTGGTCTGAAAACAACAGTGTGAATAATGGATGGTTTGTCGGTTTTGTTGTAAAAAATACTCAAGCATATTATTTTGCACTGAATGCTGAACCGATCGATCAAAATAACACATCAAAATTTACCGAAGGTCGTGAGTTGGCCACACGTGAAGTTTTAAAATTATTACAAATACTATAATCAACACAACTATACAATGAAAAACCTTATTACAAGTTTATTTACCATTCTTTTCATGACCATAAGCGTTACTGCGCAAGAAAAGGTTCTTAAGATTTTAGCCATTGGCAACAGCTTCTCCGAAGATGGCATTGAAAATTATCTCTATGATTTAGCTAAAGCTGATGGCAGAAAGATAATAATAGGAAACATGTACATTGGTGGTGCTTCGGTAGAGTTACATGTTAAAAATTCTCGCGAAGACAAAGCAGCTTATTCATACCGCAAGATAGGGCTAGATGGAGAGAAGGTCACAACAAAAGAGATTCGTATTTCACAAGCCATAGCAGATGAAGATTGGGACTATATAAGCTTACAACAATCGAGTCCTTATTCTGGACAACACGAAGCTATTATGAAAGATTTACCTGAATTGATTACTTATGTAAAGTCTTTAAAGAAATCCCATACAAAATTAGTCTATCATCAAACGTGGGCATATCAACAGGATTCTAAGCATAAAGGTTTTGCGAACTATGATAACAACCAATCCAAGATGTATACCGCAATAGCTGATGCAACAAAGAAAATAAGCAAGATGAAAGATTTTGCTATGGTCATTCCCGCTGGAACAGCCATTCAAAATGCCCGCACGTCCTCACAAGGCGACACCTACACACGTGATGGCTATCATTTAGAATTGACCTACGGAAGATTCACCGCAGCCTGCACTTGGTATGAAAAACTATTCAAAAAGGATGTCCGCAAAAATAGCTACACACCTGAAAAAGTAACAGAAAAGCAAGCTGTGATTTCCAAACAAGCAGCACACAAGTCTGTGAAAAAACCTTTTAAAATATCAAAAGTTAACTTATAAAAGAAAACAAAAAGAGCGAGTAATGTAATACTCGCTCTTTTTGTTACTTCAATTCCTCTGGACTCATTATCTTTTCAAGAATTTATTTACCACGCGGTAAATTATAATTACTAAAAAAATCAAAAACGCTATATTTGCTAATTGCCAAATAAACAACCCCCAAGAGAAAGAATGTACAACCATAATTGACAATTCAAATATTTATGATGAAAAATTAAATTTAAACAAAAAATAAGAGAAAAAATAAATATTTAAATTAATTCCATATTTATTTCATTAGCCAAATATAGGTACCTAATACGGATCAACATCAATTACAGTACGTACTCCTGCATTATGTTTATCCAATTCAAAATGAAGCAAACCTGTACGGATTAACTCCTTCACTTTATGGATACTGATGTTGGTGCGTTCGATTTTCAGTGTAATGGTTTGTATATAATGATTACGCACACGAGAAATCAATGGAGGTTCTGGTCCTAATATTCGATTCCCCAAAGAAGTACGCAATAGATTTGCCAATTTTTGTGCCGAATCTAACGTTTGTTGCTGATCAGGATGTTTGACATCTATTTTGATAATACGATAGAAAGGCGGGTAAGCAAAATTCTTCCGTTCAGTCACTTCCTGCATAAACATACCTGTATAATCATGATTAACAACCTGCTCGATGACGCGATGATTCGGCGTATACGTCTGAATAATTACTTTTCCTTGATCTTGACGACGGCCTGCACGACCTGCTACTTGGGAGAACAAAGAGAATGCACGTTCATAAGCTCTAAATTCTGGAAAATTAATAATTGTATCCGCATTAAGAATACCTATCAAACTTACTCGACCGAAATCCAAACCCTTTGCTACCATTTGTGTACCAATCAACACATCAAATTCATGGTCATCAAAAGCCGAAATAATCCGATCAAAACCATATTTTCCTTTTGTAGAATCTAAGTCTAAACGACCAATTCGTAAATCAGGCATCAAAATCTCCAGTTCTTCTTCTACCCGTTCCGTTCCAAAACCCTTGCTTTCCATATGTGGCATTCCACAGGCAGGACAGACATTCACTGTATTTTCTGAATGACCACAATAATGACAATGCAGGAGATTCGATGACTTATGATAAGTCAAACTCACATCACAATTGACACATTTTGCAACATAACCACAGGTGCTACATTGTACAAACGGTGTATGTCCGCGCCTATTTTGAAATAGAATAACCTGTTCCTTTTTGGCTACAGCTTCTTCAATTCCTTTTAGTAGACTAGCACTGAAATACGAATGCATCTCATCCTTTCGCGTGGCTTCTGGTATGTTGACAATTTCTATTTCGGGCAATTGTGCTTCTCCAAATCGTTGCAACAACTCCACCAATCCATATTTATTCGCTTTGGCATTGTAATAACTCTCAACGGATGGGGTAGCTGAACCTAACAACACTTTTGCATGATGCAAATGTGCTAAGTAAATAGCTGTATCCCGCGCGTGATAGCGTGGAGCTGGATCATATTGTTTATATGAATTTTCATGTTCTTCGTCAACGATAATTATACCCAAATCCCGAAACGGTAAAAACACCGAAGAACGTGCACCCACCACCACTTTAAATTCATTCTTTACTATCTTGTGCCAGACTTCAGCACGCTCATTATCGTTAAATTTCGAATGATAAACCCCCAAATTATTTCCAAAATGAAGCTTCAAACGTTCTGTAATTTGTGTCGTTAATGCAATCTCTGGCAAGAGGTACAACGCGTTTTTGCCCGAAACCAACGCTTGCTCTATCATCCGAATGTAAATCTGCGTCTTTCCAGAAGCTGTGACACCATGCAGTAAGACCACATCCTTTTGTTCAAATAAGGTATTAATGGATTCAAAAGCCTTTTGTTGTGTTTCACTAAATGTAAACTCCTTCGTCAGAAGAATATCGTGGCCTTGAAAACGACTAACTACTTTCTCCTTGACTTCAAAAACTCCTTTATCAATTAACGCAGTAATAGCTCCAGTACCACATCCTGTAGCTTCCATTAAATCTTGACGAGATATATCTTCTTGATTTTTGGACAGTTGCATAAATCCCAACACTGCGTCTTGCTGCTTAGGCGCTCGATTCAAACTATCCAACAGTTCTCTTTTTCCATCTGGATCATTATAGACTGCCGAAAGCCTCAAATAAGCCTTCGTTTTTGGCTTATAGCGCTCTTTGATTTCTTCCGAAATCTGGATAAATCCCTTTTCGAATAATGTTTTTAATAAAGGAAAAACAGATTTCTGTCCTAATATTTTAGACACGTCAGCTACAGACAATTCTCCTGCTACATCTAGCGCATCCAATACTAGAAACTCCTTATCTGATAGTGTTGAACGATCTTTATCATCATTAGAAACAGCTATTATTTTTGTTTCTGAAGCCATTTTTAAGGCAGCGGGCAAAGCGGCTTGCATCACTTCCCCCAAATGACACATATAATAGTCTGCTATCCAATCCCATAATTTCAACTGCCCTTCGTCTACAAGAGCATAATCGTCTACCACATCTATGATGTATTTGGCCTCATATTTCTCGGGTGGCTCAGTCGATATTTGCTTTACAATAGCAGAATAAACCTTATTACGGCCAAATTGCACAATAACACGAACGCCTACTACTACCTTATCATTCAACTCAAATGGCACACGGTAGGTGTACGTTTTAGCAATAGCCAAAGGCAAGATAACTTCTACAAAATAAGTCTTTCGTTCTGCAAACAAATCTGGATTCGACATATACACAAATGTAAAAAAAAAGCCCTTGATAGCATTTATCATGGGCTGAATATTTTAGACTGTTAATCTTTAAGCTCTGTTTTTCAATGCTGCAACGAACAACCCTATCCATCCAACAATGAAACATAATCCACCAAGAGGCGTGATTGGCCCCAATATAGAAACCTTTTCGAGACCTATAAGCTCTCGCACACTCAGTAAATAAAGAGACCCTGAAAACAAGAATATACCTATAGTAAAAAATATAAATGAAATACGAATAGATTGACTTTTCGCTCTTGAAAAAGTAGACAAAAATAATATAGCGAAAGTATGATAAAAATGATATTGATTTGCAGTTTTCCACGTATCAATATGATAATCGCTTATTTTCCCTTCTAACCCATGAGCACCAAACGCCCCCAAAATCACAGCTATAAGTCCAAATAATGAAGCTGTTAGAATGATTTTTTTATTCATTAAAGTAGTCAATAAAATATATCCTTGTTAATATTAGTCATAAATGTAGTAAAAAAACAGAAGAAAAAACTACACAAAACAATCATTTTGGAATGGATTACTTCTTTTCAAAATCGGAATTAAGTAGGTTTGTAAAATGAGGAATACGATTATTATTACGGTTATACTATTTATTGGAGTAATTGCTGCTTCCGTTTATTACTTTCGTGATATAAACAAAGAACAGCATAATACATTAAAACCCCTAAAATATCTTCCTGATAACACATTCTTAATTGCATCTATCAAAAACGATGAGATTACAGATAATATTTTTAAAAATTTCGATTTATTTGATGCTTTGCTAGGCAAACAGGAGCTTCAACTTATCAAAGAATATAAAAACAAAATATTACGTCACGAAGCTTTACATGATTTTATAGAAAACCAAGACATCTACATTTCATTTCATCCTGAAGCAGATTCATTAAACACATTATTTACAATCCCCACTTCGACAAATATTGAAGAAAGTGATTTTGCTGTATTAAAGAATGAATTTGGTCAATCCTATAAATTAGCAACCATCGACACATTAGGAGAAAAAATAACAACATTTAGTAAAGGGAGTCCAGAAACAGTGCTATACACTATTTATTATCAACACCTTCTTTTCGCATCTTATTCAAAAAGCACTTTACTAGCTGTAATAAATAAGAGTATCCCAAAATTATCAGAAAACCAAATTGATTATTTCATTCATAATAATTCAAGAAACACTCCACTAAGTATATATTTTCCACATCAAAATTATGGCGCTATAATCAAACATTTTCAACAAAGAGAAAAAGGAGTTTTTGCAGACCAATTCATTGGATTAGAGGGACAGTCGGCATGGAATATAAATTTCAAACAAGATGCTCTGATGCTAACTGGAGAAAGTGAAATTAAAAATTCCAAACATAACTATTTAGCTCTATTTCGAAATCAGACTAAGAAAACACAAAGATTATATAACTACTTCCCTTCGAATACTGCTGTATTTATGGAGTATAGTGTTAGTAATTTCCCAAAATATCAAGCCGATTTAAAGCAATATTTTGAAGCACGTGAAGAATATAAAAAATTGGAATCCACATTCCAGTCATTAGCAGATAGCAGCTCATCAGTTAGTAAATTACAACATGTATTGCAACATAGTTTTGCCCTCGTCGAACAAACAAATCAAGTGCATATTGGATTTGTAGGCGTAAGTGACACCTCTACATGGAAAGAAATAGCAAATCGTATCTTGGATGATGAAGGGGATAACATTTACCGCTTTAGAAACGCTAATGTATTTTACGCGTTGTATGGTGAAGCTTTCAAATACCATACACGTCCATATATAACCAGAGTAGATGATGTGTTAGTAATAGCAAATTCTAGAAATGAATTACAAAACTATCTAACCAATTTCCGTCGTAAAGATTTACTTACAGGGACGTTGGGATTCAAAAACTTTGAAAAACTTCAAGGAAATGAGGCAAACGTAACTCTATTTGTACATAACAAAAACTCTTTGTCAAAGATATTATATTCTCTTCCTAGCCATTATCAAAAGAATTTCAAAGATAAAGACAATTTTGGATTCCAAGACTTTTACTCTTGGTCTGTACAATTATCTGGCAACAATGGCAATTTCTCTTCCCAAATCTACGCGCTCTACAAAAGCAAAAATGCGCTGGGAAGTACACCTGACTGGACGTATCAGTTCGATGACAGGGCAATTACTGACCCTTATGTGTTTGAGCAATCAGACACTAATCAAATGATCTTAATTCAAGAGTTAGACCATACTCTTCACGCTATCCATCCTAAAGGAAGTAAATTGTGGTCTACTGTAATTTCTGGACGTATAGTTGGCGAAATGCAACAGCTAGCAGACCGCAGTATTGTTTTTGTCACAGACAAAAATCGCCTGTACCGAATAGATACCTCAGGCAAAACTTTGAAAGGATATTCAACTGGTATTCCAAATGAACCTACAGCATCACCTTTATTAGCTAAGTCTATGAATAAAGATGTAATCATCATACCTACACAGGATGAAATTCTCGCATACGACTTAGGTGGAAATAGAATCGCAGAGTGGAAATTTACTGAATTTGACGGCAAAATATTGGGACCAATTCAATCTATAGGTAAAGAATTTGTATTTGGAACAACATATGGCCGAATATATATTCTTAGTGAAGATGGGTCCTTAAAAAAGGAGATTGATATACCTGGAGACGTTGAATTTAAAACCCCAATTGCCGTGGTTGATTTAGGCAGTTCTAAGTATGATTTTTTCGCATACGGTACGAACTCAACACTCTATAGAATCGGGATTGACAAAGTAATTTCAGAAGTAAAAATAGATACGCAGACTGAAAAACACAATGGTGCTTTCATAAACATCAACGGCTCATCAGCTCCAGAATTTGTACTAATTGCAGACAATCAACTGAGTGCCTATGAACCATCAGCATCAACTGCTATCTTTGAATACCACTTTACTAAAAACATTGATGATAAGCCACAATTTTTCAAAAATGGAACATCAAATAATCATCTAATAGGGGTCGCCTCAAAAGCCACGAACTTGCTGTATCTTTTTGGTGACAATGGAGCTATAATTGAAGGTTTTCCTGTGGAAGGCCAACCTTTATTCTATTATGGAAAGGTAAATTACAGCTCTGACACGTATCTTTTGTGTATGCGAAGAGATAAGAAGCTGTATGCATTTAAGCATCAAAAATAATTTTACGTAGAGACTATTTATTTGTACGTTTGTATTCTTAATAAAGATATGTTACGAGGAGAAGAAAATTTAAATTTACTGACCAAACCTAGACGAATTGCGATTACGACACACCACAAACCTGATGGTGATGCATTAGGTTCTTCATTAGGTCTTTACCATTGGCTCAAGAAGAATAACCATGATGTTTCTGTTGTTGTTTCTTCTGATTTCCCTTCTTTTTTGGATTGGATGCCAGGGCGTCAGGATGTTGTTTCCTATCCCGAACAACCTGAATTAGCACAAAAATTAATAGCAGAAGCTGAGATAATATTTTGTTTGGATTATAGTGCATTATCCAGAACGAATATCTTAGAACCAATTATAGCAAATGCAACAGGTCAAAAGTGGATGGTTGATCACCATTTAGACCCTGAAGAATTTGCTCAATTGACATATTGGGATTCTAATGCCGCAGCTACCGCACAGTTAATTTATACGTTCATAGCTGAAGTATGTCAGTCTCCATCTCAAATCGATGCAAACATTGCGACATGTCTCTATGCAGGTATAATGACTGACACAGGTTCTTTCCGTTTCAGATCAACTACATCTGCTGTGCATCATATTATCGCGAGTTTGATAGATGCTGGAGCTCGTAATTGGGAGATTCACGAACGTATTTATAATAGTTCAACAGAACGTCGCCTAAAGTTTCTAGGCTATTGTCTATTAAATTGTTTGGAAGTAATTCCAGAATACAATACAGCATTATTTGCTATTAGCAAAGAAGATTTAGCACAGTTTCAAATTACAACAGGTGACACTGAAGGATTAGTGAACTATGCTCTCTCTATTAAAGGGGTAAGACTTGCTGCATTATTTGTTGACAGAACTGAATTAATTAAACTATCTTTACGCTCAATTGGCGAAATACCTTGTAATGAGATATGTAAAAAGTATTTTAATGGAGGAGGTCACCTTAATGCTTCTGGTGGTAGTTCTTCTGAAGAGTTATCAGTAGTAGTAAACAAATTTAAATCAATTTTACCTGAATACTCAGAAATATTAACAAAGTAAATAAGTATTAATCAATAAAATGAAAAAATCAATTTTAGTATTAGCTGCTGCAGTAGGTATTTTCACTACTTCATGCCAGAATTTCAAAAAAGGAGACGGTGGTCTTGAATACAAAATCGTGGATGACGAAGGTGGTGTTAAAGCTGCAGATGGAGATCATTTATTTGTAGACATGATTGTGAAATCTGATAGAAATGATTCATTAATCCAAAGCACATATGATTTAGGATTACCTCAATATGTGAACATCGTATCAGATACTATACCTGGAAACTACAAAGGAAGTTATTCTTCAATGTTCAAACATCTAGGAGAAGGTGATAGCGCTGTATTCCGTCTTAACTTGGATACAATGGCTTCTAAATCAGGTCAACCAAAACTTCCTATCGGTGATAAATACTTAACTTTCATTGTTAAGGTAAGAAAACATTTCAAAAAAGCAGAATTACCTGATTCAATTGCTCACGTAGAATTAGACAAATATTACAAAGAATTAATTGGCAATCTAGAGAAAGCTGAAGCTGGCAAAATCGAATCTTATGTTAAATCTAATAAGTTAGAGCCTAAGAAAACAGCTTCTGGATTACAATATATTGTAACAACTGAAGGTAAAGGTGTAAAACCAGTAGTAGGTGATACTGTAAAAGTAAATTACGTAGGTAAATTAACACATGGTAAAGTATTCGATACTTCTATCAAAGAAGAAGCTGATAAAGCGAAACTTCCAGTTAACCCAATGCGTACATTTGAGCCGATCAAATTTGCTTTAGGTGTAGATCCAGTTATCCCTGCATGGGTTGAAGGTTTACAATTATTAAACAAAGGTGGTAAAGCAACATTAATCATTCCTTCAAGCTTAGCTTACGGTTCAAATGGTGCTCCTCAAGGTGGTATCCCTCCATTTGCTCCACTTATTTTCGAAGTAGAATTGGTTGATATAATCAAAGGTACTGCTCCAAAAGTAGATTCTGCAGCAACAGTAGCTCCAGTACCTACTCAACCAGCTAACTAATAGCAAATAATACATAATATATCCTTCGATATATTATTAATATAAAAATGAAAACACGATTTTGTTAGCAAAATCGTGTTTTTCTTTTTTAAATGGATTATTTTTTAACAAATCGTTACTTTTACACCTTATATAGACATGACAAATCCAAATCATATTCTTACAGATACGCATACACATATCTATTACCATATAGGTAGTGATAAGATTCAGGAACAAATTGAACGCTGTCAATTAAACAATATTCAGCGTCTATTTTTACCTAATGTAGATACAGATTCTATCGAACAAGTATTAAATACGGTAAACTCTTACCCTACTATCTGTTTTCCAATGTTAGGACTCCACCCCTGCAGTGTAAAAGAAAATTATAAAAAGGAATTGTCAACTATAGAAAATGCTATCACAAAAAATAAGATATATGCAATTGGTGAGATTGGGATAGATCTTTATTGGGACAAAAGTACTTTAGCGTGGCAACAAGATGCCTTTCGAACTCAAATTAATTGGGCAAAAGCATTAGGTTTACCAATTGATATTCATTGTCGTGAAGCTTTTGATGAAATTTTCGAGATTTTGGAAGAGATGAATGATGATAAGCTATTTGGAATATTCCATTGCTTCACCGGAACTTTGGAACAAGCGAATCGAGCAATTAACTTGGGTTTCAAACTCGGAATTGGAGGAGTGGTCACATACAAAAAAGCAGGCTTAGATGCCGTTGTAAGAGAAGTTGATTTACAGCACTTAGTTCTAGAAACAGATTCGCCCTATTTGGCACCATCACCATACAGAGGCAAGGAAAATGAAAGTTCATATCTTATTCACGTAGCACAGAAGGTTGCTGATCTACATGAAACAAGTATTGATGAAATAGCAAAAATAACAACGCAGAATTCTAAAGATATATTTGGCATATAGTCATGAAAATATTCATCATATACACCGGAGGCACCATTGGAATGGTTCAAGATGAATCAGGTACATTTGTACCTTTTGATTTTGAATTAATCAAAAACAATCTTCCTGATTTGAGTCGATTAGATTACCAATTGACCGTCCACTCCTTCAATCCAATAATAGATTCATCTAATATGAATCCCGAAATTTGGATTGAAATGGCGCAAATTATTAAAAACAATTATGATGAATATGACGGATTTGTGATTCTACATGGATCAGATACGATGGCCTTTTCAGCATCTATCCTGAGTTTCTTGTTAGAAGGGTTACAAAAACCTATTATCTTTTCAGGGTCACAATTACCAATTGGTGAAATTCGCACCGATGCACGCGAAAATATGATGACTGCATTGGAAATAGCGAGTGCTAAGCACAATGGAAAATCTATTGTTCAGGAAGTCTGTATATTATTTGACAACAAACTATTTAGAGGAAATCGTTCTTTTAAATATAACTCTGCAAAATTTGAGGCCTTTAGATCGCCAAATTATCCAGTATTAGCTGAAGCAGGTATACATTTGAAATATAACTTTGATGCGCTGATGAATAATTCAGATAAAGAATTTATTTGCCACAATCATGTTGATAATCATGTTGGCGTATTAAAGTTATTTCCAGGTATCTCTGCAAATACTATTAAATCCATTTTAGATGCCGACGTTCGCTCTATCGTCATGGAAACATTTGGCTCTGGAAATACAACCACTGACAAATGGTTTTTGGATTTGTTAGAAAGTGCTATCAAACAGGGTAAAAATATTCTTAACATCTCACAATGTAAAGTAGGCTCTGTCGAATTAGGGCGCTATGAAACAAGCCAAGGCTTAAAATCTATTGGTGTTTTAAACGGTTATGATATGACATTCGAGGCAGCAGTTACCAAATTAATGTATCTGCAAGGTGAATTAGCGGATCAAGCTGCAGTAGCTTATTGGGTTGAGAAAGATATACGCGGCGAATTAACCGTAAATGACTAACTAAAAGAGCCACAATTTACATTGTGGCCCTTTTAGTTTACCCGAAGTTTCCGTTGATATAATTTGCAGTCATTTCTTCTTTTGGATTATTAAAAATTTGGTAGGTATCACCTTCTTCCTTAACTTCTCCAAGATACAAAAACACGGTCTTATCTGCTATACGTTGTGCTTGCTGCATATTATGTGTCACAATCACAATCGTATATTTTTCTTTTAAATGCTTTATTAGCTCTTCAATTTTAAGAGTGCTTACAGGATCCAATGCCGAACAAGGCTCATCCATCAATATTACTTCAGGACGCAGCGCTACAGCTCTCGCAATACACAAACGTTGTTGCTGACCACCTGATAATCGTGTCGCGGGCATCTTCAAGTCATTCTTAACTTCCTCCCAAAGAAACGCTTCGCGTAAAGCCTTCTCGATTACATCTTTACCATGCGGCAAATTGTTTATTTTCAAACCGTATGCAATATTCTCATATATACTTTTTGGAAATGGATTTGCCTTCTGAAAAACCATTCCAATTCTTTTTCTAATTTCAGTAACAGGAATAGATTTATCGTACAAATCTTGATTCTCCAATTTAAGAGTCCCGGTAATTTTCGCATCAGGAGACAAATCGTGCATTCTATTGAAACTACGTAGAAGTGTACTTTTACCACAACCCGAAGGACCAATTAATGCTGTGATTTCATTCTCATTAAATGAAACATTAATATTTTTTAAAACTTCTTTTGCTCCGAAGCTAATATGTAAATTCTCTGTTGATAACTTAGTTTTCATTTTTTCTGTATTTATAACGAATATAGAACGCTGTCAAATTTAATAAGAAGACAACAATTATTAATACTAATGCAGTACCGTAAGCGATTGGCCGTACTTCTTCAATAGACTGATGCTGAGTAGAAAGCATATACAAGTGGTATGGCAAAGCCATAAACTCATTATCAATCGCACTTCCCATTCCATTAATATAAAATGCTGCACCTGTAAATAATATAGGCGCTGTTTCTCCAGCTGCACGTGACAAAGTCAGTACCACACCAGTCAAAATTCCTGACATAGCTGATGGCAATACTACATCTTTGATTGTTTCTAACTTCGTAGCACCTACTGCTAACGCTGCTTCACGCGTACTTGCTGGAATACGCATCAACGCTTCCTCTGTAGTTGTAATAATATATGGCAACGATAATAATCCTAGTGTTAAACCAGCAGCAACCATAGAAGTACCCAATTGCATCGCCTGAACAAATAATGCTAGACCAAATAAACCATAAATAATTGATGGTACACCTGATAGATTACGTATAGCTGCACGAATTGTTTTTGTCAACCAATTATCTTCGGCATATTCGTTCAAATATATTGCACAACATACACCAAAAGGAATAGAAAATAAAGCTGTCAACAAAGTCAATAATACTGTCCCTAAGATTGGAGTTAGAATTCCTCCTTTGGTCATACCTTCACGGGGAACCTCAGTTATAAAATCCCATGAAAGAGAACCTGCACCCTTGGAAATGATTTCCCAAATAATGATTACTAGGAAAAAACATACTAACCCCGTTGTGATTAATAATGTCCCCCATTCTACAATGGAGCTGAATCTAAATTGCTTATGCTGCATGGTACTTTCTGAATCGATTAATAAAAAATTCGCCTACTAGATTTGCCACCAAAGTCATAAAGAATAGTACCGTTGCGATGGCATATAATGAGAAGTAATGTGTTGTTTTGTACGGTACTTCGCCCATCTCGATAGCGATAGTAGCTGTCATAGTCTTTACCGAGTCAAACATTCCTTCTGGTAATAATGAAGCATTACCCGTCGCCATTAATACTGTCATGGTTTCACCTATCGCTCTTCCTACCCCCAACATAATAGCCGCTATAATACCAGGTGCTGCTGCCGGAATGATAACACGACAAAGGGTTTGCCATTTTGTAGCACCGACACCATAACTGGCCTCTTTATATGTTTTGGGAACAGCATGAATAGCATCCTCAGCTACCGTAATAATAGTAGGCAAAGCCATTACGGCAAGTAAAATTGCTCCATTCAACGCATTCAATCCATTGGGAAGATTTGCTAAATCAGCGATACCTGGCCCAACTAAAACAATACCTAAGAATCCGATAACTACAGAAGGGATAGCAGCAAGCATCTCAATAGCTGGCTTTAAGAATGTTTTCAGCTTTGGACTCGCATACTCTGCAATAAACGCTGCTGTACCGATTCCGAGAGGAATAGCGATAATCATCGCACCAAATGTCACTAACGTAGTACTTAGAATAAGTGGCAACATACCATACTGAGGGGTTTTCCCCGTAGGATTCCACTCCAATCCTGTGATAAAATCAAGAGGCTTGACATCCAGGAAAAATAAAATAGAGTTGTATACAAGTATCGCTAAAATCCCCCCCAAGGCTGCTAATACAAGTAAACCCGTAATTTTGAAGATATACTTAAATATTATATCTAATGTTATTCGAGCTTGATATTTCATGATCAATTTTCTTTTACATAGTACCCGTGTTCACGGATTATTCCTACACCTTTTTCCCCAATTTCGAAATCAATAAATGGCTTTACCTTATCCCAAGACTTCTTCAAAATAAACTGATAAAGGGGACGTTGAAAAAAATACAAATTATTAGTAATCGCATATTTATCTACAGGTGAATACGCTGTGTCCTGAGCTGTCTTTTTGACTTTTAACACTTTGACACCTTGTTTTTGCTCTGATTCTGGAGATAAATAACCAGCACCAACATATCCTATACCAGATTTATCGGCCTTTACACCTTCTATTATTTGTGCATTACCCGTCATTTCTTTTGCTTTAGGAGCAAATTCAACCTTCAATTTCTTCTTCATAAAAGAATAAGTACCCGAACTACTCTGTCTTCCATAGATATTGATTGGCATGTCAACTTCTGTAAGTTCATTCCAATTTTCTATTTTCCCGTCCAGTACTTTCCCCAAAGTTTCCAAATCAATCTCACTAAGAGGTAAATCTTTATGCACAATTACAGCTGTTGCATCTTCTGCAAAAACTACTGTCTTCAATTCAATATTTTTTTCTTTGAATTGTTCGACCTCTTCATCGGATAACGGTCTAGACGAATTTGCTATGTCAGCTTGATCATTCAATAATGATGTAATCCCTAATCCAGATCCACCTCCTGAAATAGCAATACTAAAATCCGGATCAATTTCGGTAAATTTTTCAGCTAAATTAACAGCTAGATTCACCTCAGTATCAGACCCTTTCATTTTGATTGAATGTGTTTTATCAGTACATCCTGATAATAACATCAGTCCTAAGAATGAGCTAAGTACAGTTTTATATGTTATGATTTTATTCATCGATGCAAAATTGCAGGGTTGGTATAACTAAAACATTAATGTATTGTTAAGTTAATGTTAATAGAGAGGATGTTGTGTAAAAAAAATGTCAGGGCACACACTGACAAACAAGGTAATCACTTGATTACAAAAACAATATAACAAATATATTGATTAAAATAAGTTTAACAAATCATTACGTAAAAGAAAAGGAGTTAAACTCAATAGTTCAACACCTTTTACTCTTTAGTAGATTGTACTAACTAAAAACTGGCTACACTGCCATTATCCCAATTTTCATTTTTCTTTATTTGAAATCCCACGGTATGTTGTGGATCTTCAAGTAACTGACCGCGAAAAACCAATTGAACATTATTTTTGATTGAACTTCCTAATTGAAAAGTTCGTAAAATCTCATTTTGTCCATGCACCTCAACGGTATAATTGAGGGGTTCTACGGCTGTCATAAGTCCCATAAATTGATTAAAAATAAGTTGCTTATTCACTTGGAAGTCATCTGAAATCTCTACACTTGATTGATCAAGAATGGGGTTATTAATCGTGGTAGTAAATGGACTGTAGTAGAAAGGTTCATGCTCTTGTTTAAAAACGATCTTTTTGACGGATGAAAGATTTAAATTATCAGTGAATTCCACCTTAATTTGACTATACATACGTTGTAGTACGATATTAGAGGTCATATTACCCGATACAGTCAATTTCCCTGAATACCCAAATATTTCAGCATACTTATTTGAAAACAAATTTGAAGCATACACATCTGTGGACTTCAATATGGTAGAAGGAAAAACAAGTTCACTATTAGAGTTATTTAAAATAAAAAATACATCATACTCCCCTACTGGTAGATCCAACTCCAAATTTAATTGTTGAACATCATCAAGCTCACCGTCAATTACAATATTTGAACGTTCTTTGTGGAACAAAAAATAATGTAATTTATTAATAGAAAAGCTGGACGCTTCAGGTGGAGCAATACCAACTATGTGTAAATTATCTATTCGTAAGGTTCCTTGACTATCGCTGTAATTACTGATACCTGTTCTATCCCCAGCTTTGGGAACAATCTTGATCCATAGTTCCTCTCCTGAAATTGTAAGTGTGGACAGATTGTATGTAAATGAATTTTTTGCTGTTGATGAATTATTTACAAAATTGTTAACAAGTGCAATTTCTTTGAAAGTACCTCCTTCATCAAAGCTATAATACAATTCAAAGTCTTTAGGTCCTGTATTAGACCCGGTCATATCAAACCCCAATCTTGCTAGAGAAATTACATCTTTGATAGGGAGTTTAATTGTAATTTGACTCGGCCCGACAAAATTTGCTGCTTTACCAGCTGTATAATTTTCAAATGCAAACCCATTACCATAAGTAATAGGTTTCCCATCATTATATATAATTACTGGACTAGTAGATTTTCGATATTTGACATCTGGAGTTAAAGTTTCGGAATTGAAACTCCAATAGTATAAAAATCCCTCACTATAATTAGAATTAACTCCAGTGGCAGCTATATGCTTCTTTGTGGAGGCTGCATTCTTCAAGAAGTTTGTCGTACTCTGAAAATTTGTAAATGTAAAATTTACTGGATAGACTAAGTCATTTTCCTCATCTACGTATGAATCCCTTTTACATGAAGCCGCTAAAAAAATGATGAATAAAAATGAAAATCTACAAGCTAAATGAAATAGAGTTTTCATAATATTAAATTAATTATTGTGATCTGACTACTAGTTAGTTATCAAATTGAATTTACAAAAATTAATTTAAAATATCATTATTTAATTTTAAAGAACAACTCGATTAACCACATCATTCACACGTAAATTAACAATTCTTCCTTTTGTTCCATGAATTTTATAGGTCACAACTTTATTGTTTTTCCAAACTATGTCTACTGAAATATTCCCACGTACACGAATACCTCTAACTTCTCCATCAGACCAATTGCTTGGCAAAGCTGGCAATAAGTGAATAAAACCATCATGACTTTGCACCAGCATCTCTCCTATCCCTGCAGAGCCACCAAAATTACCATCTATCTGGAAAGGAGGATGTGCACAGAACAAATTTGGATAGGTACCAGCAGAAACTTTACCATCCAAACTTATAGCCGGTTTAAGTAATTGACGAAGGATTTCTAATGCATGATCACCATCATGCAACCTCGCCCAAAACAAGATTTTCCAAGCACGTGACCATCCCGTACCTCCATCACCTCGTACTTCCAAAGTCTTTTTAGCAGCATCAGCCCATTTTGGGGTAGTAATGGGCGAAATAAATGGCGCTGGATAAAGACCATATAAATGTGACACATGACGATGTGTAGGTTCTACTTCATCATAATCCTCCATCCATTCCATGACACGACCTGAGTTACTAACGACCACTGCAGGAGGAATATGTTGTAATTCGGATCTCAAAACACTTGTAAACGAATCATTGATTTGCAAAATAGAATCTGCCGCAATTACATTTTGAAAGAGTTCACGTACAATTTGAATATCAATAGTCGGTCCCATTACGACAGAAGCTGCTTTTCCATTAGATAACCGAAAAGCATTTTCGGGAGAAACTGATGGTGAAGTAACATATTGTCTAGTTTTAGGATCAAAAACATTGGTGTGTTTGTAAAACTCTGCAGCTCCTTTTAAAATAGGAAATACTTGACGCAGGTATTCCTTATCTTCTGTAAACTGGTAATGTTCCCAAAGATGGTTACACAGCCATCCTGAAGCTGTACTTGCACCCCAGGACGCATGCTCACCAGGTGCAGTATATCCCCAAATATTGGTCATCATGTAAACTACCCAGCCTGGAGCATTGTAATATGCCTTCGCCGTTTTTTTCCCCTCATCCGAAATACGTTTTATTAAATTAATAAAAGGTCTATGGTATTCAGAAAGATTGCCCGTTTCTACACCCCAGTGGTTCATTTGAGCATTAACATTAAGATGATAATCTCCATTCCAAGGTGTTTGAATCTGATGTGCCCACAATCCTTGTAAATTTGGCGGTAAAGCCTTATCAGAATTACGTGCAGTACTCGATATAGTCAAATAGCGTCCAAACTGATAATACAATACTGCTAATCCATTGTCTTGAGCAGGATTTTTAAAAAAGTTAGCCAATCGCTGATCTGTAGGAAGATGACTTTTGGATTCATTATCCTTTATATTCAGATTTACTCTATCAAACACCTGTTTATATGCACGAATATGCTTAGTTTTTAGCTTTTCATAATTCAGCTTTGAAGCTAAAATATTGTTCACATAATCTGTAGGATTGTGATCATAATAATCTGTAGTTGCAGCATAATAAATGATTAATTGATCTGCGTCTTTAACAATGATTTGATTATCATAATTACTAATAGTACCTCCTTTATTGACCACCAGAAATTTACTCGCATAACTTAACCCATCACCTCCAATTCCATTGGGTAAAATTCCTTCAATTAGAATTGTATTTCCATCAACAATATGAGATTTTACATTCTCATCACGATAAAAATGCAGTGCCACACTAATAGACTTTTTCTTATTCGCGGATAATTTAACCGCACCCAAATTTTTATCTTGTGAAACAAAATATTCGCGTGTATATAAAGTATCTCCTAAGGAATAATGTGTTTTTGCTATTCCCGAATTCAAATCCAATTCTCTGTGATACCCGGTCCCCTTTTTAGAATTTAAAAAATTTATATTTAAGTAACCCAAATTTTGAAAACATCCATAAGGAACCTTTGCTCCATTACCATGTCCTGAACCAGCCCCAACGCATACAAAATTCTGATTAACTAATTTTTCTGCTTCGTCATTTTTCCCTTGAAATAAAAGCTGTTGAATTGTACTAAACTGCTTATAGGATTCATAATTGTTTGCATCTTGGTAACTACCAGACCACATTGATATCTCATTCAACACAATATTTTCTTCCTGAATACCTCCATTTGGCATCATCCCTATCCAACCATTACCAAGAGGAAGAGTCTCTTCCCAAAGTGCAGCTGGTTTATCGTACAATAACTTCAAATCTTGAGCCTGAAGACTCATAAATAACAAACAGAGAATAAGAGAGAATATGTTTTTCATTAGGTCGATTTAGTTATTTGTAAAATGAAAAGCTTTTAAAGCTAAATCCTGATTTCATCCCTGTTGCTACAAATTTCAAATATTTTGAATCAAAGGTTTTCTCAAAATCCAACATTTGTTCTATAGGATTGGACAAGACATTGGAGAATTCACCACCTTTAATTTTTATCCATTTTTTTCCATCCTCACTAGCCATAATTTCATAGTGCTGAACAATCCCTTCTCGTACCCCATCCTGTCTTGGTTGGTATCCTAAAGATTTAATTGGACTATCTAGTTTAAACACGATCTCATTCGAAGAAACGTACGACAGATCTTCGATACCTTGATTAAACTTTACGTCTTTACTTATCACCTGATAGGCTATACGAGACTTACTTTCTACGGACGAAGTAATATCATAACTGAAGGGTTCACTGTACTCTTTGAATAAAGAAAAATCACTCAATGTTGGGGCAACAGGAGCATATAATTTCACCCTCAATTTAGAAGCCTTTATTGGTGATTGCAATTTAATCAATCTATTTGCACCTATACTTGTCGCCGAAGCGATCTTCTCCCATTTACCTTCTTTCCATTGATCCACAACAACTGAATCCAAACGTTGACCCAATTTTATATTCTCACGAAGACGAATGATATCAAACTCCTTTTCACCACTTAACGCAATTTCTATTTCTGGATTTAAAACCGCATCCTTTGGTGCATAATAGCTATATCGATCCTTATCAAAAATATTTTTCAAAGCGAATTCCTTACTTTTTCCACGCAAATGTTTTGATGTTGCCTTCGCGCCACTCGTAAGATTTGTTTCAAATGTCTTTTCAAGCTTCTCTCCAAATTTTTGCAATGATTTTACATCATTCGGATGCAAAATTCCTTCGGGCATCGGTGCTAAACCTAAATTCAGATTTGCTCCACGCCCCACAGATTTCATATAAATATCAAATAATTCATTTGGGGTCTTCACCTTACTATCCTGATTTTTATGATAAAACCACCCCGGACGCTGTGGCACATCGCATTCAGCAGGAATCCATAATTTTCCATCACGTGTACCTGTTGGAAGATTTGAAGCGTCTGTACTTGCTCCTGGCATAGGCTTTTGACCATTTCTACCAATAGGTGTGATTGTAGCCCAAGAAGTTTCAGCAGCGTGACCATGTTCATTTCCTGCCCATCGCATATCTGGTCCTACATCCGAAAATATAGATGCCATAGGCTGTAGACGGCGAATTATAGGCCATGTTTTCTCTTCCCACTCATAATATGTTACAGGATCTATAGTTCTTTTCTCATTTTTTCCACCATAATACCCATCTCCTCCATTGGCTCCATCATGCCATGATGTAAATAGTGTACCATAATTACTCATTAATTCAGACAGCTGTTCACGATAAGCTTCTGTGTAAGCTGGTGTTCCATATCTCAAATCATTCCTATCCCATGCAGAAAGATAGGTTCCAAAGGCCATCCCAAATTTATGACTCGCCTCCATGAATGCCTTTACCATATCTCCCTTTCCATTCATCCAAGGTGAATTACTTACGCTATAAGTCGTTGTTTTCGTTGGCCACAAACAGAACCCATCGTGGTGCTTTGCCACACTAATCAATCCCTTGAAGCCTGCAGAAGCTGCTGCTTGAGCAATTTGTTCTGCATCAAATTTCGAAGGATTAAATATTTTTGGATCAGCATCTCCATATCCCCATTCTTTATCTTGAAATGTCGTAGGTGTATAGTGAATCAAACAATAGGTTTCCATTTCATGCCATTTCAACTGACGCTCTGTAGGCAATGCACCGTAAGGTTTAGGAGCTTGTTGTGCACTCAATTGGGACACCAAAAAACAGTTTGCTAATAAAAATAAAGAAGTCTTCATGCTAATTTCAAGGATTATAATTATTAATACATTACCAAATAACATGGTAATATTTTGATCGTACAGCAAAATACAATCATTTGTTAAAATTTAGATAAACTATTTTATCAAAAAATTAAACTAAATTATCTTAGAAAGAAGATATTATAAATATTTAAACAAAAAAACAATAAAAAAGTTACATTTTGAATGAAACCCCAATCGATTTACACACTCTAAACATCCTAGTATATAAGACGATAAATAAATTAAAAAATCACGACTGTATTGATAGAGATTAAAACAACAATTTATTAACTTTACCACCATTATGAAAAAAGATCAATCCAGAATAATACGTGAACAAGCACCACGTTCAGCTACTCGAGAGCATTCTGTTCCATTATATTTAACTTCAAGTTTTATTTTTGATAGTGCAGAACAAGGGAGAGCTATTTTTGCAGAAGAGGAAGAAGGAATGGTATATTCTCGCTACGCTAATCCAAACACTTCTGAATTTATCAACCGTGTTTGCGCACTTGAAAATGCTGAAGCAGGATTAGCTTTTGCTTCAGGTATGGCTGCTGTTTTCGCATCTTTCGCCGCATTTATCGAAGCTGGTGATCACATCGTGTCAAGTCGCGCAATATTTGGGTCAACACATCAATTATTGACACAACAATTCCCTAAATGGGGCGTTACATACTCTTATGTTGACACGGCAAACATTGATGAATGGGAAAAAGCTATTCAACCCAATACTAAAATTGTATTCTTAGAATCACCATCAAACCCTGGATTGGAATTGTATGATTTGGAAAAATTAGGTGCCCTTAAAAAGAAATATCCTAATGTAATTTTCTCTATTGACAATTGCTTCGCTACACCTTATCTACAAAAGCCATTACATTTTGGATTTGATCTCTCCATTCATTCGGCTACGAAATACATGGATGGACAAGGTCGCGTACTTGGCGGCGTAATCGTTGGCTCAAAAGAATTAATAAACAAGTTAATGTTTTTCATTCGTCATACTGGACCTGCGATGTCGCCCTTCAATGCATGGGTATTATCCAAAAGCTTGGAAACGCTAGGTTTGCGAATGGATAGACATTGTTCAAATGCTTATGCATTAGCCGAAACATTAGAACAGCATTCAGAAATCAAGGATGTAAAATATCCATTCCTTCCGTCACATCCACAATATGAATTGGCTAAAAAACAAATGAAAGCAGGTGGAGGTATTGTAACTTTTGAAGTAAAAGGTGGGAAAGAGAGAGCTTTTCAATTTATCGATGAATTAGAAATGATTCGTTACACATCGAATTTAGGAGACTCTAGAACTATCGCAACACATCCGGCAACAACTACGCATGCTAAATTAACTGAGGAAGAAAGAATAAATTTAGGTATTCATCCTGGGACTATTCGCCTTTCAGTTGGATTGGAAGACAAAGAAGATATCATTGGGGATATTATACAAGCATTAGAAAAAACTAAATAACATAAAAAAACTCCGATTTACACCGGAGTTTTTTTATGTTATTAATTTACTTGTTTAGTAAAATTCAAAATCAAATGCCCTCTAGTTCCATTATCCAAATCTACTGGCATTTTCATTGTTAATGTTTCACCATCAGCGTATGAAAGCCCCAAACGATATCCTGTAGTTACATTTGTAGCTTTATCTCCAGCATATATCTTTTTGAATTGAAACTCAGGTTCTCCGCCATCTTTAGGGTTAAAAATTGACCATACTATAGTTCTTACTGCGCCATTTGCACACAACGTACCTGCTGCATTGAATGTAATACTGCCTCTGTAATTTCCTGTAGGTAAATTCCAAACACTACCAATGAAACAATCAACAGGAGCCTCATCAAAAATATTTTTAATGGTATATGCCTGTGGAATATCTTGACGAGTAACAGAATTTAACACCCAAGATCCTTTGACACCATTACGCCATTGTGAGGCTGAAGGGCCTGAAGTAGAAACTGAACTTGATGCACTAGCACTAGATCCACCATCTTTGCGTTGTGCACCGCAACTTGACAATAGAGCAATCACTGTAAATAGTGATAATAATGAAAGAATATGTTTACGCATAACTATTATTGTTTATTTCTTAATTGAACATTAGTGATACAAAGATATACTTATCTACTATACCTAATCTGCCTTGTCATCCAAAAATCATACCACAAGCAATTTTATTATTACAAAGAATCAATATTGTAAAGAATGCTTACTTTTGCAATCATTGCATACCATAAGGATGAAGAAAAACAAAGCCCTAGAGATAACTAAAAACATCTTCAAAGTCATTGTCACATTTGGAGCTTTGTTTTGGGTCACCCGTAAAATTGATTTCCAAGAATTACAAACTGCTTTAGTCAACTGTAATTGGGGATTTCTATTTTTAGCGTTTTGCAGCTATGCGATATCCCAATTAATTGCCTCTTCGCGTCTTAACTCCTTCTTCAAAGCCATCAAATTATCCCTTACTGAACGATATAATTTCAGATTATATCAATTAGGGCTTCTTTACAACTTCTTTTTACCAGGAGGAATTGGCGGTGACGGTTATAAAGTATATTTTTTAAAGAAAGAACATCAAATCAAAGGTAGAAAAGTCCTTAGTGCCGTTTTTTTTGATCGTTTAAGTGGTCTCTGGGCATTAGGCATCATCATTTGTGCATTAGTAATTTTCATGCCGAGATTGGCTATTCCTAATTATATAACCATATCAGCAGCAATAGTCGGAACTATTAGCTATTACTTTGTACTACATACATTTTTTAAAGATTTTGCAAAGAAATTCATCTCTACACATATAAAAGCTGTAGGTGTACAAGGTTTTCAGGTGATAGCTGCTATCCTTATATTGTATTCTTTGAATTTTCAAGAAAAATTCTCCCCTTACCTATTAATTTTCTTGGTATCATCATTAGTGTCTATTGTACCATCAATTGGTGGGGGTGTTGGCTTGAGAGAATTGGTCATGCTCTACGGAGCTACTTATCTTCAAATCAATGAACATACTGCCGTATTATTGAGTTTATTTTTTTACATCATATCACTCTTGATGGCTACATCAGGCATCTACTACATATTTAGACCTGAAAGATTAGGGGCAAAAAAATTACCTTCAGCTGCAGAAGTAGAGCAAGAAATAGTAACAGAAAAAAACGAAGAAAATTAATCATCATGGCAAATATTATAATAACGGGTGCTAGTAGTGGAATAGGCTTTGAAACTGTATTAGATTTGACAGCAAACAAAAACAATAATGTTATTGCCTTAGCACGTTCTGCAGATAAATTACGTCGACTTCACGAAATTGCTTCTGATTTAAATTTTGATGGGGGGAAATTATACCCTGCTCAATTTGATATAGTATACGACAACTATGTTGACTCACTCATTCCATTTATCAAATCCAAATTTGATAAAGTTGATATACTGATTAACAATGCTGGTGCATTAATAAACAAATCCTTTTTAGATACCTCGGCAGAAGAATTTGGATATATGCTCCAAACTAATGTTTTAGGACATGTGAATATGATCAAATATATTGCTCCTCTAATGACTGAAGGCGGTCATATCGTAAATATCAGCAGTATGGGTGGCTTTCAAGGTTCTGTAAAATTTGCTGGTTTGAGTGCCTATTCTGCTAGTAAAGGGGCCTTAGCAGTCTTGACAGAATGTTTAGCAGAAGAATTTAAAGACAAAAATATAAAAGTGAACTGTCTAGCGCTAGGCTCTTCACAAACAGAAATGTTTGAAGAGGCATTTCCAGGACTAGAAGCTGGCACATTAGCTTTTGAAATGGGCCGCTACGTGTCAGAATTTGCTCAAAATGGTAGTAAATATTATAATGGAAAAGTATTACCCGTATCAAATACTACTCCTTAGTAACAAAGCCTAATCTTCCAATTATGCTTTATTATTACAAATTTCTTATCCATTCCACAATATCTGTTAGTACCTGTGGATTTATTGTTTCATCGATTTGACCATATTCTGCAACTCTTCCAGTATTTGCTTTCTGAAAGAGATGATTCATACCATCATATTCCTTAAAGACTGATTTAGAATTTTTAGGCAAATTATCATGATACCCCTTTAGATTCATTGTTGATGGGACTTGTACATCCAAAGACCCAAAGGCGCCAAATACTGGTATGTATATATTCTTAATAAATGGCTGTGGGTCTATACGAACAAAATACCGGTATGCAGGTGTCAACAACATCAACATCTCCTTACGAAGGACAGCATTCTTGTTAGACTCCTCTAATATATTCATATTTTTTTTGAGCAGTTCATACGCCTCATTTGTATTAAGATTACTTTTTACCGCATCAAAATTCTTTACATTAATTTCCCGTGCCATTGCTAACTGAAAATCGGACATTCCTTCTGATTTGCCTACACTATACAATTGCTCAATCATCAAATCCCGAATTGGAACTGTTGGTGCTGCCAGTGTTATTATAAAAGAAAGGTTGGGAAGCCCTTGACCAGCTAACAAATTCGCTATCAGCCCTCCTTCACTATGACCAATAATTCCAACTTTATTAATATCAATGTTTTTTTGCTTCTTCAAATAATTGAATGCAACAATTGCATCTTTGCTGAAATCATCAATAGTAGCAGTTGCAAATGCCCCTTCACTTTTGCCAACCCCTCTATCATCATACCGCAATACAACCACACCATTTCGAGTCAAATAATCAGCTATTACCTTAAATGGCTTATGTCCAAATAGTGTTTCGTCACGATCCTGAGGACCAGAGCCCGAGATCAAAATAACAGCAGGAAACTTACCTTTACCCTTAGGTTGTGTTATTGTCCCAGCTAACTTGATGTTAGAAAATGTATTAAGAAACTCAACATTTAACGTATCGTAAGGATATGGAGATTTAGGTGTCTGAAACTTCGTGCTAATTTTTGGCGTTGAGACCTGTTTCCCTCTCTCCAAAACTAGAGGTATAGAAACACCATTCTGGGAAAACGTTCCGCTTAAAGTATTTGGTTCATTTGTTTTCAAACGTACTTTTATGCCACTTGGATTATCTAAAAAGATTGAATCATTTTTTACTTCCATTTTGAATGGAATACCGAAAGCGTTTTGATCAGGACTATCTGCTTTAGCAGACCACACGCCATTCTCTTGTGATAAATGCAGCACAAAAGAAAGCTTCTGAACTCCAAAATCTAACTTTCCAGACCATGTTCCGACCAAATCTTGTGTATAGCCAACACAAGATTGTAGAATCAAGAAGAATGTAATAACAATATATTTCATTACTAAAATCGATTTAAAAATTGTAAAAAGTACGCCAAAGTCTCACTAAAAGCACAACTACTGCAGAATTAATTTTACGCTTATTATTTATTGCAATTTTCATTCCGACAACAATCAAATAAAAAAATAAATCATCAGACACAGTACAATATTCCAAATATCATTAAACGAATCTTTTTATATTAAGTTGCAGACCTGCTTCAAGCGCCTAATTCAAAATTTATAACTCAACGATCCCTACAATTTATACTATCTATCTAAATAATATAAAAAAAACAAATACAGCTATAAATAGAATTTCTACAACTAATAATTTAATTTCAGTGCATATCTCGAACGGATTTGTCATTATCTTTATTCGTTGGCTTTTTATATTCATCAATTCTTTTTTCTATTTCTTTAGGATGCTGCGTACCAATCATGACACGATCCCCATTGACGAGTTTGAGTTGTATGCCATATTTACCTTTGGTATTGTAAGCAACACCATTTTTACCTATCCGATATCCCCAACCTCCATAATCCGAAATAGAATATTGCGTGACATATATCTCCTCAATATCATCCCATTTCCACTGTTTACGACTTACAAAAGGTAAGAATCGAATAGTAATGCCAGTTCCATCAATAGTAGTATGTAATCTCATCAATACAAAACCTATTATTACTACTAGAAAAATTCCTAATCCAACATAGCTAGAACTATCTACCTTCCAATTAGATTCCAAAATTGGTTTCACCACATAAAATGATACGATTAGAATTATAGCTACTAACCACCATGTCCAAAAGCTTTGACTTTCTTTATAAATATTATTTTTCATATCGCAATTGATTAACTTTAATTAATAGATCATCCAGCTTACTTCCTAGAGTTGGATAACGTTACCTTACTAAATCTCCCCCCTAAGCTCCCTGACCTCAAGAAAAACATCAAAATAAACTTTTGCTCTACTAAAGCACCTATTTTCCTAAAACTTCTCCATCACATATTTCAAATTCCAATTTGGAGAAATTAAGCTTATCTTCCCAACTTTGGGCAATACACCTACAACCTGATTTTACTGTATTCTTTCAATAATTATAATAAATATAAATATATATCAAGAATGATTTTTCGGTACTCAAATGGTTATGTTTATATTTGCTAAATTTTAATTAATTCGAAAACATGAGAAAAATTTTAGGATTTGTTCTTACCCCTATATTTTATTTAGCCTTTGCTTTATTGTTAATCATATTCCATCCTATACAATGGTTTTCACTAAAAATAGGTGGCTATTCAGCACATAAAAAAAGTGTCGAGATACTCAACTTTTTTTTGACACATTGCAATTACCTATTGCTTAACTCAGTTACATTTAAAGACAACAAGAATTTACCTTTAAACACCGCAATCATATTTGTTGCCAATCATCAAAGTACATTTGACATTCCAGCAATGATCTATTTTTTACGTCGTTTTCATGGAAAGTTCATATCAAAAATTGAATTAGCTACAGCTGGAATTCCAAGTATTTCATTCAACTTAAAACATGGTGGCGCTGCCAACATTGACCGTAAAGATCCAAAACAGAGTATAGCTGAAATCTTAAAATTAGCTAACAATATGAAGTCAAAAAACTGGTCTGCTTTTATATTTCCAGAGGGAACACGTACGAGGACAGGAAAAATGAAACAATTCAATATCGGTGGAATTGCTACATTAATAAAGAAGAACCCCAATGCATTAATCGTCCCTGTAGCAATAACCGGTTCATATGAAATGGTAAAATACGGCTCCTTCCCCCTAAGACCGCTAACCCCATTAAAATGGGAGATTTTAGAACCTTTGGCGACAGAAGGGCTTTCCATTGAAGAGATTGTAAAATTAGCTGAAGATACAGTTAGAGCTAAGGTAGAGGGCTAATTTACCTGTCGACCTTTCCAATCATATTTACCTATATTTCCGGCCAATCCAATATAGACTAGATATACAGGATGAACGAGTGATAATAGAGGTAAATATTTAATTAATTCCATTCGCCTAGCAAAAGATAGAACTGGGACCATAAATAAAAATTCAACCACAACCTTCAGTCCCAAGGCAGTCAAAAGAACCCAATTAAAATTAGGCAGTAACATCAAAAAGGTGATAATCGAACTAATCAAAGCTAGATTAAACAGCCAAATACATACACCCAACACAATTACCTTTTTATCTTTGTATTTTGTACTTTTTGATGCCCAACGTTTACGCTGACTTATAAATGAAGCTAAATTTGGCTTTGCATCTGTATACACGATTGCTTCTCTTGACTTACAAAATCCAATTTTATCAGCATATTTCTCTGCTACTTTGTGTAGAAAAAGCTCATCATCACCAGAAGCCAAATTGTCAATACCTTTAAAACCTCCCATCTCAAAAAAAACATCTCTTCTGTATGCTAGATTAGCTCCATTGCAGGTTGTAGGTTTACCGTTGCCAATACCGGCAGCTCCTAAGCCTATCAAATACAAAAATTCAAGCGTCTGTAACTCCTCAAACCATGATTTCTCCTCCGAATAAGATACAGGAGACGACACCATATAACTGCCGTTTTCATCAAAATAGTTGAGAATTGTTTTTAACCAATTACGCCCCATACGACAGTCTGCATCCGTAGTCACAATAATTTCTCCAGAAGCCATTTCAACGGCTTTGGAAATCGCATATTTTTTATAAGAATTAAGCTTATCTCCTATTTGCAATTGTAGTAATTTCACACCTCTGTCAGCATAGGATGATACTATTTGAGCAGTTTTATCTGTAGAGTGATCGTCCACAATAATTAATTCTAATTGAGAAGAAGGATAGTTTTGATTCAAAATAGCCCGAATCGTTGTCTCTATATTTTCTTCTTCATTCCTTGCTGCAATCAGCACAGAAACTTTTTTCGCAGAGATATTTTCAGATTTGAAAAATGGAATAGAAGACCATCCATTACGTAAATAAATAACGATGGCGGCATACATTAAAGCAAAAACAATCAAACAAATATTAAGCATCGCTATCTTTAAAATAGTTTACATTTAAAACAAAAAAGGCACCAATAATAGCCGGAAGTATCAGGTTAATGAACCAAATGAAAGACACTATCGCCATTACGGCAATATCTTGAGTCGTGACATAAGCATACAAATTGCTTGCAACAAAGCTACGCACACTAAAATCAAATATATCTAAGGTTGGTAAAGCAGATTGCACAAAAAACAGTATAAAAATCATCATTACCATCGGCAATAATGCTATTTCAGGCAGGATAACGAACATCAGGATAATATATTGGGAAGTGAAAATGATGAATCGTATCAAAGAAAGAAGTAAAACTTTTCGCAGTTGCGAAAGAGTGACATTACGCAATACATCAAAAAATGGTTGAATCTTCTTCAAGAATTGAATTTTGCTCACCAAATAGTCTATCCATTGGACGTTAAAGTATAATAAAATAAAAGATAAGCCATAAATAACTCCTATCACCCATATACCAAGATTCACTCCAAAAGGCACTTCAACGTACTCAGCGACAAACCAAGCAATACCCAACGCTCCAAAAACACTGGTCAATACCAGCTGTGCAAATAAACCTACCCCCATTAACACAGCTCCTCTAGCTCTATTCTCTGGCTTAAGAAGCATAATTCGCCCTCCATACTCGCCAATACGATTTGGTGTAAATATTGCCCAGGTCAATCCACAAAAGACCGACTGTGTAGCTTTCCAAAAACTAATTTCCTCCACGCCCTTCACTAGAAAACGCCACTTAACAATCTCAAAAAACCAATTCATAAACATCATAAAAACTACTATTGCTATAGTCCAGTAAATAGCAGAGGTATCTATGTCTTTGATCAATGACTTGAATTCAAAAAGATTTTTTTGATTATTAACTTTTGAATAAACAAACCAAAATGCCAAACCGACAATCGTCAATTTGATAGTATAATTGAAATATTTTTTTTGCGTTTTAGATAGCATTTTCCTTCTGGTCGCACAATTTTAACAATTATTTTATGTAAAACAATTGGAATTGGTAAAAACCTTTTCAATAGTGTACTTTTGTGCTATGTTAAAACAAAAAGCCAAAGAACGTGTAATTCTCGGTATAGATCCTGGTACTGTAATCTTAGGGTATGGTGTGGTGAAAGAAACAGGTAAAAAGATTTCACTACAAACTCTTGGTGTAGTAAAAATGGGACATCTAGACGATCATGGCTTAAAGTTGCAACGTATTTTTAAAAAAGTGCTCGCACTGATAGAGGAATATAACCCTGACTGCGTCGCATTGGAAGCACCATTTTATGGGAAAAACATCCAAGTAATGCTGAAATTAGGGCGTGCACAGGGCGTGGCAATGGCCGCAGCATTGAGTCGAGATATTCCAATATTTGAATATTCACCGCGGAAAATCAAACAATCTGTTACAGGAAATGGTAACGCCAGTAAAGAGCAAGTAGCAGCTATGCTTCAAACACTACTTGGTTTTAAAGAAACTCCAGAATTCCTAGATGCTACTGATGGGCTTGCTGTAGCTGTCTGCCACTCATTCCAACAAAATGCAAGTACTGGTTCAAAAAACTATTCGGGCTGGTCTGCATTTGTAAAAGATAACGAAAACCGAATACGCTAGATCTGAACTGATCTTATTACATTCTTAACATTTAACTCTACAATATCTGTCATTGTCTTGCATCGATAATATTGATCATTATTATAGAGCTTCGCATACCCCTCTTTAAGCTTCCAAATATTCTCTACTGTAGACAATTCCTGGCCTATAGATGCATCACGAAGATCTTTAATCCGATGGCGCTCACTACGCACACGGTGCACTATAGACGAACGCTCTTCCTGTTGATATTGCAGCACGGTCTTGTCTGTCAAATGCTCGATGCATAATTTCACGTAGGGATAACATTCTTTAAAGAATTGTGGCATATATACTTTTGCATTTCCCTCATAAAATTGCTGATCAAAATCTATAGCACGAATGCGAAATTGAAAATCATCAAAATCGGGAGTTATTTGCATCACAAAGTTATAAGCACGCATGTCCCCAAGCAAAGCAATAGTACATCGCTCATTGAATTTCACAAACTCCTTCGCAATACGCGTTTGATTGTAATCGACATGATTTATTCTTGTCTTACTAAATACATCACCAGGGATTCCAACAATATGTTCCTCTACAAGAGTTTCAAAATCATATAAATAATTCACTTGATTAGGCGATAAAATCTCTTCTAGCTCCAACCCATAAATACGGGAAGCATCTGCTTGTTTAATGTAAAAATAATCATAAACATCATTCAGACGATTGATAATACGAATTCGAAAAGGTCTCGTATTCCCAAATGCACAATATTCTATTCGATCAATAATCTTATGCTGCACGATACGGGTATTGCCTGAAGCTTTTAACTTGGCATATATAATCTTTAGTCCATCATACAGTTGATCTTGAACATACTGCGGATACAATGGGGTTTCCCAATACGTATCATTTCCAAATTTATCCATTACGGGAACCGTTTCTTGAAAATTCAGTAAATCAAAATATGATATCGGTAATTTTGCATCACGCTGATAAAGCTTCAAATATTTAGCTAATCCCTGCCCTACAGGATAGATTGGTTTTTTGCGCGAAATGATTACATCCTCTATTTCCATAATACCTCCCTCAATTAGTTCATTAATATATCTATAAAGATAACAAACGTCAAACGTTGTGATAATATATAAATATGTTAATTTTAATTTGAATCCTTTCAAAAAAACCAAATAAAATATCAAATTTTGTTATTATTTTTGCAAAAGATTCAAAGAGATTAGATTTTTAATAGATATATTTGCATTGCAAATTGCTATTTATAATTTGCGAATATTTGTCTAATTATAAATCTATAAACCAGGGCTTTTGCCCTAAAACAAAAAATCTCAATTATCGTGATAGTGGTCACGGTTGTTGGACAAAATTACATTTATGGAAAAAAATTATTCTAACTACGATTTAGACAATCTTGATGTACAGATCCTTTCTATCCTAATGGAAGATGCATCGATTCCATACACTGAAATTGCGAAAAAACTGATTGTATCAGGTGGAACTATCCATGTTCGCATGAAAAAAATGGAAGAGCTAGGAATTATTCACGGTTCAAACTTAATCATCAACCCACAAAAAGTTGGGTTTGATATTACGGCTTTCTTGGGAATTTATTTAGAAAAAGGTTCGCAATATTCTGATGCAGTTGCGCAATTGAAAAACATCAAAGAAGTAGTGGAATTACACTATTGTACTGGTCAATATTCTATGTTTGCCAAAATCATCTGTCGTGATACAGCTCACCTTCGCAAGGTGTTAAACGAAGATATACAAGGTCTAAAAGGTATACAACGCACTGAAACTATTATTTCACTTGAAGAAAGCATCAAGCGTCAAATCACCTTATAAGATTTTATAATATAATACGCACAAAAAAAGGTAGCATTTGCTACCTTTTTTTGTGCGTATTATATCTCTATCGACAATCGTTAGCCATAGTTTTTTTCGTAACTTTGTAACGTATGTCGGATATAATTCAATTGCTTCCCGATGCAGTAGCCAATCAAATTGCTGCAGGTGAAGTGGTACAAAGACCTGCTTCAGCAGTCAAAGAATTGATAGAAAATGCTATTGATGCTGGTGCAGATCGTATAAAACTTATCGTAAAAGATGCCGGTAAATCATTGATTCAAGTCATTGATAATGGCTGTGGTATGAGTGTAACAGATGCACGTCTCTGTTTTGAACGTCATGCTACCAGCAAAATCCGTAAAGCTGAAGATTTATTTGCCATTCGATCGATGGGCTTTCGTGGTGAAGCCATGGCATCCATTGCGGCCATTGCTCAAGTAGAACTTAAAACTCGTCGTATTGAGGATGAATTAGGAAATGTAGTCCAAATAGAAGGGTCGAAAGTCGTAAATCAATTTCCCGAAGCACTTTCATCAGGCACGAGTATCTCCGTGAAAAATTTATTTTATAATATACCTGCTCGTCGCAACTTTTTAAAAAGTAACTCCGTCGAAATGCGTCACATTATAGATGAATTTCAACGCATATCTTTAGCTCATCCCGAAATATTCTTTAGTCTACACAGTGACAATAATGAGCTCTTCCATTTAACTCCAGGGACACTAAAGCAACGTATAGTTCATCTTTTTGGAAATAATTATAATCAAAAATTAGTTCCTGTAGAAGAAGATACTACTATTATCAATCTTAATGGTTTTATTGGAAAACCAGAATTTGCAAAAAAAACCCGTGGTGAACAGTTTTTCTTTGTTAATAAACGTTTTATACGAGATCCATATCTGAATCATGCGGTAATGAATGCCTACGAAGAAATTCTTCCAGCAGAGACATTCCCCATGTATGTACTTTTCATTGATATTGACCCCTCCAAGATTGACATCAATGTCCACCCGACTAAGACGGAAATCAAATATGAGGATGACAAAGCTATCTATGCGATCATACGTTCTGCAGTTAAAAGATCTTTAGGTAGATACAACATTACACCTTCTTTAGATTTTGATCAAGAGACGAGTTTTAGCAATATGATTTCGACCAAACCTTTGGATGAAATTCAAGCTCCAACTATCCAATTCAATCCAAACTTTAATCCTTTTGAAAGTGAAATAGGAACTTTGAGGCCTTCGAATGGATCAAGATCAACAGACTATTCTTCTCGTTTTGAAAGAGAGGCTACTCCCAAAAATTGGGATAGCTTATACCAAATTACAGAAGATCAGTCGCCAACACAATTACCATTATTGGATATTGAAGAGGACAATTCCGAAATTTCTGAGATCATCATTCCAAAAGCTGAATCTAAGAAAAGCTTCTTTCAGATTCACAATAGATATATTGTATCTCAAATTCATTCTGGCATTATGTTGATTGATCAACAGGCTGCGCACGAACGTATTTTGTTCGAACAGTACAAAGAGCAATTAACAAATAATCAAGGTAGTAGTCAGCAAAGTTTGTTCCCTACAACCATCGATTTATCACCATCTGATTTCGAATTAATACACGAGATTCTTCCAGAAATACAAACTTTAGGGTTTCAATTGAGACCTTTCGGAAAAACTACTTATATTGTAGATGGGATTCCAGCTGATTTAGGCAATAATATAAACGAGAAACAGATTATTGAACAACTGTTGGAAGACTATAAGCATAATCGCACTGACTTAAAAGTTGATAAAAGAGATAATCTTGCAAAATCTTTAGCCAAAAGTGCGGCAATAAAAGAAGGTACACCATTGAACAATGACGCTATTGAAGAATTAATTGATAAGTTATTTGCATGTGAGAGTCCAAGTCTTTCAGTACATGGTAAACCGACAATTATTACGCTAACGTTAGCTGAATTAATGGAAAAGTTTGACAAAATTTAAGTTTAAAATTTCAATGAATAATATTTTAGGAAATCTATCGCCTGTAGTTAAAAACATATTGATCATAAATATCATATGTTTTATAGGAACTCTTGTATTCCCAAGTGCTGATAGAATATTGGGGGTTTATTATCCAGATTCACCATTCTTTAAAATATGGCAACCTATTACCTACATGTTTATGCATGGTAATTATACCAATACAGGTAATATTAGTATCACCCATATCTTTTTTAATATGTTTGCTTTAGTAATGTTTGGTCCAGTTATAGAGCAAATGTTCGGATCTAAAAGATTTTTACAATACTATATCATTACCGCATTAGGTGCACTAGTACTCCAATATGGTGTCCAAGCTATCGAAGTATACAGAATTGTAGGTTCTCCGTTTGCTGCTGATTTTATCAATTTGGATATGACAGCTAATCGCATTTCATCATCTTTACCTCTCAACAGCAGCCAATTACAAACTT
The DNA here is from genome assembly GCF_020295405.1 of Sphingobacterium bovistauri. Lineage (GTDB taxonomy): Bacteria > Bacteroidota > Bacteroidia > Sphingobacteriales > Sphingobacteriaceae > Sphingobacterium > Sphingobacterium bovistauri. The sequence goes on from NZ_JADEYP010000011.1 coordinate 63,424, forward strand.
TAGGATCAATCTATGCGACTCCTATGGTAGGTGCTTCAGGAGCTATCTTTGGTTTATTATTGGCTTTTGCCTATTTCTATCCAAATATGCCATTGTACTTTATGTTTATTCCTGTTCCAATCAAAGCAAAATACTTTGTGGGGGCATATATTCTAATTGAAATTTACCTAGGATTCAGCAACTCCGGGGGCTCAGTAGCACACTTAGCACACGTAGGAGGCGCTCTTTTTGGTTATTTAATGATTAAAATGTGGGGTTACAAAAAAGGATATTATTAATAGAAGAAAATGAAAGAGAATGTTTTAACATCCTTTATTCGAGACACTTATAAAACAACGTCTATAATCCCCTATGTGATTACCGGACAAGTAGTCTTATTCATACTACTACATATTTTTGACCTTATAACATTCTCGGAGAAAACTTCCGTTGACTTATATACTATATTTTATACTGAAAGTATACTTCCGGTTAGTTTTCGAGAATTTTTGAGTCAACCGTGGTCATTACTAACACATCCGTTCATATACACAAGTCTTTGGAATTTGTTATTTGACTGCCTTTGGTTGTATTGGATGGGACAATTGTTCCTAAACTTACTACATACAAGGCAATTTAACTCCTTATTTATTGGCGGAACATTTGTAGGTGCAATATTATTCTTGATCTTAGGATTTATACCATTGCTTAGTACTCAGCCATTATATTGGCACACAACAGCCTTTGGTTTAGCTGCGATCATCAGCAGTTTAGTCGTATTAGTACCTAATTATGAAATACGTCTACTTTTACTAGGTAATATCAAGTTAAAATGGATTGCAGCAGTATACCTAGGATTTCAATTTGCATTTTTGATAAGCACAAATAAGGCTGCTGCCCTATCCTATTTATGCATTGTTTTTGGAGGTATGCTATTCATGCATCAATTACAACGAGGCAAAGATTGGAGCAATTTCTTTATTAAGAAAAAACGCAAACTGAAAGTCATTAGGAACAATTATGAAAATCAAAAGTTATCAGAACAGGGGTATCCGAATCAACAAGAAATTGACCAAATATTAGATAAAATTTCACTCAAAGGCTATGAAAGCCTAACTTTAAAAGAAAAAGAATTACTTTTTAGGGCGAGCAAAAAAGAAAATTAATGGCAAACCAATCTATTTTACGAAAGAAAAAACTTGGTTATTTCAGTAAAACAATTTTTATGGCCAATATATTGGCTGTAGTGGCGCTGTTATTAAGTTATTCAGCCTCGTTTATTGACCCTCGTGAGTTTTGGATTATTGCATTTTTTGGCCTAGCCTATTTACCTATTCTTCTTATCAATTGTGGGTTCATCCTATATTGGTTGATGAGAAAAAAGAGGAATACCATATTGAGCCTTGTAGCTATTCTAGCAGGATGGTCATTAATGAATAAACACATCAATTTCAGAAATAAGAACGATAAGATACTGGTAAAATCAGACACATCAATACGTGTAATGAGTTACAACGTTCATCTTTTTCAACGATATGATGATAAAAAAGAAAAATTCAGAGATGAGACTATAGAATTCATACGCACTATAAATCCAGATGTAATATGTTTCCAAGAATTTTATAGCCGCTTAAGAGGGTCTAAACAATTCACCAAGCTATTAAAGACAGAAGGTGAATTTGAAGATTACTATTTTGAGCCCTTCGAAAAAAATGATTATGAAGGCTATGGTCAAGCAATTTTTTCAAAGTATCCTATCATTAATTATGGGACAATAGAAGAAAATGCCTTTGGCGTGAACCGTATTATTTTTGCAGATATCAAACGGGAAACAGACACCTTACGTATATACAATGTCCATTTAAGGTCATTTGCCTTGCAACCAGAAGATCGAGATTTCATCAAAAAATCGCCTACTGAACAAGTACGTAATGAAGAAAAGACAAAAATGCTCGGTCGCAAGCTTAAAAAAGCATTCACAAGTAGAAGCAACCAGGCTAAAACATTGGTGCAGCATATGTCACTAAGCCCCTACCCGAATGTAGTGATGGGAGATTTTAACGACACGCCTATGTCGTATAGTGTGAATATCTTAAGTAAAAACATGAACAATGCTTTTCAACAAAAGGGATTTGGATGGGGAGTAACTTATTTTGGCATTCTTCCTATTTTTCAAATAGATTACATTCTATGTGATCATAAGATAAAAATAAATGATTACGGTATTCTAAAAGAAAAGTTATCTGACCATTACCCTATTTGGGCAGATTTAAATTATTAAGAAGCATTCTCTAATTCTTGTGGCTTTAATAATTTTATAGCAACATCTACATAATTATCATACCTATTTTTCACTTTGAAGTATGCTTCTCTACCAAAGTAGTACCTACCTACAATAGCCTCTATATCTGATTGAATTAACTTAAGAAGACTACGCTTTTTAATATCATTTACAACCAAACCTTTAGTCCCTAAGTATGCTATGAAAGCGTCATACTCCTGTTGAGGCAATCGATATCCCTGTAAAAAATTCTCAATCGAATAGGCAGGAAGTTTCTTTGTAAACCGCTCGTATACAAACTGTTCAAGATAATTTGATTTCAATATATCTTGATAAAACAAACTCAAAGCGTTAGAATCAACTTCGATTTTCACATCGGGATTAATCCCCCCCCCACTAAGTAATTTTCGACCTGCTAAGGTTTTGAATATTTCTGAACTTGTATACGTCGTATCTAACGCCCATAGTCCCTTATACATGGTAACATAATCTACCATATTGGACCAATTGGCAGTATATTTACGTTGTATTGATCGTCCCAAAGGGGTATAATATCGTGATATACTCAAATTGATCCGAGAACCATCCAAAAAATCATATTGCTCTTGAACAATTCCCTTTCCATAGGAACGCTGCCCTACTATAGTTGCTCTATCCCAATCTTGCAATGCACCAGCCAAAATTTCAGAGGCAGAAGCTGAAGACTCATTCATTAGCACAATTAATTTGCCATCAGAGAAAGAACCTAATCCATCTGAAAAATATTCCTTTTTTGTTTCATGTGCACCTTGTGTATACACGAGAAGCTTTTTATCAGCAAAAAATTCACTTGCCAATTTCAATGCGATGTGAAAATATCCACCACCATTATCCCTTAGATCTAAAATCAAATTAGTAGCGCCTTGTTTTTTCAACGTGTTAATACTTGTCTTAAATTCGTCTGCTGTCTTTAAGCCGAATCGTCGAAGTTTGATATAACCAACCTGCGGTTCAACCAAATAAGATACATCTATAGAACTTACACTGATCTGATCTCTTTTTACTTTGAAAAGCTGACTCATCGGTGCATTATCTCGATCTACATATAGGTTTACTGCTGAACCCTTTTTTCCACGCATCAACCTGTCTACTACTTTTTGACCTACATTACGACCTGAAACATAAGTCGTATCAATGCGGATTATGCGATCACCAACTTTCAACCCCGACTTTTCAGCAGGCCCATTACGCACTACCCCTACCACCAATAAAGTGTCATTCAGATTGAAAAAATCCAAACCTATCCCCTCAAACGTACCTTCCAAGACCTCATTCTGCCGTTGTGATTCATTAGGAAATAAATAAGTAGAGTAAGGATCCAAGTGGGATATAATATGATTAATGGCACCATTTTCAAGTGAATCGAAATCTATACTATCCACATACGAGCTAGAAAGTAAATCTAAGACTTGTTGAATTTTATATGAATTATCAGAAAAACCAATAGGCACAAGAGATACGCCTGGATTATTATTCTGCTGAGCAACATAATTTTGCCCAAGAATAAGCCCCAATATTAGCGTAGCAGCATATGTCGCAGCTACAAAGATATTCCGTCCAGTACCTTTTTGCATGAAATAAACGCGTATGCAAAAATAAGAGTTAAATCAATGATTTTAATGGATATTTAAATATTTATTAAAACAAATTATATTCCAATTTCTTTATAATCAACAAATAATTAATAATCTTTGAAGAAGAATTGAGATTATGCATGAAATAGAGCCTTTTTACAACTGGAGACACGATTATATCGCATCGGAAGATGAAAAATCACCATTCTATGGAACCATATATAATGAGTTCGAATTTGATAAACAAGTTTACAATTACCTATTACATCCGCAATGGGATGATTTTGGCTCACAAACGCTTTACCTAAAGGTAATTTTTGTTGATTACGAAAAACAGTTTGCCATAATAGAATTTATCGGCGAATGGAACGATGCGATTTACAATGATATTATGTTACTCAAACGAGAACTAATAGATGTTATGATTAGCGAAGGTATCACGAAGTTTATTCTTATTGGTGAAAATATATTAAACTTTCATAGCTCAGATGACTCCTATTACGAAGAATGGTTTCAAGATATTGAAGATGGCTGGATTGCAGGTTTGCATTTCCGCGAACATGTATTGGAAGAGTTTCAGTCACAAAACATTGATTATTATATTAATTTTGCAGGCTTCTTGAATGAAATACCTTGGCGCACACTAAAACCAAGTCAATTATTCCACCATATTGAAGAACATTTGCAAAAGCGGCTAGGGATGTAACTATTCTACTATTTTATTGTCAAAATTTTTGCGATTATAAAGTCCTGGCGCAGCATGATCTGATTCAGGAAAATCAAAATTCACCGAGTTTATATTAGGAACCTCTGTCAAACAATAAACAACTTCAGCCATAAAAGCATAATTGCCTGTGGATCCCAACTGCCCCAAATAAGAGGCGTCATCTAACTTAACAAATACTGTGTCAGCAGAAGTTCTTACGAGATTTAAATCTATTTTTTCATAACGTTTATTGAGTACATCTAATACAAAATTAACCGTCAAATCATCTGGAATATCATTTTTGACCATACTATCTCCCTTTGCATCGTAGTTCCACAACAGCAGTGAGATATCTTCAGGTTGATCGAGTGAAGACGCTTCGTTATCAACACTGGAATCATCAACATTATTATCGCTGTTTCGATCTCCTACACAAGAAAAAATAAGCGTACTAACTAAAAGTGACAAAATTAAATAACTTAACTTATGCATGTTCATTATATAATTGTAATAATCGATTAAAAATATAAATAAATATACGATTTTTTGACATTAAAGTTGTTTTTCATGCACAGCTACAAGTTCCTATTCTATATATAATTCAGTAACTTTGGAACACAAAAAAACAAAACTTTACTATCATGTCATTCAGAATAGAAAAAGATACAATGGGTGAAGTTCAAGTACCTGCAGAAAAATACTGGGGTGCACAAACTGAACGTTCACGTAATAACTTTAAAATTGGACCTTCAGGCTCTATGCCAAAAGAAATTATTGAAGGTTTTGCTTATTTGAAAAAAGCTGCGGCTTATGCAAACCACGAATTAGGTGTATTGCCTATCGAAAAACGTGATGCTATCGCTACAGTTTGTGACGAAATTTTAGCTGGTAAGTTGGATGATCAATTCCCATTGGTAATCTGGCAAACGGGCTCGGGTACACAATCCAACATGAATGTAAACGAAGTTGTTGCTAACCGTGCACAAGTATTGGCTGGTGGCAAAATCGGTGAAGGTGAGCCTGTACTGAAAGCTAATGATGATGTAAATAAGTCACAATCTTCAAACGACACGTACCCTACGGGAATGCACATCGCGGCTTACAAAGCAGTCGTAGAAGTGACAATCCCTGGTGTAGAGAAATTGCGCGACACATTAAAACGTAAGTCTGAAGAATTCATGAATGTTGTGAAAATCGGTCGTACTCACTTAATGGATGCTACACCTTTGACATTAGGTCAAGAGCTTTCAGGCTATGTAGCTCAATTGAACTACGGCATCAAAGCGGTTAAAAACACATTAGAGCACTTAGCAGAGGTTGCTTTGGGAGGTACTGCGGTAGGAACAGGTTTGAACACACCCGCTGGTTACGATGTAGTAGTTGCGAAATATATTGCAGAATTCACAGGTCATCCTTTTGTAACTGCCCCTAATAAATTCGAAGCTTTAGCAGCACACGATGCTATCGTAGAATCGCACGGTGCATTGAAACAATTGGCTGTAGCATTGAATAAAATTGCGAATGACATTCGTATGTTGGCCTCAGGTCCTCGTTCAGGTATTGGTGAAATTATCATCCCAGAAAACGAACCAGGTTCTTCTATTATGCCAGGCAAAGTAAACCCTACTCAATGTGAGGCGTTAACCATGGTAGCAGCTCAAGTAATGGGTAATGATGTAGCGATCACTATTGGTGGTACACAAGGTCACTACGAATTAAACGTTTTCAAACCCCTAATGGCAGCTAATTTCTTACAATCAGCACGTCTGATCGGTGATGCATGTGTTTCATTTGAAGAGCACTGTGCTGTTGGTATCGAGCCGAACTACGCACGTATCAAAGAATTAGTAGACAACTCTTTAATGTTGGTAACTGCCCTGAATACTAAAATTGGTTACTACAAAGCGGCTGAAATAGCGCAAACAGCACACAAGAACAATTCTACGTTGAAAGAAACTGCAATCGCATTAGGTTATGTGACTGCTGAAGAATTTGACGAATGGGTGAAACCCGAAGAAATGGTTGGAAGTTTAAAATAAGCTTAGTGAATAAACTTTCGGCAACATATAATTTTCAAAAAGCATACCTATTCATCTTGGTAGGTATGCTTTTCACTTTTGCAAGTTGTTATCGCCACTCGGACATGCAAACTGAGGGCGTCAAAGAACTGCAAGGCGTATGGGTGCAAGATAGTATCCCTAATCAAGATCAACTTCTTTCGTATACGATGCATGAATTCACATTCCGTTGTGACTCAATATATACGACGATGAATGTCCATGCAAAAACGAAAACTATGCCTGACTCTTGTTTTAAAAATGGCAATTGGAAAGAATATGCTAAAGGTGTATATGTGCAGCGCGGTGACAGTATTATTGTAGAAGGAATTTATACAAAAGAAAACTGGAAGCAAAAAGGTTCGGGCTGCTATAAGCAAGGACAATACTTGCCTCGTTATAAAATTATTTCAATAACAGATTCACTTGTTGTACTTCAGAATCGATTTGAGTCCACACCTACAGTTTTACGCAAAAAATTAGATATTATATGCGTTCCTAAAAAACGTTGGGAAATGTAATAAACTAAAAAGAGCCGCTAATAGCGGCTCTTTTTAGTTTATTTAATCAATTTTTCTAATTCCTTTTCTAACATATCACCTCTAAGATTTCTAGCAATTATTTTACCTGTATTATCTATCAAGAAACTACTAGGAATTGATGTAATGTTATAATATTGTGCAGCTTCATTTTTCCAACCTTTCAAATCTGACACCTGCGTCCACGGCATATTATCATCTTTAATTGCCTTTAACCATCTCTCCTTATTGTCATCCAACGATATTGCAAAAACATCAAATCCCTTGTCCTTATACTTACTATAAACTTTTAAAATATGAGGATTTTCAGCTCGACAAGGACCGCACCATGATGCCCAATAATCAACAAGAATGTACTTTTTATCCTTCATTTGATCATAAAGTTTTACAACCTTACCTTTATCATTCATTTGTGCTACATTAATAAATTGAGCACCTATTTCTGTCTTCTTTGCTGCGACACTTGCCTTTTTAATGTTATTCTTCAATTCTTGCGCTTCATTTAACCATGGGTACTTTACTAATAAAGACTCTACATACCCCAAAATTAACTCTTGATCTCTTCGTGGACTCAAATAAGATAGGGCATACACAACCTGTGGATCATTTTTATACGTCTTAGCATACCACTTAGCACGTGTGGATAGATTATCATACTGTTCCATCATGAGCTCAGATAAAGATTTTGTCATAAGTGTATCTTTGTTCCTCATAGCTATAGACTGTCTTTTACCTATTGCTATTGTATTTTGGTAGTTTTGATACACCTCCCAATTAAGGATATTAATCAATTGATTATCCTTCCCCTCTGACTCAATAAATACGTAAGGAGGATTTTTAATTTTTACTTTAGCGGTATCTTCTCCTCTAAAATCAATTCTCAAATCATCATTTTCAGCCCAAAAGGTAATTCGATCCCAACCAAATACATCTAGAGAGTACAATCTTGGAGTCTTAACCGGTACCTGAATTTCATAAGTGCTGTCAGCCCTTAATTTTATAGTTTGAAAAACTTCAGCATCTTTAATAGCCTTATCTTTTAAGACAAAAGGGTATTTTTCTTGATTTTCAAAACTTGGAGGAAAATTCACCTTTCCTGTTACAGTTATATAAGCCTTTTTTTGGGCAAATAGATTTGATGAGGTAGCCATTAACATTAGAGCTACACATGCCATAATTTTTCTTAAACGCATCATATTAAAATTTAACACTAAATATTTCTTCTAATTTCTTCTCAATAGTCCCACCACCTTTTGAATCAAATCCAATTTCCTTCATTATTATCTTTCCAGTTGGATCTATCAAATAACATGTAGGAATAGCACTTACATTAAAGAATGAACTTGATATTTTTTTATCATCATACAATTGTGGCCATGGGTTACCTTCTTCTTCAACAGCTTTTAGCCATGCAGCTTTATTTTGGTCGATGGATATATTAACTATCTCAAAATTTTTACCCTGCAGCTTACTATAAATTTCACGTATTCTAGGAAATGATGCTCTACAAGGTGAACACCATGATGCCCAAAAATCAAGCAGAATATATTTTCCTTTATACTTATCAAACTCTTGTTGTTTATTTTGTGCATCTGGCAAAGTAAAATTCTTGACTACAGCTCCAATATATACATTCTTCAATCCTTGAATTTTCGCATATAATGTAGCCCCAGCATCAGATTTCTTAACAGCTTCAGATAGATTATTATAGTAATTCTCTGATTTATCTATTGGCAGTGATGCTAATACATTTAAAACTAAATGAGCAGAAACCACACTTTCACTGTCAAAATATTCAGTTAACAATGAATCAAACCCATAGCCTAGCCCCTTTTCGAAATGCGTATTAGCAGCTTCATATTGCTTATCATTTTTATTTAAAGCTGTGGTTCCAAATTTTTCTAGGGTAGACTTTCGACTACCTACATACACCTTAGCTCTATTTTTAACAAAATTAAAATGATTAACAGCAGATTTCATTCCACCGACCGTCGCAGAGGACAACCCTTTTTCAATATCAAATTGAACTTCAATAGTTCCTGACTTGTCAAAGAAAAGCACCAATGGAGAATACATTCTTCTCTTGCCTCGATCATAATCAATAGAAATTGCCCGAGCGCCGGGCTCATTCTCTACTATAGACATTTCAAATTTTCCATTAATTATCTCAGCAGAATCTTTAGCAAGCTGGTTCCCAAAGTAAACTTTAGTAAATCCCTCAGGATTTCCAGAGACGTTCCCAACGATTTTAATATTAATCTGGGAATAAGCCACATTTATTATAAATAAACTGGCTATAATACTAATATATTTTATCATAATTTTAATTACTTTTTACCCAAGCAGTCCTCACTGGAGATCTTTCCATTACTAATCTCATTCGCTCTACTTGTCCAATAGTGAATGTGTTTCGTAATGAGGCATAGCGAATATCATCCATTGCATTATTCGCCAAAAATTTCTCCCCATAAACACTTAACTTATATAGACTTAATGTATTATTGAAAGATTGATTAGTTCCCGATAAATATTTATTTGTATCATTCACATAATCCAACACAGCCGTTCCTGTAGTATGAGTAGCATACAAACCATAGTAAAGCCCCAAATAGCCGGCAATTTCAATTTGTCTACTGGGATCAGGAAAAAACACTGATCTATGAATTCCCAACCCATAATTTGTGTAAAAATCAGTTGTTGGCACATTAGCTTGACTATTCACAACATTAGTTATTCCTAACAACGGAGTTTCACTTAATTTCACTATTTGATAGTTAGCGCGATTATTTCCAATAGAATTATTTGGTGAAGAAGGAATCACATAAATATTTAAAAACTTATCCTTATTCCATTGATATGCTACTGTGGAATTAATACGAGAAGTAAAATTTGCAATAGTAAACGAAGCTGCAGTAGCAGATGTTTTCCATGTGGCATCATATTGAATTCTATTGTAACCAGGAATTGCTAATGCGGCACCAGATGCATTTGTTTTAGCTAATCTAAATTCAATATTTGCATTTCCACTATTTGCATCATTTCCAACACTATTATTAAAAATCGCATTAGCATATGAAATAGCATCTTGTAATTGCGTAGATGTAATACTCTGATAGCGTAATGGATCATATGACACATCAGTAATACTTAACTCAAAAACATGAAAAACAACATCAACAACTATTTTCTGAGGAATTCCTTGAGGTTGACGAATTTCCACCAGCTTTTTAACCGATTTCTGATTTCCAATCTCTGCATAAAACTCAATATTATTTGCTGTAGAATTTGTTGTCTTATATATCATATCCTTAATTAGTGAACCATTAGCGTAAATTTTTATGTCACTATGAGGAAGCGTTTTGTAATCAACAAACATCAATGTATCCTTTTGCTGTCCGATTGCATTAGCTATTCTTACCTTACGAAATGTTTCTATAACAAAATTCAAAGATGCTTTCCCATCAGCTATAAGTGTTTTACTACCCGTTGAGAAATATATAGAATCTATATCCTCAACTGTCGGTTTATAAATAACATATTCGAAAGATTCCTTTTGACAGGACTGAAATAGTACAATAGCCAAAAGTATATATAATATTTTTTTCATTTTAGTGCGTATTAATAGGTTAAAAAATTATAGGATTCCAGCCTTCATTTGGAATCAAATCTGGGTTTTCTTGAAGCTCGGACAATGGAATTGGCAAAGCGTAATAAGAGCTATTTGGCTCCACCTTAACTGCATAAGTTTTACCAAAGAAAGTAAATCTACGATCTATAGTTACATTTGCATACCGTTTAAGATCAAGCCATCTCTTATCTGTATCCCCAAAAAATTCTTTTCTACGTTCCTTTATAATCTCATCTAATAACGTTTGTCCTGATAACCCTGATTTTTGACTTGCTCCACGAAAGCTTTTGAACTTGTTTAAAACTCCCAAAGCCAAATCTGTTTCACCTAATCTATGATATGCTTCAGCTAATATCAAATAAGCTTCCTCTGGTGCAAATAAATGAATACGTATATATTTTTGCACTGGAGTCAACCCGTCAGGCCAGTTACTTGAAATATTAGTCCCTGTGAAATACGCTGACAAACGAATATCTGTTGCATCGAAAGATGAATGAAAATCTGTTGACACCTTAAGGTTATTAGGTGAAAATCCGATATAGTCCAAATTAGAGCCATATATAGGCCCCACACTACCAAATGCTATACTCTCTTGGTAAAATGCTGGGTAATCTGGATTTCGATTTTTTTGAACTGTTTGGAATTCTAGTGTAGTTTTAGGAATATATCCATCTACCCCCTCGATAGCCCCCAATGCATATTCCTTAGCAAATTGATAATCCTCATTCTGCTTAGATGCTGACTCAGCCTTAAACCAATAGACCTGAGCTAATAAGTTTTGAATATATCTATCATTAAAAAAGCGACTATATCCACTATTAGGACCTACTTCCTTATAATACTGTAAGGCCACTTTGAGATCACCTGTCAACACATCATAAATTTCAGAAGATCTTTTGCGCATCATACGTATACCTACCACTTCCTTTCCTGTATGTAAATAAAGAGGTATACCCAACTCTTCTTTATTCATAGGAGCAAAATATTGCTGTAATTTGAATATGTAATACGCCCTATGCACTAACATTTCTCCCTTAACCCTTCTCAATTCTTCTGAATCAGCCTCTACTAATTCATCACATTGATCTATTAATGCATTCAAAAAGCCTATAGCTTGATAATGTGTATTCCAAATAGCATCCGTAGTTGCTATATCGTTGAATAGAAATTTGTTTGCATAAAATTGTTCATTTTTCGTATTATTAGGAGCAATGTACCTATTCAAATTCGCCACAAAATCTATATTATCGGCATAGGATTCGAACATCATATTATGTTCTTCTGTGACAATAGGAATTGGTCCAACAATAGGTCTTGTATTAGTGCGTGCAAATGCATCCAAATACCCCGACAATACTGATTTTACATCATTCAATGTCGTTACAGCACGTTGATTTTTCGGAGGTAAATCTAGAAATTTCGTGCAGCCATTTAATGTGAATCCCCCAAATATTATAAATGCTATTAATATCTTTTTCATATCTCTTAAAATCCAATATTTAATGAAAATGTGTAACTAGGTGTTGTTGGATATCCAAATGCTGTTTGCGTCTCTGGATCAGTGCCAGAATACTGTGAAATAGTAAACAAATTATTTGCAAAAAATCCAACTTGCAATTGTTTGATCACATTTTTGAATATTGAGGGATTTGTCCTCCAATTCACGCCCAACTCAGTACATTTTATGTAGGCTCCAGATTCTATATCTCGATCCACTAAATATCTCGTATAGTTTGACGATACTCGTGAATAGAATGGAATATCTGTTTGATCGCCATATTGCCTCCACCTATATTCTTGATTTTTCAAACGATTAGTTCGACTAGACGTAACATCATCTGTCTGACCACTTGGACCTTCTAATCGGTCGTGAAAACCTTTTATCATGTTTCCATCTGCGAAGACGAAGTTACTTGAGAGTGTTAAGTTTTTATATCTCACGCGAGTATTGAAACCTCCATATGATTTAGGATCTCTTTGTCCTAGATAATATGTTCTATATTTATTATTTAAGTCCGCTGTAGAAATTGCGGACAAATCAATTACCTCATCCCCCATTGAATTACCTGTAGTTGGATCTATTCGGTCAGCTCTAACCATCATATGTCCATTAGTAGGGTCAATGTGATCGAATTTATAGCCAAACCATGACCTAAGTGCATAGCCTTCTATATTTTGAGTATTTACATTAGCTAGTGATGACGTTTTTTTGTAAAAAACCTTTTCTAAATTGTTTTTATTGTGGGTGTAATTAATGCCTAATTCCCAAAGCCACTCTTGCGTTTTCACGGCTTCAATCCGAGCAGACAACTCTATCCCCTTGTTACTTAATATTCCAGCATTTACGACCGATGATGACCGCCCTACAGAAATTGGCAACAGTACATTATCCAGTAAATCAGTAACTTTATTATCATAGTAATTAGCTTCTAAATTCAATCTACTATTTAACACGGACAGCTGTACTCCATAATTTGCATCGCGTTTCCTTTCCCATTTTAACACTGGATTTCCATAATTAAACGCAGAAGCTTTGACGACATCGTCATATACTAATGCACTCAATGTATAGGTATGGAATGGATAAACAGATCTATTTATACTACCCGTATAACCATACCCATAAGAAAACACAAGGCGATTTAACCAAGAGACATTATCCTTTAAAAACTGTTCTTCGTGAGCATTCCATTTTACCCCTGCAGACCACAATGGTGTAAATTGATTTTCAGAACCAATAATATCTACACCATCAGCTCTAAAATTTCCATTAAAAATGTACTTATTAGCATAAGAATATGCAAAAGAACTAATGAATGATACCGAACGATCCTTTTCATAATACGTACCACCCAAACGCGATAAGTCTAACCTTTTGTAACTAGACGCTGGAATATCATCCCATGATGGATATCCTGCCATTCTATAATCTTGCAGGTACATTGGATTGAAATGAAAAAACCTATTGTTTGTGCCTTCTGATATTTCGTTTGCGAAAAAACCTTGAACATAATGTTTTTCAACATATGTTTTATTAAACTCCACTGTATTTCTTACAGTGTAATCTATTGTTCTGCCTGAGTTTTCCTCAAGGTATCCCATGTTGAACTTTTCTAATACACCACCACCGGTCGTATTGAGCCAATTATTATTATACGATCTGAATGAACCCGCCCTGGATTCATCTATTGTTTGGACATTAGTATAATTTACAACAGCAGATCCTCTGTACTGGAAATTTGGAAGAAATTTCCATTCAATCCCCATCTGGCTCCTGACATTACCATAATTTGTTGACAACGTATTCTCGCGCAACTCTCTGACAATATTGAAGCTCTCATAATTTAAATACGATGCCTCTCCAATCCTTACACTTAGATCACGATAAGTTTCGTCAACCGCATACGAACCATCTGAGTTATACACTTTTTCATACGGATTAGCAAACATAGCATACCGAAATGGATCAATAGCAGATTGTCCTTCCTTATTCAACTTCAATGTAGAATAGAGATTAAAATCTATTAAAAGTTTATCACTAATATTACGTGTTAACTTCGCATTGATCCCTCCCTGCTGATTGTTATTCTCCATTAATGTACCATTGGCGTTTTGATAATTTAATGATACATTATACTGCAATTTTGTACTACCACCACTAAAAGCCATATTATGTGATTGATGATGCGATGGGTCATATAGTGTATTAATCCAATCTGTATTAATACCTGATAATGCACTTATTTGCGTCTCCGCTTCGGCTGATGTAATCACCCCATTATCAGCCTTCATGAGCAAACTATTTGCACGCCCACCATATACAGGATGAAAATCTTCATATATTTGTCTTTCGAAAGCCAATTTTTCAGCAGAATTCATAAAATTGAAATTATTCTTCGGGCGTAGAGTCATTCCTTGTTTCAAACTATAATTAATATAGTCTTTGCCTACTTCACCTCTTTTTGTTGTAATTACAATAACTCCATTAGCGGCTCTAGAGCCATAAATAGCGGCAGCTGTCGCATCACGTAAGATATCTATTGTAGCGATATCTTCAGGTGGAATATTACCAATGCCATTCGTTAATAAACTATTGATATTTGAATTTGTCTTTTCCATCCCTGCCACGTCCCCATTTTGCAAAGGCATCCCATCTAAAATAATTAATGGCTCAGCGCTACCAGTCATTGTATTACTTCCTCTTATTACAATTGAGCCCGTTTCTCCTGGACGACCAGAGTTAGACCGAACATATACACCAGTCATCTTCCCTCTCAGCGCCTTGTCGATTGTTGTTACTCCCGCGGCTTCCAAATCTTCACCTTTTATAGACGAAATATTACCTATTAATTTGCTTCTTTCACGTTTCTGGAGACCCGTTGAAATGATGACATCATCAATCAATTGCTCTTTAATACGCAATACTAACGTCAACATTTTAGTATTGCCAACTGGCACCTCTTTAGACTGATAACCAATACTATTAACTACAATAGTTTGTGAAGGATTGAGTCTTTGCATTTTGAAAACACCAGATTTATCTGAACTTGTTCCAATTTTGGTCCCCTTTATTAACAATGTTGCTCCAATTACTGGATTTCCTTTTTCGTCTAAAACTTTACCTACTATTGAATCCACCTGAGCCCTCAGTGGTGTTACAGAGGAAGCAACACTCATTTTCTTTGTAGGTTTTACTTTAACAAGTATTTGTTCGTTTGAAACCTTAAACTCCAAGTCAGTCTGTTTCTCTAATAGTGTAATTATTTTTTTAATCGAACAATCATTACAATTAATTGAGATAGATGAGAATTTCTCTATGTTACTATCATATAGGAATACATAATCACTTTGCTTTTCTATCTGTGCAATAATATTTGTGAGAGATGATTTATTGACAATAAGATTAATCTGAGCAAGAGCCATCTTAACCTGAAAAAAAGCCAATAAAAGAAATATCATCTGCAGTGGAAATGCTCTTACCTCTTTGTACTTTGTAAAATTTTTCTTCATAATTTAGTTTAGGTTTAGTTATATAAGTTTAAAGTTGCTTCACAATCAGTAGTTCGATATCAAAAAATCGCAACATATCTACAACACTCTTCATAGAATCTGTACGTTTAATTCTTCCAGAAATTTTCTTAGATTTTTTTTCGTTTTGAATAGATATATTCACCGGATACCAGCGTTCAAGCTCTTTTACTATTTCATCTACATTAGCATTATTGAAATAGAATTCTCCATTTTTCCAAGCTATTACACCCAACGGATTGTGCAGTGTTTTTACATATGACTCATCTCCATCTGAAAATAGCGACAGTTGCTCTGCAGGCTTCAGAAGCTTGGGGTTCAATTTATCACCCTTGTTGGAAACCGAAATAGCCCCCTCTAGTAGAGTGACCACATCTTTATTTTCATTCGTATATTTTCTAATATTAAAGTGTGTACCTAACACGGTCACCTCTTCAGCACCAAACTTCGCTATAAATGGTTTATGAATATCTTTACTAACTTCAAAATAAACCTCCCCATCTACTTTAACATCTCTACTAGCCTGTCCAAAGCGACTAGGAAATTCTATCTTAGAAAAAGCATTTAACCAGACTTTAGTGCCATCTGGTAATACAACATTAATTTGTTTACCTCGACCACTTTCGACAACATTTACCCCGTCATCTAAAATACCGATAGAATCATGATCTACAGCCAAATTTATTTTTCCATTTCTTGAATCTATAAAAGACTCATTGAGAATAACATGATCGAGAAAAATAGTATCGCCATTAGAAAGCACCATACGTGACGCGGAGGAGGTATCGGCATATATCAAACTTAATTCCTTATCAGACAAAAAATTAGCAGAATTATCAACCAATAATCGGTAGGCATAAAATGAAAAACCTAAGAACAGCACAATTGCCGCAGCTGTTGTCATTAATTTTTTATAGGTGTAAAATATAGGTCTCCTTAATTCTTGTATATCGATAAGAGAATAATCTCCGTCGGATTTTGCCTTTTGGAGTATACCTTTCCAAATCTCAGATTTCTTGTGATTATACTTTTTATTAAAGAATAGTTTTTTCATAGTTATAGGTGTTCTATAACTATAGTCTTATAATTTTTAAAAACATACTATATGAATTTAAAAAATAATGAAAAAATTAGCTATTAAAACAGTAATAAAGGAATATCACCCACGCTGTCCTATCATTAAAAATTTTTTCAAACCGCTTTATCGCTGAAGAAATTTGATTTCTAACGGTTTGAATAGATATATTTAATCGCTCAGAAATTTCTTGGGCACTAAGATTCTCAAAACGACTAAGAACGAATATTTCTCTCATCTTTTCAGGCATCTTTTCAATGGTATGGTTGACGGCTTCATTCAGCTCCCTAAAATCAATCTCATCAGCCAGTTTAAAATTGTAATCCCAATATTCTTCCTCATCAATCATACTAACAAGGATGGGCAAACGGTCTCGCTTCGCATAAAAATCATAGATTTTATGCCTAAGCATCGAAATAAGGTAACTATCTAAGTTGCTTTTTACTCGTATGAATTTACGATTCTTCCATATTAGGTAAAATACTTCTTGTGTAATATCGGAAGCATCTTCTTCGGAAGGCAACTTTTGTATCGCCATTCTATAAATCTTAAACCAAAATCTATCAAAAAGCCTTTTGAAGGCTATTGGATTCTCTTGATTTATTCCATCTATTATAAGAATATCTTCTTTTTTCACGGTAGATTATAAAATAGCTAGTAACAACTAGACAAAATTTCCAGTAGGGCATTTATTTACTAGCCTAAATTACAATATATTATCAAATTGTAATAATCTATAAAAAAATAACCTTAAGCTTCCTTCAAACGAAGCATTTAGTTATAATGACAAACTGAACATATATTTAGCACATTAAGAAAAATGTAGAAATTCATATTTCAGACTAAAAAACATCAAATATTATTGGCATTTTTAGTTTAAATTTTTAACCCAATATGAAAAGAATCTTACCTCTCCTTACAACTATATTATTCAATTTGTGTTACGCACAAAACGACAGTACCAAAATCGTCAATTTAATATCATACCTTTCAAAAGGAGAAACATTAAATTATTCTGTCTTAAAAACAAGAATTGATTCTAATGTCAATAAAGAACCTATAACCAAAGAAGAAGCCTTCAACTTTAAAATTACTGTAAAAGATTCTACAGATTCAAACTATATTATTAGCTACTATCGAGCTTTAGATGTATTTGCAACGCCTCAGTTGAGTAATTTAGAAGAAAACTTACAACAAAAGCTTATAGAGTTATCTACCATAAAATTTGATTATGAAACAAATGAGTTAGGAGCTTTTAAGCGTATTATAGATGAGGATGAACTAACCGAGAAGATATCTTCTGACTTCGAAGGACTATTAAATATTCTAAGCGCAGAAACGAATGATGAAAAAACAATAGAATTTATGAAAGAATTTATAGGTTCCATAGATCCGAAATCATTAATTACTGTATATGCGCAAGACATACATGCTTTACATTATGCTTTGGGTGCTTCACTCAATCTTCGAGATACTATTGAATTCGAGGAAGAAATATTTGCACCTATTTTAAATGCTCCTATCACCATGATTGGAATAGTGTATTGTGATGAATACGACCAAGAAAATGACTTTATATCTATAATCCAAGAGAAGAGAGTTGAAGGCGATTTTATGGAAAAAATGCTTGATTTTGTAAAAAAACATAAAAACACTGAAGAGTCAATCAATGAAGAAGAATTTAAAAACACACCAACAAATATTTATTTCCATAATACTTATCAATATAATTCTGTATATGGTGTTGCGACTTATATTGAATTATTTAAAGAAATAACAGTCGAAGGCAAAAATGAAAACCTAAAGCGAATAGATATTTATGAAATTTCTTTAGTAGAAGAATAAAAGGTTATCCTATTAATGGTTTAACTAAAAAGAGCCGCTTGAAGCGGCTCTTTTTAGTTTATTAACTTTGAATCGGCTGAAGATTTCAGTAAATTTTGTTTTAATTCATTTTCAGATTGCAATAGTTCTTGCTCTACGACTTTACGTTTTTCGCGTCCATCACGTTGAATTTGTAACACTTGTTCGATAGTGCTGATAATATCAACATTTGCCTTTTTAATCGTTTCGATATCGACGATACCACGTTCGGTTTCACGTGCTACATTGATGGTAGATTCTTTCAACATTTCAGAATTCTTACGCAATAATTCATTCGTAGCATCAGTCACTGCTTTCTGCGCTTCCAACGCACGTTGTGCATGCGCAATACCCAAAGTCAAGACCATTTGATTTTTCCAAAGTGGCAATGTATTCACAATACTGGATTGGATTTTCTCCATCAACGAAGAACTGTTACTTTGTATCATACGAATCTGCGGTGCTGTTTGTAATACCACCATACGTGTGAGTTTCAAATCATGGATCTTACGCTCAAAACGTACGACATGTTGCTCCATATCCTTGTAGGCTTGAATTTTGTGCTGATCACCTGACTCTTCTGCTTCTTTACGTAACTGTGGTAAAGTCTCCGAATGTACTTCTTGTAATTTTTCCTCTCCTGCGGCTATATGCAAAGAAAGCTCTTTGAAATAATTTTGGTTTTCTTGGAAAAGCTTGTCGAAGATATTCACATCTTTCAACAAGGTTTTATAGTGTCCTTCTAATTTTAGCTCGATTTGATGAATATTCTTTTCTACTGAAGCATACTCCGTACGTAAACGTTGTACTTTTTTCTTCAACGTATCAAAGAAAGGAATCAACGGTTTTTTATTTAAATTCTCATCAAAAGATTTGATATCCGAACGCAAATTCAACAAAATATCCTCTGCGCCTCCCATATCTTTCGTACGCACCTGCTTCAATATTTCGTTTGAGAAATTGCTCACCTTAGTTTGGCTCGCTACCCCAAATTGAATGATATCAGTCGTTGATTGCAAATTTATTTTATCTTTATATTGCTTAATTACAGCTTTTTCCTCTTCCGAAAAATGAACCTGCATTTCCTGACTTTTCTCCGGCGTATTGTCTTCGTAAGTTGTTAAATCAATCGTAATCATATTTTAGTCGTTAAGTAGTTTTTTATTTTTAAGTGTTTGCAAATAGACATCCGACTCCGCAGACACGTCTAATAAACGGTATTTAATCAAATTCGTCACGTCCAACTCAATCGCTGAGGAAGCCTGTACCAGCACCGATTCCAATTTATTTTTGGATTCCAGAGTAACAGCGTTATTTAATTTTGTCTGCTCCAAATCGTAATATTCACGTAGTACATTGACCACTGTCCCATGCCGTACCAGAAACTTTTCAGCTTCCATAATATCTCGTTGTTCCAGCAAATGAAACATGCGAACTATCTTTTCAGTGTGTGCTTGCAATGTTCTATTCTGAACAGCTTTTTGGAAGAACATCAATTTGGTCACGAAAGATTGTGGTGTTTCAATTTCTGCCTGTGCCAATTCCAATCTACGCTGATGCGAAATACTATTTACCCAAGTCAATTGTCGGACTTCCGAAAGTTCAAGTCGTTGTAAATAGTCTTTGGATTGACTCAACAGAAGACCGTTACCTGCAATATATGAAGCAATATATCCAACAATCGTAGCCAACATACCCGAAGACATTGCTCCTGCAAAGTAGTAGAACGAATAGAATATACCGAACTGAATACCTAATAATATCCAAGCCAATGCATACCATGAACGCACTTTACTCTTGGATGCTTGCGACAGCATCACCAAGGGATGTATCGGCGGAACAAAAAACAAAATAGACATAAAAGTCCATTTTAATTGTCCAAATTCCCATCTTTTAGTTTTCTTTGTCGCAAAACCCATTTTTATAAAATAATATTATCACTTCTAATATACTTATTTTTCAAGCTTTATACGGAAATTAATTCCGAAGCATTACAACAAAACGTTCAATTCCTATTCCAATAATCAATATTTTTACATAATGGCTACAAAAAACAATTATATCAGCTATTTACGTGTCATTGCGACAGTATTTGTCATATTGATTCATGCCAGCACAGGTTTTTTGAATCGGTTTGATGCGGATAGCTTTGATTGGAATTATGCGAATTGGATTAATTCGGCAACACGATGTTCGGTGCCAATTTTTGTGATGTTATCAGGGGCTTTACTTTTGCAAAAAGACGAAGACACCATTTCATTCTATAAGAAAAGAATTTCAAAACTGTTATTACCCTTTGCATTTTGGACGATAGTATATTTAATATACTATTTCTATCGGTACACCAAATTTTCACTTTTATCTACAGAAAAAATCATTTCGATAGCACAGGATAAAATATTACACGGAGCCAATGCACATTTATGGTATTTGTACATGATTGTAGGATTATATTTAGCCATTCCCTATTTACGCAAGATTATTAATCAAGTTAGTATAAAAGAAATTGAAATATTTCTTGTCCTTTGGTTTGCAGCTATGATCGTGATGAATAAATTTTACTATCCCTTTGTACCCAAATTTGACCTAACGTTTTTCTCAGGCTATTTAGGTTATTTGGTTTTGGGCTATTATTTATCTATAAAATCGTTCAATTGGAATAAATGGATTCCTTTAATCGGATTTACAGCTATTGCAATATTTACAGCGTATATAACTTACAATTGGAGCTTAACTTCAAATAAATTCAATCCACATTGGTATAATTATGTGTTTCCAAATACAGCTCTTGCTGCTGGTTTTTTATTTATTTTCATTAAGAAGATATCCTCTCAAAACGAAGCACTACCGAATTGGTTGCGTCTAGTAGATGAATACAGCTTTGGAATTTATTTAGTACATATTATACCACTGAATTATATCCATCCTTTGGTCTCTAAATACCTAAGTACGCTTTGGGTGACACCTTTAGCGACGCTATTAACAATACTAAGTTCTATTGGAATTATTTATGTCATGAGGAAAATTCCTTATGGGAAATATGTAAGTGGATAAAACATAAAAGCCATCTCGTAAGAGATGGCTTTCTATATAGTATAAAGTTATTTTCTATTAGAATGGTAAATCGTCATCATCAGCACCTGAAGAAGAAATGTCTACTGGAGCAGGCATCTCTGCATACGAAGGAGCGGAAGCTGAAGCTGTATTTGCTAACTTGGTTGTTCTCCAAGCTACTAATGAATTGAAATATGTTGTTACACCTTGTGCATTAGTCCAAGGACGACCACGCAAATTGAAAGAAACTTCAACTTCATCGCCTACAGCCAAATTGTCAAAAATATTAACTCTATCTTGTGTCGCTTCAAAACGAATATATTCCACAAATTGTGGGTTTTCTGCATATGCAACTATCAAATCTCTCTTTTTAAAAGACTCAGTAACCTGTTGTACAGCACCTACTTCGTGAACTTTTCCTCTGATTTCCATATCATTAATTGTATTAAACCGTAAAATTACACAATTTTTGCGTCGAAGATTAATTAACTTTGCACAAATATGAAAGAAGTTTTCAACACAGCAAGCAAAGTGATAATAACTTGTAACAAAAGATTATCACCATTCCTTCAAGAAGAAATTACAGAATTAGGCTACGAAATAAAAAGAGCATTCAATACAGGTGTAGAATTACATGCGTCCATCAATGAATGTATTCGACTTAATCTTAATCTTCGAACTGCAAGTCAGGTATTATATGAAATAGGTTCATTTCGTGCCAATGACCCAAAAGAATTATATGATGCATTAGTAAAAATCGACTGGGAAAATATTATTCCTTTTGATGGCTATTTTACAGTAACATCCAATGTACATAATGAGACTATTACTACGCCTCTTTTTGCCAATGTAAAAGTGAAAGATGCGATAGTAGATAGAATAAAAGACAAAAAAGGGGTGCGTCCCGACACAGGTCCTGACGCACACAAAACGGTTATTCACTTGCATTGGATGGAAGATCGTGCCGAAATATTTTTAGATACCTCTGGTGAAACTTTGGCTAAGCATGGTTACCGTAAACATCCAGGAAAAGCACCAATGTTAGAAGCATTAGCAACTTCGACGATAATGGCTACAAAATGGGATGGGAAATCTCCATTTATCAATCCGATGTGTGGTTCAGGCACATTAGCTATTGAAGCAGCCCTTATGTCACAAAAGAGAATGCCTGGTTTATACCGAATGAATTATGCATTTATGCACTTAATTGGATATGATGAAGAAGTTTTCTTTCAAGAGAGAAGATTATTGAAAGATAAAACAGAGAAAACGAACCTTCCTCCTATCATCGCGTCGGATATTTCTAAAGAGGCCATTGAAATTGCAAAAATTAATGCACAGACAGCTGGTGTAGAACATTTGATAACATTTGAGGTATGTGATTTTGCAGAAACAACAGTGCCTACCGACCCTGGTGTCATCATGTTCAATCCAGAATATGGTGAACGTCTTGGTGTGCATAGCAAATTAGAATTGACCTACAAACGCGTTGGCGACTTCATGAAACAGGAGTGTAAAGGCTATCGCGGCTATGTATTTACTGGTAATCCAGACCTTGCCAAAAAAATTGGTTTAAAAGCTTCTAGGAGATTTGAATTTTTTAATGGTAAATTAGACTGCAGATTATTACAATACGAACTTTACGACGGAACAAAAGATTAAACACATGCAACACACCATAGATCTAACAGTAGCATTTGTACAAGATAGGTTAAAATTTGCGGAATCAGGCCACGATTGGTGGCATATTCAGCGTGTTTGGAACAACACCAAATTGATTTTACAATCCGAACAAGCAGATAATATAGTTTGTGAACTTGCAGCTCTATTACACGATATCGCAGATAGTAAATTTCACGATGGTGACGAAACGATCGGCCCACGTGTAGCAGGTGAATTTTTAGCATCGATAGGTGTGGACAAACTAATGGTAGAACATGTACAGCAAATCATTCTGAATATGTCCTTCAAAGCTTCTTTGGGTGAGATTTCTTTTCATTCGAAGGAATTAGAAATCGTGCAAGATGCTGATCGTCTAGATGCTATTGGTGCAATAGGAATAGCTCGCGCATTCAATTATGGTGGTTATAAAAATAGAGAAATCTATAATCCTTCCATAAAGCCCATAAAACATCAAAACAAAGAGGAATATAAAAACACTTCTGCTCCAACGATTAACCACTTTTATGAGAAGCTTTTATTATTAAAAGACAAGATGAATACAGCAACTGCTAAAGGTTTAGCGGAGCAAAGACATGCTTTCATGGAAAAATATTTGCAACAATTTTATGCAGAATGGGAAGGAAAGTGTTAATCGTACAGATAAATTAACATAAGATATTTAAATTAGGCAGTAATTATGAAAAACATTACTGCCTTTTTATTTACCTTATTATTACCACTGCTTGCAATCAGTCAGCCAAGTACTGAAAAAGATTCTATTGCTTTTGTGCAACAACAATGGCAAACCAATAAAATTGCTAGAGGTGTACTTTGGAAAAGCGCCAAAACATCCAATCTATTCAACAGTAACCAAATAATTAATATCCTTGAAATAGATCTCAAAAAAAACCAGAAAAAACTAGCCCTTAAAGCATTGCCTCAAAGTCGAGAACTAACATCAAAACTAGCGAAAGAATCTAATGCGACTGTTGCTATTAATGGTGGCTTTTTTGACATGAAAAATGGAGGAGCAGTAGATTTTATCAAAGTCGACAATCAAATTGTGAATCATACACGATCAAAAAGTGTTCGCGCAAATGCCTATCTTGCATTTGATAAGCAATCAACCGAAATTTCTACAGACTCATCTAGTATTGGCCACTTTTCGAATATTATGTTGGCTGGTCCAATGTTAATTTCAAATAATTCACATTCAACATTAACCAAAAACGCATTTAACGACAACAGACACCCTCGAACAGCAATCGGTATCAAAAGCAATAAATTAGTCTTGATTACCGTTGATGGTCGTAGAAATGAGTCTCAAGGGATGAATCTACATGAATTAGCAAATCTATTGAAATGGTATGGATGCTCTACCGCTATGAATCTTGACGGCGGAGGAAGTACAGCTATGTATATTCATTCTGAGCCTCACAATGGAATTGTTAATTATCCATCAGACAACAACAAGTTTGACCATGCTGGCGAACGCAAAGTTTCCAATATTATATACGTAACTAATTAAACCACACATAAAAAATGAAAAAAACAACATTATTTGCCGTTCTAATTATTTTCTCAGTTACCACATTTGCACAATCAACCAAAATAGTTGCACATAGAGGAGCATGGAAAAATACTAAAGTACCACAAAATTCCATTGCGGCATTGAAACACGCCATTGACCAAAAAGTATGGGGTACTGAATTTGATGTCGTATTAGCAAAAGATGATGTACTTGTTGTCAATCACGACAATGATTATCAGGGAACTGACATTGCGAATAATGATTATGCTACATTGAGTCAGAAAAAATTGTCAAACGGCGAAAAGCTCCCTACTGCAGAAGAGTATATGCGTGAGGGATTAAAGCAAAAGAAAACCAAGATGATTTTTGAAATAAAACCAAGTCTATTGGGTAAAGAACGATCTAAAGAGGCTGCTGAATTAGCTTACAAATTAGTAAAAGATTTAAAAGGGCTAAAACAAACTGTATTCATTTCTTTCAGCTATGACGCTTGTCTTCACCTCAAAAAGTTAGACAAAAAAGTAAGAGTACAATTCTTGGGAAGCAACAAAAGTCCATCCGATTTGTATAAAGACGGATTCAATGAAATGGATTTTAACTACAATGTGTTCAAAAATAACCCATCTTATATCCCTGAAGCAAAAAAACACAAAATGAAAGTTAATGTTTGGACAGTAAATAAAGAGGAGGAAATGCGCTATTTTATAGATCAAAAAGTAGAATACATTACGACTGACGAACCAGAACTATTAAAGAAAATTCTAAAAAAATAACATGAAAAAGCTAGTAAGTATTGCTATTCTACTTTGCTGCATATACAGCGTATCTGCTCAATCATTTCATGTAGCAACGTATAATATCCGTCAACGTAATCAAGTTGATACGGGAAATTTATGGATAGACCGTAAGGAAAAAGTGGCAAATCAAATTAAATATCATGAGTTTGATATATTTGGAGTTCAAGAAGCTTTCAAGGATCAAATGGACGATATGCAAAAATTACTACCCAAATACAATTGGGTAGGTGTCGGCCGTGATGACGGTAAAGATAAAGGCGAATATTCTGCAATTTTCTATAAAAAAGAACGTTTCCGAGCAATTAAAAGCGGAACATTCTGGTTGTCCTCAACTAATACTGAATCACCAAACAAAGGCTGGGATGCTGCACTACCGCGTATCTGCACGTGGGGTATTTTTGAAGATGAAGCAAACAGCAAGCAGTTTATTATCATGAATACACATTTTGATCACATAGGAAAAACAGCTAGAAAGGAAAGCGCTAAACTAATGCTTCAAAAAGCAAAAGAGTTAGCAAAAGGATTACCGCTAATAATATGTGGAGATTTGAATGTAAACGAAAAAGACGAAGCTTATTTTACATTAGCAAATTCAACCAGTGTTGAGGATACCTACTATCTGTCACCTATTGTATATGAACCTAGTTCAACCTTCAATGGCTGGGGTAAAAATATTAAAGAAAAAGGAAGAATAGACCACATCTTTGTATCCAAGCCGTTTAACGTATTGAAATACGGCATTTTAACCGACACCTATATTGGCAAATATCCATCAGATCATTTTCCTGTCTCCGTACAACTAGAGTGGTGATAAGTTTTCGTATTTTTGAGAACAATTTAATTTTATAAATACATGAATTCAATAAAATATTTAGCGATTGGTATTGCAACACTTCCCGTATTCACTTCTTGTGAAACAATGAGTCAAATCGCTAATTCTTTGCCTCAAACTACGACACCAGGAACAACAACAAATAACACAGGATCTACTTCTGGTACCATTACGCAAGCTGAAGCTACAACAGGAATCAAACAAGCGTTGAATAATGGACTACAAAATAGTATAAATACATTATCAGCGTCTAATGGATTCTATGGCGATGCATTAGTAAAAATAATGATGCCTCAAGAAGCGCAAAAAGTTGAACAAGTATTACGCTCTGCTGGCATGGGAAAATTAGTTGATAATTTTCTAATGAGTTTAAATAGAGCTGCTGAATCTGCCGTTAAAGAAGCAGCTCCAGTATTCGTGAATTCATTATCCCAAATGACGGTGACTGATGCTTTCAATATTCTACTAAGTTCGCAACAAGATGCAGCTACTTCATTCTTTAAAAGAACGACCTCAGCTACATTGACACAAAAATTCAGCCCTATTGTAGAATCTGCATTAGGAAAAAATAATGTAGGCACATATTGGACTCAATTAACATCTGCTTACAATGCGCTTCCATTATCGAATAACAAAGTTCAAACAGATCTTAAAGCGTACGTTACTCAAAAAGCAATTGATGGACTTTTTGTAAAAGTAGCAGGTGAAGAATTAAAAATCAGACAAAATATTGGTGGTTCAAGAAATTCAAATGTTTTGCAATCCGTATTTGGTTGGGTTGACAAACAAAAATAATAAAAAAGGGAAGTTCATAACTTCCCCTTTTTATGCATATTCTTGACAATTAATATGCTTTAAAAACATCCTAACTTTAGTACATTTGTAGATATATTGATTTACAAATGGATAATTCTATTATAAATAAACTATCAAATTTATCCGTTGCAGACCGCTTTATGCGTTATGTACAGATAGATACACAATCCGATGCTGACTCAGTAACATTCCCCTCTACTGCAAAACAATTAAATCTTAGTAAAATTCTAGTTGAGGAATTAATAGAAATTGGAGCAAAAGATGTTGAATTGGATGAAAACGGATATGTATATGCCACTATTCCTTCTAATACGACGAAAAATGTACCTGTGATATGCTTTTGTTCGCATGTAGACACTTCTCCAGATTGTTCGGGCACCAATGTAAAACCTATCGTTCATGCAAATTATCAAGGACAAGATCTTGTGTTACCAGATGATAATACTGTTGTCATTCGATATGCAGAACACAGAGATTTAGCTGAACAAATAGGTAATGATATCATCACAGCTTCAGGAACAACTTTATTAGGTGCTGATGACAAAGCGGGTGTGGCTGAAATCATGGAAGCTACGAAATTGTTAATTGAACATCCTGAAATCAAGCACGGTGATATCAAAATCTTATTTACACCAGATGAAGAAATTGGTCGTGGTGTAGATTTTGTAAATCTTGAACGTGTAGGAGCTCAGTTTGCGTATACCATGGATGGTGAGAAAGCTGGTACTATAGAAGACGAAACTTTCTCGGCTGATGCGGCTACTATTACGATCAACGGTGTGTCTGTTCACCCAGGTTTTGCTAAAGGAAAAATGCAGTCAGCTATCAAAATTGCTTCCAAAATTGTTGATTCCCTTTCTACCGATAGATTATCGCCTGAGAGCACATCAGGAAAACAAGGATTTGTTCATCCGACAGGTATTTCTGGTTCTGTTGAAAAAGCGACTATAAACTTTATCGTAAGAGACCACGACACATCTAATTTAGTTAAACACGCAGCAGAATTAGAAAATATAGCTAAGGATATCGTCGCTCAATATCCAGGATGTACATATACATTAGAGACCAAAGAGCAATACCGCAACATGAAAGAAGTGTTGGACCAATATCCACAAATTATGGAAATCGGTCTTGAAGCTATTGCACGCGCAGGTATGAAAGCAGAACGTCGTAGCATCCGTGGTGGTACGGATGGCTCTAGACTATCTTTTATGGGTTTACCTTGTCCAAATGTTTTTGCTGGCGGACATGCCTTCCACGGTAAAATGGAATGGGTAAGTAAACAAGATATGGAAAAAGCTGTTAAGACAATTTTACTTATTGCCACAATTTGGGAAGAAAAAGCTTAATCTAATAATCAAATATTATGTCAAACGAAGTTTTAAATGCAATAAAATACCGCAGAACAGTTAATCAAAACAGTTTTACGGATCAAGATATCTCTAAAGAAGATCTTTTAACAATCTTAGAAGCAGCAAATGCTGCTCCTACACACAAACGTACACAACCATGGCGTTTTGTAATCTTTCGTAAAGAAGGTCTAGAAAGATTAGGAAGCGAATTAGCGCGTATTTACAAAGACATTACTCCTGCTGAAAAATACACGGAAGTAATGGAACAAAATATGGCGAAAAAAGCTACACAATCCAACGTAGCTATCGCAATTGTTGTAAACTATACAGGTGATTTGCCAGAGTGGGAGGAATTGGCTGCTACAGCATGTGCTGTACAAAATATTTGGTTGGCTGCGCATTCATTGAATATTGGTGGATACTGGGCGACACCAGGATTAATCAATCACTTGGGTGGTTTCTTGAATTTAGAGGAAAACCAAAAATGTATTGGTCTTTTCTATTTGGGTCACCACAATGCAGAACCACGTGAGCCTGCTCGCTCTCCGATAGAAGATAAAATTCGTTGGGAAGAGTAATAGAAACATAAAGGGTTGGCAAATTGCCAACCTTCATCCTTTATGATTAATTAAGATAATCGATTTCTTCAAATGAATTATATCTCTTCATAGGCCCCTACTTCCCAAACATCTAATGTAATGGCACCCTGTGTACCTTTCCATTTGATTTTATTTCTTATAATATCCTTTAATTCATCATACTTTACACCATCTTTACCCTCTACAGAGATATTAAAAGCTCGTTGATTATTATCAATTTTAAAAGTGATATATAATGTTCCTTGAAACTCTTCACTATTTGAATAATTAGACGAAAGTTGATTATATAATTTTCCCCATCCATCTACAGGTATCGCATCACTTGAATTGTTATTCGGAGTTATTTTATAATCATATGTCGATTCATTGACAACTACCTCTGTTAAAGTCGCAGTCCTTTGTTGTGGCAAATAACGCATCAAAATCAGCGTACACACAATCATAAACATTACCCCTGCTGCCATACCAATCGCCAAACGCTGCCAACTGTAGAATCTTCTATTTTTATTGGTGGCTTGCTCTTGTACTCGTGTCGCCAACCGCTGTTGCAATATGCTTAATTGTTTAGCGTCAACTCCCTGTTGCAACTTATAGCCATCTATAGCATCCTGCAAAAATGGGTCTTCCAAGGCTTCCCGCTCTAGCGCATGCATTTCGTCTCGGCTCATCAAACCATGTACGTAATTATGAATTCGCGATAGTTGGTAATTATTTTCCATTTTTCTTACTCTCCATACAAATTTTCAGATTCCGCTTTCCATTTTGAATAGCACTTTTGACTTTATTCAAATCTAAGCCCGTTTCATCAGCGATATCTTTATAACACTTTTGTTCCAAATAAAATAAACGAACGCATTGCTCTTGTTCAGCATTAAGCGTCTGCATACAATCCTCAAGTTTCTCAAAGTCTCTTTCCTCCCACTTATCGGCATCAACTGCGTTCAATTTTTGTTCACTTTCGAAGAGGTTTTCTTCTATGTCAACTTGCGGTCTTCGCTTATCTTTACGCAATTGCATCAAACAATAATTTTTCGAATAGACGTGAAGCCAGCTCTTGAAATTATCCACTTCATGAGTTCTTAATTTAATAATGAGTTCCTCAAAAATTTGCATCACAGCATCCTGGCTTTGCTCAGCATCTTGCAAATACTTGAAGCACACACCGTATAGCAACGACATATAGGGAGCATACAATTTGCCCAATACTTCTAGACTACCTGTAGTCTTATATTGCAATAGAAGCTCCTTTTCGCTCATGTACTTATTTGATATTATGATGCTTTAAGATACGATTTTCCATAAAATTATAGACCTAACTTTGGACAAAACTCTACAATCAAAAAAAAAACAACAAAATTAAATTATGATTAACTTATAAATCATATTAAATATTTATTTTAATCTTAAATTAAATATTTAAATGAAACAAACTATTTTATTTCTACTAATCATTATATCAAAAATTGGTATATGTAATAACAATCTACCCGATAGTCTTAATATTGACACGACTTCTCATAAAACAGTTAAATTTATAAAACCATTAATAGTACCGACTGTATTAATTACTCAGGGATTAATTTGTATGAAAAATCAACAAAAAGATCAACTCAATCAAATTATTAAATCCTCTGTTACTCCAGTCTCAAAAACTAAATTCCCTATTGATGATTATACCCAATATTTACCGACTGCTGCATTCTTGTCTTTAGATTACATGGGGATTAAGTCTAAACACAATCTCAAACAAAAATTATATGCGGGGAGTCTTTCACACATTATAATGGCCGCCACAGTAAATATAATGAAAGCTAAAATACATATCATGAGACCTGACCAATCTTCAGACAATTCTTTTCCGTCAGGTCATACGGCTACTGCATTTGTCGGAGCCGAGCTTCTATGGCAAGAATACCACCACCTATCACCATGGTACGGTATAGCTGGTTACACTATTGCATCTGCTACAGGTTTCTTTAGAATGTATAATAACAAACATTGGTTTTCAGATGTCACTATGGGTGCCGGAATAGGTATACTAAGTACAAAACTGGGCTATTGGTTGATGCCAAAATTTGAACGAATGTTTTCCAAGAAAGAAAACACATATACTATCTTACCAACTTATCAAAATAACACATTCGGACTAACTTATAGGCAAATCTTATAAGGGTGGAATGTTTTTTATCTAAATAATAATAAAGCAATTAGCAGCGTAACGAGTATATTAAATCCTTGAGCGATTAAAAATGCGTACAACGGTTTTTTATTGCTATGCTGGAAAAGATCTTTAAATTTAGTCTCCAGACCTATTGATGTAAATGCCAATACAAACCATAGGCTCTGTAAACTTTTAAGACTTTCCTTCACCAAACCATTTGTTTCTGGAGAAATGAAAAATGAAAATAACAAAGAGGCAAACACAAAACCGATTACAAATTTGGGAAATCGCTCCCAAATTATTTTTAAGGTTGGCTTTTCTTTTTTCGTTTCATCATTTACTGATTTGGAATACGTCCAATAGATACTAATTGCAAAAGCAGCAATTCCCAACAATACATTTTGGGAAAATTTAACTATTGTGCTTATCTCCAACGCTCTTTCTCCGACCAGCGATCCTGAGGCTACCACAGCACCCGTTGTATCAATTGATCCGCCCAACCATGCGCCTGTCACTTCCTGTGATAATCCCATCCACTCAGCCAAGTAAGGCATGAAAATCATCATTGGAATAGCTGTAATCAAGACCAAGGAGATCACGTAAGATAGTTTTTTGCTGTCACCTTTTATAGCACCTGAAGTAGCAATCGCCGCAGACACACCACAAATAGACACTGCACTGGCCAGCATTAAGGACATTTCTTTATCAATCTTAAGCTTTTTACAAAGCCAAAATGCAAAATACCATACGGTTATCACCACCACCAAGGCTTGAATTAATCCCAAAGAACCGGCTTTTAAAATGTCTCCGAAAATCACCGTTGTACCGAGCAAAACCAAACCAATTTTGACGTACAACTCTGTATTTAAGGCATTTTTAAACCAATCAGGTAAGGAGAATGTATTGCTAATCAGCAAACCTATTCCCAAAGCAAAAATCACAGCCTCAAGATTATATTCTTTGACAGTAGCATTTCCTGCCAATATTAAACTAAGGATAGTCAAAATAAAAACTACTGGAAACACAAATACTAAAGATTTAACAGACTTCTTTAACAAAAACGCCCCCACGATAGCGGTAATATAAACAGTAAAAAATTGACTTCCAATTTTAGTAAAATTGGAAATAGAAAGAACTTTACCGGTTAATTCCGCTGTAGAGGACCAACTAAAAGTTGGTTTTGGAATGATAATCCCTAATAAAGCCAAAACCACAAGACCCAATCCTAAAATCACCACCACCCAATCTTCGGTAAAAGCTATTCTTTTTGTTGACATAATTTAGTTGTATTGTTATTTTTTAGTTAGATGTTCAAAAGCCTTTTGTGTTGTTGGATAATTATATTCAAATCCTTCTTTTGCAGGTCGAATAGCATACACCGAGTTTGTGCGTAAAAGCATATCACTTTCCACCCCTTTGAAATAGGCTCCTATTTTTGCGAAAAGAGTAGGCAGGGGCATTCCCAAAGGCATGCCGACTGCTTTTCGTAAATTTTTCATAAATAATTTATTTGATTCCGGTGCAGATGAACAAGCATGGTACAAATCAGATGGAGATTCATGATTGATAATCCAAAGAACCAGTTTAACTAAATCATCCTCGTGAATCCAACACACTTTTTGATTTCCATCGCCTACTTTTCCTCCTAATCCAAGTTTTGCCAAAGGATACAATTCCTTGAACATGCCAAAATCTCGAGACAACACTGGACTAAGTCGAAGACATACTTTTGCCGTATTCGGTGTTCTAGCAGAGAAAAATGAATTCTCCCATTGCTTTGTCAGATTCGCTAAAAATGTATTTCCGCAATCTTTTGATTCTTCATCATGCATCCCCTCTAAACCTTCAAAAATAGAAATGCCTGAAAAATTAATCCATAGTCGTGGTGGATTTTTCACCTCATCTATAGCTTCACCCAAAATTCTTGTTGGATCAATCCGAGAGGACAAAAGCTCTTTTTTGTTCCTTTCAGTGAATCGACACTGAATTGAATTTCCGCTAAGGTTTATCAGTGTATCCGCATCTTCCAATGCTTCTTTCCACTCTCCTACTGTCTCTCCATCCCATCGTATGTATTTAATATTAGAATGTTTTGAAGTGTGTAATTTTCTACTCAATATGATTACCTCATAATCTAATTGAACTAAAACAGATGATAGTAAATCACCGATATTCCCTGTTCCGCCAGCTAATACAATCTTTTTATCTGCCATTATAAACTTACTGAAATATTAAAGTGATCCTTCAACGCTATGCGAGCAGCATGGAATCCACACATACCGTGCACACCACCACCTGGAGGTGTAGCCGAAGAACAAATGTATACGGATTTATTTGATGTACGATGCGGATTTAAAGACAAGATGGGCCGCGTATACAACTGTGAGATATCCATAATACCTCCATTAATATCCCCACCTACATAATTCGGATTATATGCTTCCATTTGTGCGGGACTGAACGTATGTCTCGCTAATATCGTATCCTTAAATCCGGGAGCAAACTGTTCTATTTGGTTTTCTATGATTTCTGTATAATCTACTGTTGAACCATTCGGTATGTGACAATATGCCCAACCGGTATGCTTTCCTTCAGGAGCTCTTGTTTTATCAAATTTACTTTGCTGTGTAAACAACACGAATGGCTTATCCGTAACTTTTCCTCTTTGTCCATCTTCTTCGGACAACGCTATATCGTTAAATGTACCTCCTACATGAACAGTAGCTGCTTCGCGAGCCCGTAAATCTGTAAAAGGTGTTTCCTCAGAAAGTGCCCAATCAATTTTAAACACGCCCATTCCTTGTTTGTAGCGTTGCAATTGTTTCGTATACCCGCTCGTAAAATCAAGGCCTTTCACATTTAACAATTGTTTTGGCGTCATATCCAATAGCAATATTTTATGTTCTGGAAGTTCATTCCTGTCCGAAAACCAGACCCCAGTCTGAACTTCACCACCTAGCGACTTATAGTAACTCTCTAAAGCATTAGCTATAGATTGTGAGCCTCCTCTAGGAATCGCCCATCCATATCGATGGCCTACTCCCAATAATACCATTCCAATAGCGGAAGTTGTTAAATTATCCAATGGTTGGATACCATGAGCCGCCATGCCTCCCCATAACGCCTTTGCTCTTTCGGTCTTAAAATTTCTAGCCAACCAAGAAGCTGGCTGAATAGCCCTCAAACCAAAAGCTGCCAAATTAAAAGGATGTTTTGGAACCCCCAATGGCCCCATTGTATCCTTTGCCAATTTATCCCAGTTATTAACAACTGGTTCTATTAAATCACTATAATATGACCCATCTACGCCTAAATCGGCTATTGTTTTTGCTAAATCACGATGCAAAACAGTACCTTCTTCACGTAATAAAGGATGTGCAGCTTCATATTTTGCATCAACAAAAGACAAACTGAAATTCGATAATGGAAGTGAACGCATAAATGGAGATGCCATAGCCATAGGATGAATGGCGGAACATACATCATGCCTAAATCCTGGTAAAGTAAGCTCTTTAGTTCGCATCCCACCACCAATAGTGTCAGCACCCTCAACAATTAATGTTGAGAGACCTATCTTTTGCAACGTAATTGCTGCCGCAAAACCATTAGGGCCTGAACCTACTATTATTGCATCGTATTTTTTCACGGTTTAATAGTTTTTAAAATTGTTGAACCTTACTTCTACGCCCTTCTGCCAATGGATATTTTTTATTGACTTTAGTCAATTCCACAGCTATAGAATCGGCACGATGATTTACACCCGACAATGAAATATGTCCATCGTCTTTGATATGGTATGTCAAATTAAGTTTTTCGTCAATATGGTTCTTGTTTTTATTTTGCAACACTAATTTATGATTAATCACATCCGATTCATAGAAAAAATAACTTCTATTTCCAGCCATGCCACCAACTTCCCACCGGGTTACCCCCAAATCTCTATTTTTCTTAAGCTTAAATAACTTATCTGAATCTTGTGTATTGACCTGATTTAGGCGTGTGTTTTTATTATCACCTTTTACCCGAAGTGGAGAATAACCAATCATTCTATCCACTAAGGCCATTCTATTGGTTTTATAACTTAAAGTAGACCAATTCTCAAAGATAGCATCATGCCAACGAATACTGTCCACCGGATTGTAAGGAATTTCTTGACCATTGAGTTCAAATTTAACAACCTGGTAAAGTCCTGCTGTATTTGTTAAGCCTTGCGTACTTGGTAAATTATAATTGTTTCCATAGAAAAACCCATATCCCCAAAACGCTGCAGCCAATGGTGCAAAAATGAAAATACTAACATATTTTACTCCAACGCGAAGATATTTCTGCCAATTAACTGTGTATATAGGATAGTATCGATCTAGTTGCACAGATTCATTTGTACTAATTACCTTGTAAATTTTTTTGATATCTTTCCACAGGATAAATATACCAAGCAACGTAAAATAAGCTGCAGGGACAGCAACTCCAGCATCAAAAGCGTGATTGGCTAATACAATATTAAAGCACACTACCGCGGCTAATGCACCACCAAAGCTTGCTGTTCTTTTATTTAACAATAACAATCCCGGAAGTATTTCAGCAAATCCTAAGAAAACAGTGTACCAAAAGGACACACCTACATGCGACCAATACAGCTTTTTCTCTGCCATATCAATAAAAGGGGTATTAAACATACCTATCGTCGGGTACACCATTTGCATTGGAAAGGCCTTTTTTAATCCCCAACCAATCATCCCAAAAGCTAAACGGTATCGAACTACGACATGAAACCAATAATACAATTTAGTATAGTTTTCTGTCTTTTTATCCAATAGCGACCAAATCAGCCCTATCACTATTGATACAACGATTAAGATAATCAAATTTATATAATTCAAAAATCCGAATACACCCTCCTCTGACTCTATTAACACAAACTGTGGAGGCCAAAAAGCAACTACACTTTGGAAATCATGATAGGTTAATTTAGAGAAATCCAAATTAAACAAATGATTATAAAATGCTGCATAAGCCGGAATACACAGCAAGAAAAAATAAGTTCCGAAAACTCTAAAGGCTAGCTTTTGAGTAGCCGTCCATTTTCTTTTGGTCTCAACAATAGCTTCTTCCTTTGCTATTGGATTTTCTAACACTTCTATCTGTGACATAAGTCCTAAAATTAGAATGTAATACCTTCAATTTATGTTATAAACGCGCTGCTTTTCTTCGTCCTTCGAATAGCATATAATTCTTTTCAACTTTCTCTAGCACGACTTTTAAATCATTGCCTTCTGAATTTTTGCCCGACAACACCACCGTTTTTTCATTAGGTCGTTGAAAAACTAAATGAAACTCTTCATCACGATGATGACGATTTTTGTTTATCAAGTGCAATGTATTACTCGAAGAATCAATTGAATAATGGTAATAATGACGACCAGCGAATCCTGCTAATTCATAATTTCTTTCCAAATCCGAAGAATGATAATTTTCTCCAGAAGTTTTATCTATTATCACTGGCTTATAATTTAGAATTGATATGGTAGACCATTTTTCGAAAATCACATTTTGCCAACGTGTAGAATCAATATTAGAATATGGAATCGTGTCTCCATCGAGGATAAACTCCTTAACATCGTAGATACCGTAAGCATTTTCTAAACCTGGAGTTTTCGGGTATTTGTATGAACCAAATCCTTTTTGAGATTCTCCAAAACCGGCAAAAAGTACAAGTGCAAAAAATGCAAACAAAGTGATTTTAGCAATCTTATGGTAGTACTTCCAAGAAACAGATTTAAAATCAATCAGAATGCTGAGCTGAAAAACTCTTTTTTCTTGAATCAACAACTGAAATAATCGAGGTACTTGTGGAGCAAACAAAAATGCTGCCCCCAAAACAATGAAAGTACTTAACGACAAATCCCCCAAATCATAAAAAGAGTTAGCAACAGCCACATTACCAATATAACCTAATATCAATCCTGCCCCCCAAGTCGTTGATTTTCTGAAAACTAATAGAAGTGCTCCCAAAATCTCTACAAATCCTAAAAACTCCACATAGAAATTGGACAAACTAGTGGTCTGATAATACACTTTCCACGCATAAGCATCGCCATAATTTGTAAACAGATTACTCAATGAAGCGGATGGAATTTGTAAAAGAAACAGCTTGTATACACCATAAGTGAATAAAAGTATAGCCAAACGATAGCGTACTACCACACATAACCAATAGAAAAGCACGTTATATTCTGTTCTTCCTTTATCCTTTATTGTCCATATCAGTGTGCCTATGACCGCCAACACAAATACTATAATCCAATTGGCATATGATGCTAAACCTAACACAGGCACTCCTTCAGCATCCTTTAAGGAAATAAACTCAGGTTGATAACGCGTCAATTCTAATAAGCCATAGAATGGATTTTCAGACCAAGAAATATGTAGTAATCGTTGATAATAATTTGGGTCTATCGGGACGATAAAGAACAAAAAGAAAATAAATAAAAACCGAAAAACTAACAGTTGCCAATGCTGCCATGCTGTTTTTTCAGTTCGCACAGAAATTGGTTCTTGAAATTCCTGTGCTAATGCATTTTTAGAATTACTCATATTAAGTACCTCCTGTATAATTTTGGTTAATAATTAGGGTTTTGTTCCAACTTACCTAATTCCACTTCATTGATAGGAATCGGAAAAACATTAAAATAAGGTTTCACGACTACGTTGGGTTTTAGCTTTGCAACCTCAGTTTGTAACTTGCCTGCTCGCACCAAATCAAAATAACGGTGTGCCTCCCAAAGAAATTCTAAACGTCGTTCTGCTAAAATAATGTCCAATAATTCCTGTTTAGATTTTCCTGTCGGAATATCCTGTAAATTTGCTCTAGACCTGATTCTATTAATATCTAGGCGAGCTTGCTCTAAGTGTTCTTGTCGTGCTAAAGATTCAGCACGAATTAAATATTGCTCAGCCAATCGTAATACATAAGCCGGGTCAGTAGCGGGACTGCGATAATATAGTGCACCAGCAAATTGTTTAACACCACCTTGTGTAGCACTATCCAATAAATCCACCCGTGAACCTCCAGTAGCAGGATTTCTTAAGGTAGCAATTACAGCATCTGCAGGCCTAAAACGATAAGAACCGCCACGTGTTAGCAAAGTCATACGTGCACGTAAAGAATTTTGATTTTGAGCCGAATAAGCAATTTCAAGAATAGATTCCTGAGTTTGAGTTACATTATTCTTAAACCAACCAGAGTATGTCTCCGTTAATTTATATGCATTAGAGATGTTTATAACCTTAGTTGCATATTCTGCTGCTTTATCCCAATCTTGAGTGTATAAATATAAACGCGCTTTCAAAGCCCAGACAGCTGATTTTGTAGCGCGAACACGGTTAATATCATTACCCAAATGTTTTTCTGCTTCTTCTAATTCGTTAAGTACAAAAGCATAGGTTTCTTCACGCGTACTTCTTTTTATTTTTTCCTCATCTTTAATATTTACGGTTGGTTTGGTTTTGATAGGAACACCACCCCAACCTCTTGCCAAATCAAAATATGCCAAAGCGCGTACAAAATATGCTTCGCCAATAGCTTTATTACGTTCAGTATCTGTCAACGAAACATCCGTTAATGTTGGTGTCACTAGAAGAATATGATTTGCAATATTAATTGTACTATAAATGCTAGCCCAAACGCTTACAAATTCGGAAGCATCCGCTCTAAAACTGAAATTGGATAAATTATCATTTACATTAAATTCCACATCACCGCTAGGTACAAAACCTAAAGCCACGAATCCATCTCCATAATAGCTATTCGAACCTACTGCGCGATACAATCCTCTCAAAGCCGTTTGAAGAGATTTTTTGTCCGTGATAGCCACGGATTCATCCACGGACTCTTTTGGTTCTATCTCTAAAAAATCGGAACATGAGCTTAGCAATGCAATAGATATTATTATGCCGAATATATATGTAGTAATCTTTTTTATTTGTTTTCTCTTCATGATTATAAAGTCAAATTAATACCTAATTGAAATGTGCGTGGAGTTGGAGGCGAAGCAAAATCATAACCTTGAATATTTTGGCTTTCTCCTCTTTCGATACGCGTTTCTGGGTCAGCGCCAGTGTATTTTGTTAATAGGAATAAGTTCGTTCCTACGAAATACACTCTGGCTTTGTCTAAATGAATTTTTGAGATTAAAGATTTTGGCAAAGTATATCCAAAATTAAAACTACGTAATCGGAGAAATGAACCATCTTCAAAGAATCGGCTTAATTCCTGTTTATCATAGTTTTTCAATGCCAATCTAGGAACATCAGTAATATCGCCAGGTTTTTGCCACCTATCTAATTGCGTCGCAAACAACACACGATTTGCATCCAATTTACCACCTTGCTCACCCAAAGCTCTATTGTGATTCCACACATTGTTTCCAAAGGAATAGGTAAAAAGCACATTCAAATCGAAGCCTTTGTAAGAAAAATTGTTGCTCCATCCACCGAAGAATTTAGGCCAAGAATCACCCACGATCTTACGGTCTGAAGCTGTAATTTGACCATCCTTATTGACATCTTCTATCTGCAAATCACCCGTTTGTGAGTCTACGCCTTGTACATTGTACAACCAATACGAATACAGCGGATAGCCTTGTTCTATACGGATAAACTGTCTATCTTCAAAAGACATTGGATTCGGTAGAACCTCTATTTTATTCTTGTTTTGAGAAATATTGAAAGAAGATATCCAGTTAAAAGGTTTTTTCGTGAAAATATTAGCATTCAAACCGATCTCAAATCCTTTATTGCTTAATTGGCCATAATTAGACAAATAAGATTGAAAACCTGAATAATTCTCTACTGCAACTTCCAGAAGAGCATCCGTAGTCCTTTTGTTGTAATAATTTAGATCTAACGCGATAAGGTCTTTAAATAATCCTACATCAGCACCAATATTAAATTGAGCCGTCTCTTCCCACTTTAGATTAGGGTTAGCTAATTGCAATGGTTTTATGCCTGGTAATTCAGTCGTCCCAATATCTGGATAACCTTCTCCAGCAATCCAAAGTCCTCTATATTTGAAATCTCCAATACCGCTTTGGTTACCCGCAATACCGTAATTAACTCTTAATTTTAGATTATTTAAGACTTTATGGTCTTTAAGAAAGTTTTCTTTGCTAATTTTCCAAGCCAATCCTACTGCAGGAAAATATCCCCAAAGATTGTCTTTGGCGAATTTGGAAGAACCATCGGCTCTGAAAACACCTTCAACGAAATATTTATTATTGAAATTATATTCCAATCTTGAAAAAAAAGAAAGCATCGTATTGCTTCCCCAAGATTCATCGACGGTTTGATTTGCCGCTGCGGAAATCAATTTGAATGAATTATTTGGAAAGTTTGTTCCTCTTGAAAAAGTGTTTTTAGTGGTTGAACTCTGAATGTGATTCCCCACCAAAATAGCGAAACTATGTCTATCGGCAATCTTGTTATAACGTAGTGTTTGTTCATTCACCCAGAAATCAGACTGCGTATAACTCGCTATCGCCTCTCCATTATTAGCAATCCCACGCAACAAATTGGTATTCCAATATTCACGTTCTTCATAGATATTATAATCTACACTAAAGCTGGTTTTGAAAACAAGATTGGGTAGAATATTGTAGTTACCATAGATTGACCCTATATAATGGTTACTGTTCGCACTGTTGTCCGTATTGTTAACCAAAGATGATATATTATCGAAATTGACCCAATTCAGGGCTTTTCCTGACTCATCAAACAAAGGTAAATATGTTGGAATATCCACAGAAGCCTGGTACAAACCACCAGTATTTCCAGAACCTACAGCACGACCGATTTCGCGCTTGGACCTTGAAAAAGTATTAGTAGTTCCAACTTTGATTTTCTCATTAATTTTTTGCTCTAGGTTAATACG
Organism: Sphingobacterium bovistauri; assembly: GCF_020295405.1. Classification (GTDB taxonomy): domain Bacteria; phylum Bacteroidota; class Bacteroidia; order Sphingobacteriales; family Sphingobacteriaceae; genus Sphingobacterium; species Sphingobacterium bovistauri. Next base: position 104,925 of record NZ_JADEYP010000011.1, read on the forward strand.
GAAGCTCCCTCTTTCAAAACCCATTGTTTTCCACACACCTTCTTGGTCATTATACCCACCAGCAATGTAGTACACCGTTTGGTCTCCACCACCTCTTACCGCAACATTATAGTTTTTGAATCCTGCGGTTTTATTTAGAATAGCTTGTCTATCGTAAGTAGGTTGATCTTTTGGCAAACCTCGTGTACCTGCTGTAAAAACAGGAGCTAAACCTTCATTTTTACGATATTCTTCTACCAATAAAGCGTGTTCGGAACCACTTGTTAAATCCCATTTTTTAGGTGCATAACCAAATCCTTGAGAAAGCTCAACATCTACCTTTGCTGTTTGTCCGTATTTACCCTTTTTTGTGGTAATCAAAATGACACCATTTGCTCCTTTAGAACCATAAATAGAAATAGCAGCTGCATCTTTTAAGACTTCAATAGTTTCAATATCATTGGGATTTAAATCTGCTAAAGGAGAAGTAGTCCTGTCAGCTGCACTATTTTGCAAAGATGTATTGTTGACAAAAATCCCATCAATAACATATAAAGGATCATTGCTTGAGTTAATGGAAGTAGAACCACGTACCCGAATAAATGTATTTCCTCCTGGAATTCCCGTACCACCATTAATTTGCACCCCAGCTACATTACCTTGCAACTGTGTATCAAAACTAGCTTCGGGTATGACTTTTGTTTTTGAAGCATCCACTTTACTTACAGCACCTACCAAATCTGCTTTACGTTGTGTCCCGTAGCCTACAACCACTACCTCTTCCAATCCATTGGATTTTGGTTTCAATTCTACGATCGCTGGTGAGGTTTTGAAAACATTTTTTTGAGATACATACCCTACATAAGAAATCGTTGCAGTAAAAGGCAATTTCTGGCCCGTGACGAATTGAAATTTACCATTTCTGTCAGTTTTTACACTGTGTGTAACCGCTTCCAATTGTACTGTAGCCCCCTCAATAGGTTCCTTTGTTTCTGCATCGATGACAGTACCAACAAGTGACGCATTTATGATAGGTTTTGTCACCTGTGCCGAACTAGATAACACTGAAAATATATGCAATAGTATGGCTAGGGCGTATATATTTACACGCTGAATATTCATAGAATGAAAATTTAAAAATTACTAAATAGAAGCTAATGATGAATTATAAGCTTCAAAATAATTGAGTAGCAAAAAAAGATAATTTGACTAACTGAGTGGTTAGATTATTGACACATTCGTCCTTTGTAGCACATACAGTAAAGCAACACCAATTCGTGTATTCCTATATTAAGTTTAGAATCAATGTTTAGTAATTTCATAGGTAGATATGAGTTTATTTCAACAAAAGACTTATTAAACTCCAAGTTGAGGTAATGACAACTAATGTCCCAACCATAATCATTAATAGTTTAGGATTCACTTTGGAAGCTACATAAGCGCCAACTGGTGCAGAAATAACGCCTCCTATAACCAAGCCTAATACGATATCTAAATGCTGTACTCCTAGAATAAAGATAAAAACAACCGTAGCGAAATACGTAACAAAGAACTCTGCTGTATTAACAGTTCCAATTGTTTTACGCGGATTATGTCCTTGACTTAATAAATTAGACGTCACAATAGGTCCCCAACCTCCGCCACCTATAGCATCTAATAGGCCTCCGAATAATGCTAATACTGGTGCATATTTTGTTTTCGGCTTAGCGTCTGATTTTTTACGAATTGCCTTGTACACCAAATATCCTCCCAAGAAAACCAAGTAAAAAGAAATATACGGTTTTACTAATGAGCCATCCAGTAAGTCAGCCAAGAGATAGGCACCTAAACTAGCACCTATTACACCTGTAAACACTATTTTAAAGAATAATTTTTTGTCCAAATTATTGAAACGTATATGCGATAAACCTGAAACACCTGTTGTGAAAATTTCAGAAGTATGCACGCTTGCTGAAGCTAGCTTAGGAGGAATACCAAGACTGAGTAATAAAGTAGTACAGCTAACACCGTAAGCCATACCTAAAGCTCCATCTATCAATTGAGCGAAAAATCCTGCCAAAATGAATAAGAAAAAAGTGGAGTCAAAATTTATAGTATTAGTCTCTATTGCACCCTTCAGCAGGTACACTAAATAACCAATTATTACAATTTTTAAAACCAATATAAATCCTACGATTGGCGAAATTTTCTTTTTATTTCTCATTTGAAGTTCTGCAACTTGTATATTATCACTCATTTCTTTATTTTTTATCTCAAATTATATCTTAATGTTACACCATAGGTCTGTGGATCTCCCACAACTCCTGCATATTGCCCAAAATTTCCTGGGGCAGCCAATAATTGTTCGTAATAATCTTTGTTTGTTAAGTTTCTACTCCACGCAATCACAGATAATCCATTACTACCTCTGAAACCAACCCTCGCATTAAACAGTGTATATGCATCAATATTTAAATACTGAGATGGTGACGAACTAGATGAAAATTTAGAACGATAGAAAGCATCCACACCTAAGAAGTAGTTACCTTGAAGACTTAGAAAATTACCTTTCAACGTAAATTCTGGTGCAATAGTCCACGAATATTTAGAGATTCCGGGCAATTGACCACCTGACACATCTTTAAATGCTTGTACTCCTCCAACTTCCTCCAAAGGCACTGGTGCATTCGTAAATTTGTCATACTTTCCATCTACATAGGCAAACGCAGCATTGATTCGCAGAAAGGCACTTACTTTTATACTTCCATCTAATTCCAGACCTTTCACACTTACCTTTTCAGCATTCGCTAAATACCCTCTATTCACTCCTGGGTCAGGTGTTTGTACTTGTGTTTGATAATCCTTTATCTGTGTTTCGAATAAAGTCAAGTTCAGGAAGGCATTACGGATTGGATTTGTTTTCACACCAAATTCATAATGATTCACTGATTCTGGCTTCACTTCGGCCAATTCTGTAGCAACATTCCCATCTATAACCGGTAATCCACCTACATTAATGCCAATAGGCTTGTAGCTTTTCGAATAGGTTATGAAAGTATTGTAATTGGGATTGAATTTATATTGCAAAGACAGTTGTCCTGAAAAATTATCCGCATCGGCATTCACATCAAATTGCTGATTGGAATAAATACTATTCACAGCTACCAACTGTGCTTCTGTATAGTTGATACTATTTTCAACAAATTTCACACGGCTGTAATCTGCTACTTTCCTATCATAGTTATAGCGGATACCAGGCAATAAGTGCAACTTATCAGTTATAGCCCAATCCAATTGACCAAACAAAGCCAAACTTGTACTTTTTATACCATAATTCGTACGGATCCCTACTCTATCCACTAATCCTGAAGCCCATTGTGAGGCTGCAGCATTATTTTGTTGAAAACGCCACAATGCATCACCAGCCTCTTCTGTATGGACAGGGTCTGTTCTTAAATTTTGCCATAATCCAAACACACCAACAACACCACTAATTTTGTCATTGATATTACCTGAATATCTAAATTCTTGAGACCATTGATCATGTTTTGAATTTCCAGAAGAAATGGTATACACAGGTATTCCTAAATAATCTCTATCATTCAATGGCACCCAGTCCCAATAGCGCCAAGCCGAAGTAGAGGTCAATGTACCATTACCAATTTTGTAATCTACATTCAATGACAAACCACCTAATTCGTTGTCAGCTTTTGAACGTGTATCTAAATCCACTTTACGCTCAAATGCACTTTTGTATGGGATTTCGTACCCCAAATCCTTTATTATACTATTGAACTGTCTGTATTCCGAACGTTGATTTTGAACTACACCAGCAACAGCCCAACCATAACCATCCGGCCTTTGCTTGGTCACATCCCCCGCCAGGGTAACCTTTATATTTTCATTCGGCGTGAATAACAATTGGCCTCTTACACCCAAATTATTGATATCATTGATTTGACGGTCTGTATTGACATTATACAATAGTCCGTCGCGTTGTGTACCTGAGAATGAAACTCTTGCAGCTAACTTATCCTTCACTATAGGGCCTGTGATTGATGCTTTGCCTTGTACATAACCATAATTTCCATAGCTTACCTCAAAATTTGCCCCAGGAATAAAGGATGGTAAGCGAGAGGTAATATTGAAAGCACCAGAAGTTGTGTTTTTACCAAACAATGTTCCTTGTGGCCCTCGTAACACTTCAATTTGCTCAATATCTATAAAATCCAATGCTGTAGCTGCTGGACGTGCCAAGTAAACACCATCCAAATAAAAGCCTACACCTGGGTCTATTCCATCATTTGTCAAACCATAGGTCGAACCTAAGCCACGAATATTCAATGTAGTATTACGCGCATTGGAAGCATACAATTGAACTGATGGAACAACTTCTTTGATACGATTGACATTAAAAGCCCCTGCATCTTCAATAACACTTGCCTTTACAATAGATACTGGAATCGGTATATCTTGAACCTGCTCTGTACGGCGTCTAGATGTTACAAAGACTTGTTCTAGTGTATTCAAACTCTGTTTTAATTCTATCACAGCTGGAGACGTTTCTATTACTAGTTTCTTGGTTTCATACCCCAAATAGGAAATGATAACTGTAAAAGGTAGTTTTTGACCAGTTACAAATTGAAACTTCCCATCTCTATCTGTTTTAACCTGGTGTGTAACAGCGTCCAATTGCACCGTGACACCCGAAATAGGTTCTTTGCTATCAGCATCGATGATAGTACCTACAAGAGATGCATTTATTATAGGTTTAGGATTTATCTCTTGAGCATGAACCAAATCAATAAGTGCGAACAAAAAAGATAATCCGATTGATATGCTATAAATTCTTTTATAATTCATAAATTTAAGCCGTTTATTAGTGAACATTACAAGTCGACAACGCCAATTGAACACTTGTTTATTATTAGACAAAATAAAGGGGAAGCCTCACACTTCCCCTCTCTATATACATAAGGGGAATAAAATTAATTACACATTCGCATTTTCCCTATCGAAACGATATTCTTTTCAATAGACTTTCCTACTACACATTCTGATTTTGAAATTTTGTAAAATAGACTCATTACTTATTATTAATTAAAGTTTGATAATTAACTAGTTGTACACAATGCATTGTTAACAATGCAAATATATAAACAAAAAATAAAAAGTCTACTAATTTTATAGATTTAATATACATTAATGTTTATTCAACTGATTACCAATACATTAATTTAAATATTTAATTCACAAAGGCATTAATTTCGCTATAAACTGAACTTAAGTATAATCCATCTAAGAACTTCACTACATAAGTATGCAAAATGAATAGAGGAAATTACATTCAGCCAAAAATTAACTTTGACAAGTTCCATTTTTTTTCAAACACGATTAATTATCCTATATTTAAATAATTAACCAACTATTTAAAAATGGAAAATCCAATAAATCTTAATGAAAACATTGATTCTGAAATTAAGAATCATGCAAAACTAGATGAGAAAAATAACTATCCTTTAAAACCAACTCCTGCTTTCATTGGTGCATCGTGGGCTGCACTATTTATTGGGGTCATTGGATATTGTATTGGTTTATGGAACGCCACTATGGAATTAAATGAGAAAGGATATTATTTCACCATATTACTTTTTGGACTTTTCGCAGTTGTCTCAGTACAAAAAAGTGTTCGTGATAAAGCAGAAAACCTTCCTGTGACGGATATGTATTATGGAATAAGTTGGTTTGCAACAATAGCGTCCATTTCCCTTCTAATAATCGGTCTGTGGAATGCGGAATTATTATTAAGTGAAAAAGGCTTTTACGCAATGTCCTTTGTATTAAGTCTATTCGCATCAATCGCTGTTCAAAAAAACACACGTGATTCTAAATTAATTGAAACAAAATAGTCTATAAACTAGTTAGGCTTAACAAATTGTTAAGCCTAACTAATCTAAATAAAAAATAAAAAAAATCTAAAAACAGTACTTGTTCTCTTCTACTAGTTTTCGTGCAATACGTTGACGTGCTTCTTTCACATTGAAAGGTGCTGCCTTTGTAAAACGACGAATACCAACCAACATCATATTCAATTCATCTCCCTCACCAAAAGAATATAAAGCTTCTTTTGCAGCCACATTCACTTTGTCAATCGTAGAATACAAATACACACGAGCCATATCTATCGCTAATGCAGCAGACTCTTCACCTCTTGTATGATACAATTTTTCCGCACGTAGCAAAACAGATTCTGCCACATACACATATCCGATTACATCCGCAATATTCATCAGAATCTCTTGTTCCTTAGACAAAGTCATCATTAATTTTTGAACAGCAGCACCAGCGACCAACAAACCTGCCTTTTTCAAATTAGCAATAATCTTTTTCTCCGCAGTGAACGGCGTATCATCTTCTTCGCCAAAATCAGGAATAGACATCAATTCACCCGCTACAGCTTGAGCAGGTCCCATTAAATCCAATTCACCTTTCATCGCACGTTTCAACAACATATCTACTACCAACAAGCGATTTACTTCATTTGTTCCCTCAAATATTCTGTTGATACGCGAATCGCGATAAGCTCTTTCCATAGGAGCTTCTGCCGAATAGCCCATACCTCCGTAGATCTGCACACCTTCATCTACCACATAATCCAGCATCTCTGAACACCAAACTTTGATAATCGCACACTCAATAGCAAATTGTTCTACAGATTTTAACTTCGCCTTCGCTTCATCCATTCCGCCTGCAACTAAAGAATCGTATGCATCATCAATGTTTTGTCCAGCACGATAAGCCGCTGATTCTGTCGCAAACAATCTTGTCGCCATTTCCGCCAACTTGTATCGAATTGCACCAAACTTAGAAATCGGCAAATTGAATTGCACACGCTCATTCGCATAATTAACTGCTGTAGAAATCACAGAACGCGCAGAACCAATAGTTGCCGCGCCTAATTTGATACGACCAATATTCAAAATATTAACGGCAATTTTAAATCCATTTTCACGTTCAGAAAGCATATTCTCTATTGGAACGGGGCAATCATTAAAGAAAACTTGACGCGTCGAAGAACCTTTGATACCTAGTTTGTGTTCTTCCGGATTCATGGTGATTCCACCAAAATCTTTCTCTACTATAAAAGCAGTAAGATTCTTATCATCATCAATTTTGGCAAAAACAATATATATGTACGCAAAGCCACCATTCGTTATCCACATTTTTTGACCATTAATCAGATAATGTGTTCCCTCAGCATTTAGCTTCGCCGAAGTACGACCTGAGTTTGCATCCGATCCAGAATTTGGCTCCGTCAAACAATACGCAGCCTTCCATTCTCCGGTTCCTAATTTTGGAATATACTTCGCTTTTTGTTCAGCATTTCCATAATACAAAATAGGCAAAGTGCCAATTCCAGTATGTGCTGATAATGCTACCGCAAAAGAAAATCCTCCTCCCACCGCATCTGCCACAAGCATAGATGTATTGAAATTTTTGCCAAAACCACCATATTCTTCAGGGATAGAAACACCCAACATTCCCAATTCTCCAGACTTATCCAACAGACTTTGCATCAATCCCTCTTCTTGAGCATCTATTCGGTCCAACTTATTCAAAACTTCAGCATCTAAGAAATCTAAACAAGTTTGACGAATCATTTGTGCTTCTTCATCAAATTCTTCAGGTATAAATATATCAGTGTATGCAGTTTCTTTAATTACAAACTCACCACCTTTGATTGATGTTTTGTTACTCATAATTTTAATTGATTAAGGAGAAAAGAATAATGTCTTATTCATCACTCGCTTGCCTAAACGTTTACAATTTGCTAATCTTAAACTCTTAATTAAAAAAGCTAATCCATCATTTCGAAAATACCTGCAGCCCCTTGTCCTGTACCCACACACATGGTAACCATACCGTATTTTTTACCTCGTCGCTTTAGCTCATTCAAAACTTGAACAGTCAACTTAGCACCAGTACAGCCCAAAGGATGCCCTAACGCAATAGCTCCACCATTCACGTTGATTTTTTCTTCATCTAATCCTAATTCACGGATCACAGCCAACGACTGCGAAGCAAAAGCTTCATTCAATTCGAACAAATCAATATCTTCCTTCTGCAAACCAGCCATTGCTAATGCTTTTGGAATAGCAGCTATAGGACCTATTCCCATAATGCGTGGAGGAACCCCAGCTACGGCATATGAAATCAATTTGGCAATTGGCTTCAACCCAAGTTCTTTCATTTTACGCTCAGACATCACCAACACAAATGCTGCTCCGTCTGAAGTTTGAGAGGAATTACCTGCTGTCACTACTCCATCAGCGGCAAAAACAGGTCTCAATTTGGCTAAAGCATCTAAACTCGAGTCAGCACGCGGACCTTCATCTGTATCTACGATATATTCACGCGTCGCCATCTTACCATCTTTAATGTAGTTTTCTTTGATTTTAATCGGAACGATTTCATCTTTGAAAACTCCATTCTTAATCGCAGCAACTGCCTTTTGATGAGATTTTAAGGCAAACGCATCTTGATCTTCACGTGAAACATTGAAATCATGTGCCACCGCTTCTGCGGTTAAGCCCATTCCCCAATACCAATCTGGGTTTTCTTTCGCCGTTTTTGGATTCGGAACAATTTTCCAGCCCCCAAACGGCATACCCGACATCATTTCTGCTCCTCCCGCAATAATAATATCGGCCATCCCAGTTTTAATCTTTGCTGTAGCTGTCGCAATCGTATCTAACCCTGACGCACAATACCTATTTACGGTCACGGCTGGAACTTTATCCGTATCCAAGCCCATTAACGAAATAAAACGTGCCATGTTCATGCCTTGCTCTGCCTCTGGCATCGCATTGCCAACAATTACGTCGTCAATTTCTTCTTTATTTAAATTTGGCACTGATGCCACTAAATGTTTTATAACTTCTGCGGCTAAATCGTCTGCACGCATAAACCGAAATCCACCTCGAGGCGCCTTTCCTACCGCGGTACGATATCCTGCTACTATATATGCTTCCATTTCTTTTAATTTAGTAGTTCGTAATGTGTATTGTGTATTGAGATTACTTCAATGATTTTATCAAGTTATAAAGCATCTTTTGGACAGCTTCTACTTCATTACATAATTTATTTTTTACAGAATCATCTATATAAGTCAATCTATTAAGTAATTATAATTGAGTTTCTAACTCATATGCCGAGCCGTTTGCAATTCCTAAAAATTGAATAAACTCACCTTTAGTATTTCGTCCAGCACCTTCAGCTATATTAGAACAAATTGAAACAGCACTTCTCCTAATTTGGCTAAGAAGCCCAAACTTTTCCGCGACAGGCAGATTTTCTGTACTCATATATACTGAATTAGCTAAATCCATAGCCTTTTGCCAAACAACCAAATCACGGAACTTATGCATACTCAATTCTCATTACTTAATACTCAAAGACTAATTCCTTAATGGCTTTCCTTTTGTAAGCATATGCTGTATACGCTCTAATGTTTTGCGTTCTGCACATAATTCCAAAAAAGCTTTGCGTTCTAGATCAAGTAAGTATTGCTCAGAAACTTCTGTTGGCGCAGATAAATCACCGCCACACATCACCCAACCAAGTTTTTCAGAGATTTTCTTATCATGATCTGAAATGTATTTACCAGCACGCATAGAATCCGCACCTACATATACAATACCCAATCCTTGATTACCCAAGACTTTGATATCTGTGCGTTGAATTGGTTGTACATATCCTTCATTGGCCAACTCGATAGCCTTTGCTTTGGCATCAGCCAATAGACGAGCACGATTCATAGTAATCGCATATTTTCCTTTTTGCAAATACCCCAACTCAAATGCCTCGACAGCTGAAGTAGAAACTTTAGCTTGACCTATGGTCAAGAATCTATCTTTCAGTGTATTTTGAACAATTTGATCTTCTTTGTATTCATCCGATGCCCGTAATGCAAATTCTTTGGATCCACCGCCACCAGGAATCACACCGACTCCAAATTCTACTAACCCCATATATGTTTCTGCATGTAATTGAACAAAATCTGCATGCATAGAAAACTCACAACCACCGCCTAAGGTCAATTGGAAAGGAGCTGCAACGACTGGAATCGAAGAATAACGCAGGCGCATAGCCGTATTTTGAAACATACGCACCGCCATGTTCAATTCGTCATAATCTTGTTCTACAGCCATCATAAAGATCATTCCGATATTCGCTCCTGCGGAGAAGTTTTTTCCGTCATTAGAGATAACCAATCCACGGTAATCTTTTTCAGCAATATCAATGGCTTTGTTGACACCTTGAATGACATCTCCACCTATAGTATTCATCTTAGTATGGAATTCACAATTGATGATTCCATCACCCAAATCTATAATCGAAACACCAGAGTTTTTCCAAATAGTTTTCGAATCACGAATATGATCCAACACAATTAAGTCTTCCGTTCCTGGAATTGGTTTATAGGCTTTGCTTGCTATAGCATAATAATAGCGAACACCATTTTCAACTTTATAAAATGATTCAGCTCCTGACGACAACATATCATGTACCCATTGCGCTACCTCGCCTGTTTGTCCTGGAAGACGTTTTTCTTCTGCCTGAATCTTGGCTACCGTTTCACGAACGCCTAAAGCGTCCCACACTTCGAATGGACCAATTTCCCACCCAAAACCTGCACGCATCGCATCATCAATGCGGAAAAAATCATCTGTAATCTCTGGAACGCGTTTAGAAACATATTCGAACAAAGGATAATGCATTGCACGGAAAAGTGCTGCTGCTTTATCTGTTCCTTGTTCATATACCTTCATCCGTTTACGAATATCTTCAACCAATTTAGTCGCCTCTAAAGTGGAAGATTTCACTTTTTGCTGTGAACCATATTCTAAAGTTCTGAGGTTCAAAGACAAGATTTCAGAACTGCCATCCGCAGCTTTCACCTTCTCATAGAAACCTTTTTTTGTTTTCTCGCCCAACCATTTATTTTCCACCATTTTGGTGATATAAGCTGGCAATTTAAAGACACCTTTAGCTTCATCATCTGGTGCATTTTGATCCAAGCCATTAGCTACATTGACTAAAGTATCCAAACCTACAACGTCCGCAGTACGGAAAGTAGCAGATTTAGGATGTCCCATTGCTGGACCAGTATATTTATCGACTTCTTCTACCGTCAAATCCATTTGATCGACCAAATGTGTCAAAGCCAACATCGAATACACACCGATTCTATTGCCAATAAAAGCTGGCGTATCCTTACATAGCACGACTGTTTTACCCAATATCTTGTCTCCAAAATGCATTAAGAAATCAATAACTTCCTGCTTGGTATCAGTTGTGGGAATGATTTCCAACAATTGCAAATAACGTGGGGGATTGAAGAAATGTGTACCACAAAAATGAGCCTTGAAATCATCAGATCTTGCTTCATTCATCATATGAATAGGAATACCTGAAGTGTTTGAGGTGATCAATGTGCCTTGCTTGCGATATTTTTCAACTTGATCAAACACTGATTTCTTAATCTCCAATCGTTCCACTACCACTTCAATAATCCAGTCTACCTGCCCAATCTTAGACATATCGTCATCAAAATTTCCCGTTTGAATACGCTTAGCGAAAGTTTTACTAAACAGTGGAGCTGGATTAGATTTAACAGCGGTCTCTAAGGAGGTATTAACGATACGATTACGTACCGCCGCACTCTCTAGTGTGAGCCCCTTTGCTTGTTCGGCTGGTAGTAATTCTCTAGGAGCAATATCCAATAGTAAAACCTTCAAACCGATATTAGCAAAGTGGCATGCAATTCGTGAGCCCATGACCCCCGAACCCAAGACAGCTACTTTCTTAATACTTCTCTTTATCATAAGTTTATATAGTTATCATTTCTCTTCTAACACAGTTTGTGGCTCATATTTATTTGCGATATCACTAATTTTATTGAGCATATTTGCCAATTGCTGTCTTTCCCTATCTGTAAACTGAGCATCCAAATATTCATTGAATCCTTTGACCACATCTTTGGCTATTTTTCTTTTTTCTACACCTAGAGGTGTCAAAAAAACTTTTACGGAACGTTTATCCACTACACAGGCCTCCCTATAAATAAAGCCCAAGCTTTCTAGATTTATCAATACCCTAGATAACGACGTCGTTTTCACTCCTGTGGAGTTTGCTATCTGCGAAACAGGCGTTCCATCTTTGTGGATATTTATAAGAATGTATCCAGCTGCCTGAGTAAATCCAAATTGTGTAGCAATATTATTATACTTATTTGCCACATTTTGCCATGCAGCTTTCAAAAAATAGTCAATCGTGTTATTCTGGCTCATAGTCGATTTGGTAAATTGCCTAACTCAAGTTTATTATGCAAGCATAACAAATCTATAGATTAGAATTCAATTATTCAAGGATTAAATTGTTTTTTAAATAAAAAAGTGTCTGAATTCAACTAAACACCTATATTGGTTAATATAAATAATCGCCGTACAATCAAATGTGGAAAACTTTTAATTGCTGATTATCTAATAATTAGAGCGAATATACAATAGGTTATAAACATAATCAATAATCATTCTATTAATAATGCATTAACTTTGTAAAAACATAAAAACAAAACTATGGCATTAGTAAACATTCCTCGTCTAGACCTTCATGATTTTACGCAAGGTACAGCCGAACAACGTGGACAATTTGTTCAAGATATTGGTAAAGCTTTCAATGAGACTGGCTTCGTAACTATTGCAAACCATGGACTTAGTCCAGAATTGATCGAAGAGCTTTATACTGTCGTAAAAGCTTTTTTTGATCTTCCTCAAGAAGTTAAAGATCAATACGAATTTCCTGAATTAGCAGGTCAACGTGGTTATACGACAAAAGGAAGAGAAAAAGCAAAAGATGCTAAAGTTCCTGATTTGAAAGAATTCTGGCAGAGAGGTCAAACAATTGTAGGTGAAGAGTATTCAAAAGTTGATTTCCCAGACAATCCTGAGGTAGCGGAACTAACTAGGTTCAATGAAATAACGGCGGAAATTTATAAAAAATTAGAAACTGCAGGTCGTAATTTATTAAAAGCTATCGCTTCGTATTTAGAATTAGAGGATAATTATTTTGAGAAATATGTGATCAACGGTAACTCTATCTTAAGAGCAATTCACTATTTCCCTATTGAAAACCCAGATTCTATTGCTCCTGATGCAGTAAGAGCTGGTGCACATGAAGACATTAACTTAATCACCTTATTAATTGGTGCAAGTGCAGATGGTCTAGAAGTATTGACTAAAGATGGTGAATGGTTTCCGATCAAAGCACATGGTGAAGATGTAGTTGTAAACGTAGGAGATATGTTGCAACGTTTGACAAACAACAAATTGAAATCTACAACACATAGAGTCGTTAACCCTCCTCGTGAATTGATGACTACTTCAAGATACTCTGTTCCATTCTTCTTGCATCCAAAAGCAAGCATGAGCTTAGCTTCTTTAGAATCGTGTATATCAGAAGAACATCCTAAAGTATATGAAGATTATACTGCGGGTCAATATTTAGATGAAAGACTAAGAGAAATCGGTTTAAAAATGTAAAACAAAAGGCAATCAATTGATTGCCTTTTGTTTTTATATCGTATCTCTTATATTTTTTGGAAGCGAAAGCTTGACCAAATCAAAACTATGGTCAATTAATTCCTTCAGTTGAGTTGTATTCAATTCGCGACCAAGAAATACAGTATTCCAATGCTTCTTATTCATATGATAGCCGGGCAAAACTGTATGTTGATACTTTTCACGTAGTTCAATCGCGTACTCAGGATCGCATTTCACATTGAAGCTCATATTTTCAACTTGATCTAGACCAATAAGTAAAAATACTTTTCCCGCAATCTTGAACACTAGGGTATCAGGACCAAAAGGCAGTTCCTCAGATACCATATTACCTTTTGCTAAACAATACTCCCTTAACTCTTCTACATACATATGAAAGATTTTACACTAACAATTTAGCGATATCTTTTTGAATTTCATACCCCTTATCTTCATTGTACCATTTTTGAACCGCTTCTTTTATTTCATTCATGTCATCCCCCTGCGCTTTAAGAGAAACAAAAAATTCTTGCAGTTTTTCAGGACGTGGGCCCCAAACAGCAACATCTTTGTCCTCAGCATTACGGATAATCAATTTTGGAATAGACTTCCCGCCATTTGTCAAATACTGATCAATCAAAAACGGAGCCTCATCACGCAACTGAATATCAACCGAAATAAATGGATTATTTTCAACCATATTATATAATTGAGGGACTGAATGCGCTGCATCTCCGCACCATGGCTCGGTTATTATAATCCAAGTTTGGGGTTCATTTACGGAAGCGATAAGCTCTTTCGTTTCATCAGAAGGTTCAAATTTATTCAACCAACGATTTGTTCGAGACCAATTGAGTTTCGCATATTTATAGTAGCTTTCATCCTGATAAACTGGAAACTGTGTTGGATTTAGTATTATCTGCTCAAAATAACTTAAGTATTCTTTAAAATTCATATAACTTTTTTTTGCCCACACAAAACTAGCTCAATCTCAATATATATTTGTCATAAATTTGTTGGTTCTCAATTAAACCTTTTAATGATATGTATATCTAAGGAAGGTATCCTAATTAACCAAAACTACATGAAAAGCGTTTTTTTTACGATTGTTGGATTATTACTTTGGAGTGTAAGTATTGCACAGATTAATCTAAATGGTAAGATTTTAGATAAATCTGATAACACACCCCTTACCAATGCAACGGTTGTCTTACTAAATCAAGATTCTATCCTCAAATACCATACAAGAGCTAATGAAAATGGGGCTTTCGAATTCAACAAAATAAAACCAGATGATTATTTATTAGTTATCTCATACCCAAAATTTGAATTACATTCTGAAAAAATACAACTCAAAGCAAACACCAAAGTGAATGATATTTTATTGAGTTCTCAAGCAAACTTAATAGAAGAAGTTGTAGTCACCGGAAAAATTCCTATCCGAATTAAAGGCGACACAATTGAATATGACGCTGGAAGTTTCGAAACGGAGAAAAATGCAAAACTAGAAGATCTTTTAAGAAGATTACCTGGTTTGACTGTTTCAGGCGATGGTTCGGTCACAGCACATGGTAAATCGGTATCCAAAGTACTGATTGACGGTGAAGAGTTTTTTGGTTACGATCCCAAAATTGCCATTCGTAATGTGCGTGCAGATGCAGTAGATAAAGTCCAAGTCTATGAACGTAAATCTGAAGAAGCTGAATTAACAGGCATTGATGATGGCCAACGTTTTCAAACGGTCAATGTCGTCCTCAAAGAAGAGGCCCGGGTTGGTATATTTGGCAATGTAGAAGCAAATCTAGGTACAGAAGAATTATACACAGCCAATCTTTTTGCAGCCAAATTCAATAGAACTGAACGAATTGGTATTACTGCTAATACAAATAACATGGGAGCTAATTCAGGAGGTAGAGAAGGTAGTCTGCGTATGAATAGCCAAATTACTGGTGAACCCCAAAATACATCTATAGGTGCCAATTACGACAATCAGTTCTTCAAAAGAAAGCTGAATGTTAATGCGAATTACAATTTTAGTGATGCGAGCAATCGTAATGAAAGGCAAAGCAATAGAATAGAAATATTCCCAGATATCACCCAACAAACAAACAGCAAAACGGATAACGAAAATAGTAGTCAGGGGCACAATTTTAGATCAGAATTCAAATTACGCATTGACTCAACTTCCAACATGGAATTACAAGTTAATGGAAATCAATCTAAGACAAACAGTTTAAGCAGTTCAGAAAACTATTTATTTAGAAATGAAACATTAGCAGTACGTGATTTCGCAAGTTCAAATAGCAGCATTGGTGATAATCTTTCTAACGAAATAAGGTTGAATTACCGTAAGCGTCTTAACAAAAATGGCCTATCCCTGAACATCCATTTAAATAACAATTTTGAAGAATCTGATCAAGAAAGTATGGTATATCAAAAGACATATTTTCATAAAATTGACACGATGGTATCTGATCGAACAACCATAGTCGATCAAAATCGATTTACCGACTCTAGGTCTAATAGATTCTCTACACAATTGCAGATAAATAACAGAATAAATCAAAAAATGAATTATTCTATTGGCTATAATTTTTCTATGAACGACAGTAAGAATAAGGTAGATGCATTCAACAACAATGATTCAGGCAATTCAATCGATGAAGAATATTCTCAAAATTTGATTAACGAATCAAGGAATCAAACTATTATTACGAACTTAAATTACAATACGGAGAAATTAAATTTTTCAATTTCTAATAGAACAAATTATAGAAATCAAGCATTAAATGATTCATACAGAGATATTGATTTGAGTCGTGACTTTTGGGATAATGATTTGAATTTGAGTAGTAATTATAAAATTTCAAACCGCAAAAATCTGAATGCATCTTATCAAAATAATTTTGACATCCCTTCATTCTCTCAATTACAGCGCTTGCAACCTCAGACCTCTCCTATTTTTGTACAATTAGGAAATCCTAATTTAAAACGTGCTGTAAACAATAATTTTAGATTGGATTATAGTACCCTGAGTTTATTGAAAGGTACAAGTTGGAATTTGAATTCAGCAATCGGTTTCAAAAGCAATCCTATCGTCAATAAACGCACAGTGTCTGATACATTGACAACAAGTACATATGTCAATGTAACGGGGAAATCTAGTTGGAATGCCAACCTCAACTCCAACTACAGCAAACCAATATTTGATAGAAAAGTTCAATTAAATCTATTTACTGGCGCCAATTACAACAATGGGTTTACATATACAAGATATTCTAAAGATGGATCATATACTGATCAAGCTCAATATGAATTAAACAATACACAAAACGCCTCATTACATACTGGATTCAGTTTCAACGAACAAGATTCTAAAGGGTTAGATTACGACTTCAATTGGCGAATTAAC
The DNA here is from genome assembly GCF_020295405.1 of Sphingobacterium bovistauri. Classification (GTDB taxonomy): domain Bacteria; phylum Bacteroidota; class Bacteroidia; order Sphingobacteriales; family Sphingobacteriaceae; genus Sphingobacterium; species Sphingobacterium bovistauri. Next base: position 121,896 of record NZ_JADEYP010000011.1, read on the forward strand.
GTAAACAATCAACGTAACAGCTTACAAGCAGACCTTAATTATACAAACTTGAGTACTGGAGGATCAACGTATTTGCGTTATTTTTTACCAAAACAATTCAATTTCACAACACAGATTAATTATAATATTGAAGGCCCAACTAAACTATATAAACAAAGTATACAACAATTCTATACGAATCTCGAATTCAGCAAAAAGTTATTAAAAAATCAAAGTTTAGTAGCGAGTATTAAAGCTTTTGATATTTTCAAAACATACAATACAACAAACAGAAATGTATCTGAAACAGAGTTTTCAGAATCAACTCAGCTGATGCTCACTCGTTATGTATTGTTTGGTTTGAAATGGGATTTTAATAAAAACTTAGGAAAGAAAAATAATGGATAAACTAATTCTAACATTCATATTATTAATAAGCTATGTACAATCTAATGCACAGTACGCTTATTTCGGCACACGTGGTAATATTGCGTTTGACAAAGTAACTTTTAATAAAGCACGTATAAAAAGTATGTCACAGCAAATGGACCCCTCCATGATGATGCGATTCGGTGGAGGAGGTGGATTTAACATTGACAATATGCCTGAATCTACTACTCAAAAGTTAATCTTACATTTTGACGAAAACGCTACATTACTGAGAGTCGACCCCACTACCGAAGAACAGAAATCAGCTTCGACAGGCTCATCAACTCGTATGGGAATGGGGGGAGGACGCGGTGGTAATCGAGGGAATCAAAATAGAGGTGGTAATATGCCAAGAGGTCGAGTAGACAATAATTCCAAAATATTTTACCAAGACCTTAAAAAAAACACCAGCAGTTTACAATTAGAAATCGATGAGAAATATATTATTACTGACACCCTCAACAATATTACTTGGAGATTTACAGATGAATATCGTGATATAGCAGGATTTGAATGTAGACGTGTGAATGGCTCTACAGCCGATTCCTTATATTTAGTAGCCTTTTATACAGATCAAATCCCCGTTTCTGCGGGTCCTGCACTAAGCAGTGGATTACCAGGTATGATTTTAGGATTGGCTATTCCAGAGATGCATATTCAATATTGGGCCACGAAACTAGATTATACAAATGACCCCATTCCTAGTGATTGGAAAGACAAAAAATCAACTTCAATCACTTTTGATGACTTTGTCAAAAGCTTTGGCAGAATTTTCCAACGAGGACGTGACAGTAATTCGGGCAGAAGACAGATTCAAGAGCAATTAATTTACTAATCGAAGACAATTTGTCACATCAATGTGGCAGAAGTAGGACATTTTGGAACATTATTTTACAATTTTCCTGCAAAATAGTTGTTGGCACAAGGGTTGATATATACTTATCAAAGTTTTAAAAATTAGTAAAAAACAATATTCATAATATGTCTAAAATAATAGGAATCGACTTAGGAACTACAAACTCATGTGTTGCTGTAATGGAGGGTAACGAGCCAGTAGTAATTGCTAACAACGAAGGTAAACGCACTACACCTTCAATCGTAGCATTTGTAGATGGTGGTGAGCGTAAAGTAGGTGATCCTGCTAAACGTCAAGCAATCACAAACCCATATAAAACGATTTATTCTATCAAACGTTTCATGGGTACTTCTTTTGACGAAGCGCAAAAAGAATTATCACATGTACCTTACAAAGTAGTAAAAGGTGACAACAATACTCCTCGTGTGGAGATTGACGATCGCAAATATACACCTCAAGAAATTTCTGCTATCACTCTTCAAAAAATGAAGAAAACAGCTGAAGATTACTTAGGTCAAGAAGTAACACGTGCCGTAATCACAGTACCTGCGTACTTTAATGATGCACAACGTCAAGCTACAAAAGAAGCTGGTGAAATCGCTGGTCTTAAAGTAGAGCGTATCATTAATGAGCCTACTGCTGCTGCATTAGCATACGGTTTGGACAAAGCAAACAGAGATATGAAAATCGCTGTATTTGATTGTGGTGGTGGTACACATGACGTTTCTGTATTAGAATTAGGTGATGGTGTATTCGAAGTAAAATCAACTGACGGTGATACACACTTAGGTGGTGATGACTTTGACAATGCAGTTATCAACTGGTTGAATGATGAGTTCAAAGCTGAAAACAACGGTTTTGATTTGAAAAAAGACGCTATGGCGTTACAACGTTTGAAAGAAGCTGCTGAAAAAGCAAAAATTGAGCTTTCAAGCACGACTTCAACTGAAATCAACTTACCATATATCACTGCTGACGCTACAGGTCCTAAACACTTAGTACGCACATTATCTCGTGCTAAATTCGAATCATTAGTAGCTGACTTAGTTAAACGTACTATCGAACCTTGTCGTACAGCATTGAAAAATGCAGGTTACACAACTGCTGATATTGACGAAGTAATCTTAGTGGGTGGTTCTACTCGTATCCCTGCTATCGTAGACGCTGTAAAAGCATTCTTTGGTAAAGAGCCTTCAAAAGGAGTAAACCCTGACGAAGTTGTAGCTTTAGGTGCTGCTATCCAAGGTGGTGTATTGACAGGTGAGGTTACAGACGTATTATTATTAGATGTAACACCTCTTTCTTTAGGTATTGAGACTATGGGTGGTGTATTCACTAAATTAATCGAAGCGAATACAACTATTCCTACTAAAAAATCAGAAGTATTCTCTACAGCATCAGACAATCAACCTTCGGTAGAAATTCACGTATTGCAAGGAGAACGCCCGATGGCTGCAAACAACCGTACTTTAGGTCGTTTCCAATTAGCGGATATTCCTGCTGCTCCTCGTGGTATCCCTCAAATCGAAGTAATCTTTGACATCGATGCAAATGGTATCATCAAAGTATCGGCAAAAGATAAAGCAACTGGTAAAGAGCAAAACATTCGTATTGAGGCTTCTTCAGGTTTATCTGACGAAGAAATCCAAAAAATGAAACAAGAAGCTGAAGCAAATGCAGAAGCGGATAAAAAAGTAAAAGAAGAAGCGGATAAAATCAATGCTGCTGATGCATTAGTATTCTCGACTGAAAAACAATTGAAAGAATACGGTGACAAAATATCAGCTGATAAAAAAGCACCTATCGAAGCAGGTCTAGAGAAATTAAAAGTTGCTTACGCTGCTCGTAATTTTGAAGATATCGATACAGCTTCTGCTGAATTACAAAATGCTTGGAACGCAGCTTCTGAGGAAATGTACGCAGCCTCACAACAAGGTGGTGCACAACCTCAAGGTGATGCAGGTCAATCACAAAGCAATAACAAAGGTGGTGATGATGTACAAGATGTAGAATTTGAAGAAGTTAAGTAATTAGCTTTTCTATAAATAAAAATCCCCTTAGGAAATTTCGAGGGCACTGAAAAAGTCCCCTTTTAGATTGGGCTAAAAAAAGGAGTGGAAGACAACAGTTTTCTGCTCCTTTTTTCGTATCTTAAAGTAGGTTTTAACGGACATCAGGATGCTTTCTACCCAACAAAAAATACATTTCAGTTCCTATTCAGGATTGTACGATATCATTGTTCCAAAAG
>NZ_JADEYP010000012.1 GCF_020295405.1 Sphingobacterium bovistauri
CTGCTTATATTTCGAGCATTACTGCTGTACTTATCTTGTTTTGTTTTCCCTTCGTTTCCGTCGGGACTGCAAAGGTAGAAACTTTATTTAAACTTCCAAAATTTATTTGAAGTTTTTTTTCTTTATGTTTTTACAAGTTTCCTTGTTTAAACAGCTCCTATCCTCATATTTCAGCGCCGTATCCAGCGTTCCTCCCTTGCGGAGTGGTGCAAAGATAGAAAAGAATTGTAACTACTTCCAAGCTTTATTAGAGTTTATTTTTTGAACATCGCGTAAGTAGCTGTTCAACTGAGAAATAAAATTAAAAAGAGGACTAAATTACTTCAGCCCTCTTAAACCAATTTATCTATTTAATCAATATTAGTTTTTAAAATCAATATTGTGATCCCAAGATTTAATAATATTCGAACCAGCTGCAGCATCATGACCATTTCCTGTAATATCTTTAAAAGTATTACCCGAACCCTCATTCATTGGCCAATAGCCTACTAAATCCGTATTTTTTGGATTTATTTCGAAATACATGTTGTTTTTAATTTGAGTTTGCGAAATCGCCTTTTTCCATAATTTAACTTGAGCCAAATGAGCTCTGTTTGGAAAATATCTTGATCCGCTAGATATCATTTGCACATAATCCATCCTTACATTACCTCCAATAGGACTTGGAGGCTGAAACTTCACATCCACTTCTCCATCTCGATAGATAGTCAACGTAGTACCATCGTACACGAAAGCCCAATGATACCATCTGTTAGCAACCAAGTTTGAAGCAGTCTGAATCTGTCCACCAAGTGTTTTTATTTGCAAATAATTATAGGGTGAGTTTGCATCACCGAATCGTATGTAAATTTCATGTTGATTACTACCTAAATTAAAAATAGCTTGATTATTCACGTTGTATGCGCTCAACTTAGTCCAACACTCTAGTGACCATTCATTAACATTAATACCCCAGTTTTCTTTAGGTAATGCACTTACATTCTCATTAAGATCTCCTGATATAGTAAAACCAGACATAACAGGTACTGATACCCTCAATGGTTTGGCTAGGGCGTAAATAAACCTTGATTGCGTATTTGCCAAATCTATACCTCCATTTAAAATCTTAGTAATCTTAATTGGTAACGCGTATTGGTTTCCTTTTGTCTCAAAATCATTTACTACTATTTTAAAACTGCTTGAAATCTCTCCTGCTGGTATTTTAACTACCGCATTAGTTGGAAACTGAAAATCTGGAACCATCAAATATTCAGTTTGATTTCTTTGGTTATATTCCTCTAATAACTCCGCAGCAAGACCAAGCTCAACTTCGACATCATAATCAACTTTCTTTGCCAATCTAACTAATACAGATATATCAGCACCATTATTCATAATAATGGTCTCTGAACCACCTACATTTTGTTCCGCATTACTGATATACACTTGATTATCAATAATACTATAATCAGCATCGTTACAAGCATAAAGTAACGAGATAATTGCTATTCCAATAAAACTTAATAATTTCATCTTTTATATATTAATTAGATAAACCTGTATTTCTTTGATTAAAAATGCGATAAAGATTAGTGATTCCCATTCTCAAAAAATAATATTCAGGAGAGCCATCATAATCACCTTTGCCCTTTGGCAAATAGTCAAATCCACTTCTATATAATCCAGCACCTCCAATTTGTTGATCCACACCATTAGCTTTATATATAAACTGCGACATACCTAAGAATCCGCCACCACTATTTGCATATGACTCAAAATTTTCGGTCAATATAGTCCGTCTAACAACCTCCTCTACCGTTATTCTTCCAGCTGCAATATGATCACTCATATCTTCTACTACTCCAGTGACCCTAGAGGTGCGATTCACATCCGTGGTAGACCCGTATGCTTGAAGCACGTAATAATCAACATATTGAGACTCCCAATCTTTCCCCATACGGTTTCCTACACCAATTTCACCATCAATCAAGTATAGTAGACCTGGTTTCGCAGGTTTTCTACCATCTCTATCGGTTCTCTGCGATCCTTTACCAAACCAATAACCTAATTCTTCAACAAAAATTCTACGTTGTACTACGTTCTTCCACAAGTAAGCATCCCACACCCCTCCGAAAAAAGGTTCATAATCCCAATCGAAGCCATCATAACCACTTTCAATCACCGCATCATATATAGCTTCTGCATATTTTCTAATAGCTGGCCTTACGACCGCTTCATCAGAGCTGTTACCAACATTATATATGGGGTCTTCAGGCATATCATCACCTACATTTTCAGAAAATAAAGTAACTACAACTTTTGTCCCTTTCACCTTCTGTACATATTCCATATCTGCCTTTCGCTCTAGACTTAGGTCAAATTTTGGGTGACCACCCCAGTTTGATGCTATAGTTACAGAATCAGGCAAACCTCTTAAACTATTTTCACCTGTTGGAGAAACACCATTCCAATTATCAAACCAAACAAAGATTTGAGGTAGATTAGGCGTTTTTTTCCATTCACGCAATGCCTCATAATATTCCTCCGTCTTATTTGTAGCATCAAAATCAATAGCCTTATTCACAGACTCTATTTCGGTCCATTCTTTACATGATGCACCCAATAATATTGATAATCCAACTATTAAAAATTTAAATCTTTTCATAATCATAAATATTAATTCTTTTTAGCCCACCATAAATCTGTACTCCCTGCATCATCTCCTCCTAACAAAGAGATAGCAGATGTCACTAAGTCGTTATTCGTTCTATATAAACTTTGAGGATACGTAAGACGACGAACCATTCTACCGTAAGAATTATTTATTGAACCTATAAAACTACTCGAACTCAAGTTATCCAAAGCAGGATAAATCTGAGGGAATCCCGTTCTGCGTATATCAGCCCATGATTCCGAACCATATGGATAGTTTGCTAACCATTTTTGAGTAATGATCTTTTCTAACTTCGTATTTACAGAAGTACTAAAATCTGACCAACTAACTGTTATTCTATTTGGAACTGAAATATTTGATCTCGACAAATTAGGGCTTGTATACTGAGCAGGCACTGCTGTACTTGTCAAATAAGAACCAACTGTTACATTATTAGCACTCATTGATAGCGTTACACCTTGCTCATAATATGTTTTAGCGACCGCATCGCCACCAGTTAACCAACCTTTCAAAGCCGCTTCAGCTCTTAAGAAAGCAACTTCTGATGCATTGAATATCAATAAAGGTGTAGCCTTTGTAAAAGCAGGCTTTGAATAACTATTCGCATTCGAAAATGTGGTTTTATTAATACTTTGAATACCCATCCTCACTCCTCTATAAGAACCTCCAGAAATAGCGGTCATATACTTAGAACTTCTAGGATCTGCATAGCCATTCATATAAGAACTCAATGATGCACTTATAGCTAAATCACCCCATTCTACCGAAGCCTTAAGATATGGGTTATCTTGCGTTGGAATAAAAGCATTATCAGTATTCGCTATAATCGGTCCTGCTTGATGAGCTTCTAAAAATTTAGCACTTGCAAATGTTGCATCTACGTTTGATAGACGCATTGCCATACGCATTTTTAGAGAATTTGCAAATTTTACCCATTTAGCGAAATCACCTTGGTAAACCCCATCATACATAGCCATTGGGTTATTTTTGTAGTTTGTACTACCCAAGATAAAGCGATTTAATACCGCCAAACTTTCATCCAGCTCGCTAAACATTTTCTTATACACATCCTCCACACTATCAAATGGCACTTGGTCATTGTTAGATTCTCCAATTTTTGAATAAGGAATCGGGCCATATGTATCTAACATACGCAGCATAGAAGCGACACGAATAATATTTACCCATGCATATATATAACCTGTCGAATTAGTAACCTCTTTAATTTTCAAATAATTACTATTGAATTCTGCCATCACGTCTTTATAAGGAACCTCTACCCAATCCAAGGCTGGATTGAGAGTTCCGAAATTAGTACCATTCCAATTATTAGTTGTAGCAAAATATCCACCATATTGACCGAAAACGAACTGTTCGGTATGTTGACTTCTATTCTCTTGAGAAAAATGCATCGTAGAGATTAACGTAGGTATTAATGTCCCTAATCGCTCTGCTTCAGTTAGATTTTTATCTTGAGGGTTATAAGGATGTGTATTATATTCCTCAAAATTTTTAGTACACGAAACAGCAAAAACAACTGCTAAGACTAGGTATACTTTATTTTTTATTAAATATCGAATATTCATGATGCTTATTTTAGAAGTTAACTTTAACATTAAACCCAAAGTTTTTCTGCGTTGGTTGCATAAAATAATCTACGCCAGAATAAAATGTGCTTGATGCATTAGGTGAAGCCTCAGGGTCAAACGGAGCCTTTTTATAAATAAATGCTAAATTGTTACCACTAATTCCAACTGTAACACCCGCTTTATTATTAAACCACTTACGGTCCAATTTATATTCTAAACTTACTTCTTGTAACCTGACATTATCAGCATTATAAGTATAGAAGTCGGACTTACCTGTACCCTCGCCAATTATATTCAAATAATTTTCGATAGGTATTTCATTATTTAAAATATTAAATGCCCCCTCTTCTCTAAGGTTTGCAGAATACTCTGACACACCATATCTATCTAAAAATGCTTGCGTATTTGACACTACTAATCCACCAAATCTACCCGCCAAAGCCACATTTAATCTTAGATTATCATAAGTAAATGAATTTCTCCATCCCACATGTGTCTTTGGTAGAATTGACCCCAATTTTCTATATTCATCGGAGTTCAAGTTTTCGATAATAGGCAATAATGTAGACGGATTTAAAAAGATATGTCCGTTATTATCTCTTTTGAAATCAGATGTTGAATAAATATCACCTAGACTACCACCTTCTGTCAATCGTACAATTGGTGAGCCTACACTACCAAGTACAGCTTTATTAACAAACACATTGATATCAGGATTTTCCTTCATTATCTCATCACTATAAAGTTGTACAACTTTATTATGGTTGATGGAATACGTTATATTACTCGCCCACGAAAATTTACCCCAACTCTTATCATACCCTAATAACATTTCAACACCATTATTTCTTACTTTACCAGCTTGAATTAATTTAGCTTCGTATTCCGTTCCACTTTCCATAATGGTATGTGTTTGATTCTCTGTATCAGCGGAATAATAAGTAACATTGAAAGTCAATGCATTATTAAAGAATCTCATGTCAGCACCGAACTCGTACGTATTAGTCATCTCTGGCTTTAACGCATAATTAGGACGTATACGAGGCAAAGAGTATGTGTCTGTCTGATCATTATAAACATATTGCTCCGTTGTCAAATATGGAGCATATGGTCTACCTATCCTTGCATAAGAACCTCTTAACTTCATGTAAGAAAAGACTTGAGGCAATGTCGTTAGCTCATTTATAACGGCAGATAAACCAATAGAAGGATAATCATACATTGGCTTATCCATAGCTGTTGACATAGCTAAAGCAGAATCCCAATCTAATCTTTCTGTCAAAGTCAAGAATAACGCATTTTTGTAGCCAAATTCTGCACTTGCAAATACAGATTGGGTTTGTTGTCTTAAACCATCTTGATCGACCTTGTAACTACCTATCGAACGATCCAGGTTTTCCAAGCTGAAATAGTTACCAATTTTATCCAAATCGCCAGTTATTGAATTTGACTCAAAATTCATATGTCTAATCGATCCTCCTACATTCAGGTTCAAGCTGAAATCACTCCAATTCTTTTTGTAATTAGAGATAATATCTGCATATAACTGATTTTGATCATTTTGTTGCAGATTAAAACGTCCCAATGGTCCTGACAATACACCTATAGTTCCAGCATGTCGACTATCCGTAAATCTTCTGTTCATGTTATCCGCATTTACACGTCCAGTTATATTCCAGTCGTTTGTCAGATTATATTTCAAAGAAGCTGTCAAGAAATAACGCTTACGGTTATTTATTCTATCCATTTTGTTCATTGTCCAATATGGATTTTGCATAGTCAGTCCTTGATCACCATAGGGCCAGAATTGTGTGCTTCGACCTGTTACTTCGTCGTAACGCTCAAACAATCTAATAGCTGAAAAATCTTCACCTCGAGGGAATAAATATACCGCAGGAAGAGGGTTGCTATATTGTCCCTGAGACATCATGTTAAGATCTTTCTGAATAATATAATTAGCACTGAAATCAAATGTCAACTTATCATCTAGAAAGTTAGTCGTATTACGATACATAAAGTTGTATCTGTTATACGTATTATTAGATATAATACCCTCAGCATTATTGTAAGCCATAGAAAAATAATTTTGACTTTTATCTGTCCCGGTGGATAAAGCCAAAGAATTGTTCATGTTATAACCTGTTTGGAAAAATTTAGCTGGATTATAATCCGAATTAATTACTCCTCCCCAACTTTGGTTAGAGTTCATTGCATTACCGTACTTGTTTTGGAATTGAGGTAATAACAATGGTGTAGAGAACATCGTATTATGATTATAGGTCAATGATGTTTTATCAGCTTTACCCTTTTTCGTTGTTACCAATATCACCCCATTCGCACCTTGATATCCGTACAAAGCTGCTGATGTTGGACCAGTCATGACAGATATACTTTCAATATCATCTGGGTTAATGTCCGCAATAGACTCTGAACTTGGTTGCGAAGCAAAAGAACCTTCGCCTGGATTGACTTTAAAATTATTCATGGGGATACCGTCGATCACATATAAAGCATTATTATCTAACGCAATAGATTTACTTCCTCTTAACACAACTTTTACAGCACCTCCAGGCCCACTGCTACTTGAGTTGATCTGAGCACCAGCTACTTTTCCTACTAACGAGTTAACAAAATTTGAACCTTTAGACGCGGATAAATCTTCACCACTCACCTGTTGTATTTGATAACTTAATGCTTTCTCTGATCTTTTAATCCCCAAAGCTGTTACCACAACATCTTCTAAAGTATTATCCTGCAAAGTCAGTCTAACAATTACGCGTGAGGCGCTTGAAACAGTAATTTTTTCAGCATTATAACCTACATAAGTTACTTGTAAAACATCGCCTATTTTTCCCTTTATATTAAATTCTCCTTTGACATCAGAAATTGAGCGTACATTATTAGTTATATTCAATATACTTGCTCCTGATATTAGCTGACCAGACGCATCTTGGATAACACCAGTTAAAGATTCTTGAACTTCAATTTTGGAGTTTGTAATTTTAGGTCCATTTTCTTCGTAATTTGATTTAGGACTTAGAACAACATGTTCATCATAAATAGTGTAAGATAAGGGCTGACTCTTCAAGATAGTACTCAAAGTCTCTTCCAAGGACTTTCCTTCTAGAAAGACATTCACTTTATTAGCAGTTTTTAATAACTTCTTGTTATACGTAAAAGTATATATAGTTTGCTGCTCAATTTTTTTAAAAGCTTCTTCCAAACTTCTATTTTTTAGATTCAAGGAAATTTTTTGAGCTTTTCCAGTAGCATAACTTAAGGTGCTAAAGGCTAGAATTAGCAATGTCGTTATTTTCATAATAAAAAGACATTTTTTAAAGATTTTATTAGGCGTGAAATGCCTTATAATTTCTTCTGAATAGAAAAAAATCATAAATTAGTTTTTGTAAAAGTTTATAATCTGGTATTTAACTCGGTTATAGAGTTTCAATTAAGCCGATTTGTCTGCAAACAAATCGGTCTTTTTTATATTAACATTTGGCTTATTTTTTTTTCATACTCATCACTTTTAAAGTTTTATTACTTAATTCAAATTTTAATTCTTTAGTCAATTCTAGTATTTTAATTAAGTTTTGAAGAGTGTTATCTCTCTTAACATTAATGATAATATCCATATCAATATTTTCATCATTTTCTATTTTGACATCATACCATCTAGATATTTCACTCAATAGTTCGGTCAAACTTATTTCACCTTGAGAAAAATAACCATTTTTCCAAGACATAATTTGATTGACATCTACATCATCTATAATACGTGTATGATTACTGCTCACTTCAAATTTCTTATTTGGTTTTACGACACGAGAAACATCATACCCATATACTCCTACAGCTCCTTCTAAAACTGTAGTTGACATTTCTTGAAGATTATATGATTTGGTATTAAAATGTGTACCAAGGACATTTACACTTTTTCCTTGACCAAGGTTCACTATAAAAGGCCTATTTTTATCCTTAGCTATTTCAAAATATGCCTCACCTTCTAGATCTATTATCCTGTTCCCTTTATCAAAATTTATTGGATATTTAATTTTTGACATAGCATTTAACCACACTTCGCTTCCGTCAGGAAGTGAAACTTGAAACATCCCTCCTTTTGGAGTTTCCACTATATTATGACTTTTGGAACTCATAGCGCTAGAACTCGTTTCGTACACTATTTTACCATCTTCAAGTTTTGTTATTATTGTATTTCCATCAACGATACTATTCCCTAACGATAATGTATCCAAATAGACTTTTTTTCCATTTGCTAATGTTAATATTGCCTTATTTCCACCAGGAAGAATGTCATAGACTACTTTTGACAATTTGTTTGTAGTTATAGAATTACTATCGTAATAGAACTTATATATTCCGAATGATAAAAGTGATATAACTGATGCTGCTACAGCAAACCTTTTCAACCACCTTAAATTATCTTTCTTTGAAACTATATCAGTTGATTCAACAATTTTACCCCAAAGTTTACCATCATCCATCTCATATCTAACCCACTCAAAATCAAAGTGATTATCAAAATTTTCTTTCAAAATATTTTCTAATTGATCATCTTTTAAAGTATGAATTGTACTAAACAACTCTTCACGCTCAATTTCTGTAATTGACTTACTATAATATTTTTGAAATAATAATTGAATTCTTTCTGTTTGCATTGGTTATTTTGGATAGGATATTTGCCCCTATATACTATAAAGACAAATCGAAATTAAAAAGTGGTAATACTATTTTTAAAAAAAAATTATGGAGAGTATAATTATCATCACATCAAGGTTTTCTCGCTGCATTTCTTTCTTTAAAGTTTTTAATGCCAAAAACATGTGCTTTCTTACCGTTTCGATTGAAATTCCCAATTGTTCAGAAATTTGCTGGTAAGATTTTTTTTCATTCTTTGCTAGTTTAAATATTTTTTGCTGTTGTGATGGAAGTTGAGATATTTTATCTTCTAGTATAGTATATATTTCCTCCTTTTTTCTCTTCTCTTCAATTAAATCTTCATCAACAACATCATATGCTATACCGACATTACCGATAGCGTAAGTCAATAATTTTTCTCTCCCCTTCTTCTTTAAGGTATTTAAAATCCTATTTTTTGATAATATGAATATGTAGTCTTTAAAGCTTTTAATATACTTAAGCTTTTCCCTATTTAGCCAGATGCTAATAAAAACGTCTTGTACAAGATCCTCCGATGCGTCACTATCCTCCATTATGCGAAATGCATAATCAAAAAGTAATGGACCGTAGTGTTTAAATACTATTTCAAAACTATCACTATCGCTGTTACTTATCGCAATTAGCAAATCGATTTCATTTTTTAAGCCTAAGAAATTACTTTTACCCATAATTGACTCAAACGAAACAAGTAGTTAAATTGATTATCTTTAGGTAAATCTACAACATTATCACATAAAACAAAAAGGGGACAACATAACATTGCCCCCTTACTAAATAGAAAACTAACCGATTTTTATTTCCAACCGCCTCCCAAGGCTTTGTATAGAACAATTTGATTTAAAATATTCTCCTTTTGAATATCAACTTTTGAAATTTGAGCTTGTACTACGCCTTTCTGTGCAGAAATAATATCCAAATAACTAACTCGTCCCGCAATAAACAACTCTTCAGCTGCTTCGGTAGATGAAACCAATGCATCAACTTGATCTTGTATTAATATAGCACGATCCGCAATTATATTCTGTGTTTCTGTGGCTAAAGACACTTCGTTAACCGCATTTAACACTCGTTTTTCGTATTCTAAAAATGCGATACCATATTGTCCTTTCATGATTTCATATTGTGATTTCAATTCTCGCTGACGCAATATAGGAGTCGTAACACCGCCAAAAAGTCCATAAGCAACTGATTTATCCAGATTAAATAATTTATCAAAACTAAAGGATTGCAAACCCAAATATGGACTAATCGCAACAGATGGCAAGAATGATAATCTAGCGGCATCTAGCTCCGAAAAGTTACTTTTCAATTCGAAAGCTGCTTGACGAACATCTAGACGGTTGTTAATCAATAAATCAAAAGAACCAACTTCTAATGTTGTGAATAAATTGGTGTTTAAAACATTTCCATCCGAACGTTGAATTGGTTGATAAACTCTACCCAACAACTGATTAATGTGATGCTCATTTTTAATTATCTCTTGCAATGCAAAAGCTCTATTTGCACGAGATTCTGCCAAAATTGATTTAAACTGTTGTACAGCTAATTCGTCAGATCGACCAGCTTCTTTTTGAGCTTCAATAATTTCTAACGCACGTTCATGCAGTACGATATTTTGATCATAAACTTTCACCTTATTATCCCAAGCGATTAGATCAAAATAAGCTGAAGAAATACTAGTTATTAACTCCGTTTCAACCAAACGCTTTGCTTCAGATTCAGCTAAAAATCCCATATAGGCTGCTTGCCTACGCTGACGGAGTTTCCCCCAAATATCAATCTCCCAGGAAGAACGAACACCTACGAAATAATCAGGAATAAAAGGTTCAGGAATCTTTTCATCTGCTTTCAAATTGTCTGAAAAATTAGAATCATAGTTACCAATACCTGATTCAGTATAATGTCCATACTTACGGATACCTCCTTCTACAGCAGCATCTAGTGTTGGTAATAGAGCTGCTTTACGCTGTTTGAAATTTGCTTGCGCTATTTCGATACGTCGTATTGCTTGATTTAGATCTTGGTTATTTGTAAGCCCATTTTCAATTAATGTAATCAAATTTTCATCCTGAAAGAAAGAATTCCACTTTACATCTGCTAGCGAAATTGAATCTTTCAATATATCATTCGCTTCAATTTTCATTTCTTGACTTAGTTCCTTATCCATCATTTTTTGAGGAACAGAACATGCAGAAAACAAGATAACGAAAGCTGTAATCACCGCTGCTGATTTTCCTAGTTTCACCTTTTTTCTCTTTGAGAATAGTACAATTAAACCAGGAATAACAATAACACCCAATATAGTACCTATCACCATCCCCCCAACTGAGGCTGTTCCAATAGTACGATTACCCAATGCTCCCGCACCCGATGCTAACATCAATGGGATCAAACCGGCCGCAAAAGCAAATGATGTCATCAAAATTGGACGTAAACGTGCTACAGCCCCCTCTATTGAAGCCGTCAACACATCCATTCCCTGTTTACGTTTTAGATTGGCATATTCCACGATAAGAATTGCATTTTTTCCCAATAAACCAATTAGCATGACTAATGCAACCTGCGCATAGATATTATTTTCTAGCCCCAATAGCTTTAGGAATAAAAATGCACCAAACAACCCTGCTGGAAGACACAATATAACTGGTAATGGAAGTAAGAAACTCTCATATTGCGCCGCTAGCAATAAATACACAAATACCAAACACAATAAGAAAATATAAGCGGCTTGATTACCTGAGATCTTTTGTTCGCGGGTCATACCAGACCATTCAATTTCATAGCCTTGAGGTAAGGATTGAGCAATCTTTTCTACGGCTTCGATAGCTTGTCCGGAACTATATCCTTCAGCCGCCTGACCTGTAACCATAGCCGAGTTGAACATATTATAACGCGTGATTTGCTCTGGGCCGTATACTCGTTTCATTGTCAAGAAAGATGAATAAGGAACCATCTCTCCATCATTAGTTTTCACATATAATGCTAATACATCTTCTGGCTTTTGACGCGTGAAGGCATCAGATTGTACCATCACCTTATACATCTGTCCATAACGAATAAAGTTCGTCGCATACTGACTACCTAACAAAGTCTGCAAAGTATTCATCGCATTCTCAACTGAGATACCTTTTTTAGCCGCCAAATCATAATCAATTTCCAACATATATTGCGGAAATCCTACGTCAAATGTTGTACTTGCGGACTCTATAACTTCATTCTCTTCTAAAGTTTTGATAAAGTTATTTACAACTAAGGCTGTTTTATTTAAATCTTCATTACCACTTCTATCCAACAAACGCATCTCAAATCCAGATGAATTCCCGAAGCCTGGAACTGTTGGTGGAGGAAAAAACTCTATCGTAGCATCTGCAATATGTGCTGTACGCTCACGCAACATAGTCATTACATCGTCTACAGTCTCTTTACGATCATCCCACGGAATAAGGTTTATCATCCCCATACCATAAGAAGAACCTGAAACCTCAGTAACAATGCTATATCCACCTAAAGTTGAAACTGTCTCTACTACATCGAGCTCTCGTGCAATTCGATCAACTTCGTCTAATACCGCTTCGGTTCGATCCACAGTAGCTCCTGGAGGCGTAGTGACCGCTACATATACCATACCTTGATCTTCTGTAGGAATAAATCCCGTCGGAACAATAGACATGGCACCGTAAGTCGCTATAAACATCACGACTAAACTGATTAAAGTAATCAGACGACGACCGGCAATTTTTGACAATAATCCTTTGTAGGAACCAGCAACCTTCTCATAATAATAGTTGAAACCTTTGAAAAATCTCGCCATCAATCCGTTACTTTCTTTGGCATCATGCGGCGATTTAAGAATCAACGCGCACAATGCTGGGGTCAATGTCAAGGCATTAATTCCTGAAATCACAATTGAAGCGGCTAAAGTCAAAGAGAACTGACGATAGAATACACCTACAGGTCCCGAAAGGAATGCTACAGGAATAAATACGGCAGACATCACCAACGTAATAGCGATTACTGCAGTTCCAACTTCCTTCATCGCAGCAAGCGTAGCTTCTAACGGCTGCATATGCTCCTCTTCCATTTTTGCATATACTGCCTCGACCACAACAATACCGTTATCGACAACAATACCAATTGCTAAAACTAATGCAAATAACGTCAATAAGTTGATCGAGAAACCCATCATTTGCATGAAAAATAAAGCTCCGATCAAACATACAGGTACAGCTAATATCGGAATAATGGTCGCTCTAAAATTTTGTAAGAATACAAATACAACTATAAATACCAATATAAAGGCTTCAATTAGCGTCCAGATTACTTTTGAAATGGAAGCATCCAAGAAACGTGAAACATCATACCCCATAGTATAAGTCATTCCCGGAGGAAAAGTCGAACCTTTCAATTCGTCCATACGGTCCTTTACACGTTGAATTACTTCCTGTGCATTTGAGCCTGGCAATTGCTTTAACATGATAGAAGCCGAAGGCTGTCCATCTGTTTTGGATACCATTTCATAATCAAGTGAACCAAATTCTACGTCTGCGATATCTTTCACTCGAATAATTGAACCATCTGCATTTGCACGAATTGGGATATTTTCGTATTCGAGCACCTCGGTAAATTTACCTGGATAACGCAATACATATTGTTGCATATTGCGCGCCTTATCCGAAGAGATTCCTGTTTGTCCAGGAGCAGCCTCTATATTTTGACGACGCAAAGATTCTACAAGTTCATCTGTAGAAATCGCATACGCAGACATGCGATCAGGCTTTACCCAAATCCGCATGGCGTAATCTTTTGCACCCATGATTTGTGCAAAACCAACGCCTTCAATACGTTTTAATTCTTTTAGAATATTAATATCCGTGAAATTGTAAATGAATCGTTCATCTGCGGTTTTATCCTCAGTAAACAAATTCAAATACATCAACATGGAGTTTACTTCTTTCTCTGTTGTTACCCCTGCTTTAATAACCTCTTCCGGCAACTCATCCAATACAGTTGTTACCCTGTTTTGAACATTTACCGCAGCAATATCGGGATCTACTCCTACTTTGAAGAAAACTTGAATTAATGTGGTACCGTTATTTGTCGATACCGTATTCATCGATGTCATACCTGCAACACCGTTGATGGCTCTCTCTAATGGAATAGCCACGGCATTGGTACTTACTTCGGCATTTGCACCCGTGTAATTTGCTGTAACCACTACAGATGGTGGTACGATATCAGGGAACTGTGTAATTGGCAATGTAAACAACGCCAGTAATCCCAAAAGAGTAATGAAAATGGAGATAACTAATGAAAGTATTGGTCTCCTTATATACGTTTCAAACATCTATTTCATCCCTCCTTGTGAATTTCCAACATCTTTTGGTTGAATTGACATACCATCACTAAGGGCATGTACACCTTCGTACACAACTTTTGTAGAAGGCTCTAATCCATTCTCTACGATATAATAATGACCTACACGTTGTCCATTTTGGAATGGTGTCATTTTTATTTTATTGTCTGCTCCAACGATATAAACATATGCCTTATCTTGAATTTCAAGCACAGATTTTTGGTGCACAAAAACTAAATCTCCGGTACTAGTCGGTACAGCAATTCTACCTGAAGCACCATGCTTAAGCAAGCCTACTGGGTTATCGAATTTAGCACGCATCGATATTGATCCTGTACTCGTTTCAAATTCACTTTCAACTAATTCAGCGATCCCTGGATATGGATAAATTTCGCCATTAGCCAAAATTAGTTTTACCTCTTGTTTAAATGAGTTTTGTTTATAATTAGAATCTGCTGCAATAGCTAAATACTCTGATTCAGAGATATTATAATAAACATTTACTCTATCCAAATCAGAAATAGTCGTGATCAAAGCTCCCTCAGTCAATAAAGATCCTTCTTTTAACTGAATACGATCAATACGGCCATCGAATGGTGCACGAATTAATGTATAGCTTAATTTTGTACGTGCTTGATTCAAAATGGCTTCACTTTCTTCAACTTTAGAAAACGCGGCTTTCAATTGCACATCTAATAAATCAGCCTCAGTGGCACTTACTATTTTTTTATCGACAAGCTTCTTCGTTCTTTCTATCTCAAGTTCAACTTTCTTCACTTCAGCACGAGCACTATTCAACGATGCTTGCGCCTGAGCAAAATCAGCCTTATATTCTTCATCGTTCAAAGCGAATAAAACCTGTCCCTTTCGGACATTAGCTCCTTCGTCAACATATATTTTATTTAAAAAGCCAGTCAAACGGGAACGCAATTCGACATTGCGTTGGGATTGAATATCTGCAATATATTCTTTATAAATAATGGTGTCCATTTGCACTAAATTAACAACAGGAACCTCTTTGGTGATTTCAGCAGTTTGCTTTTCTGAAGCATTAGTACATGCTGCAAAAGTAATTACGCACCCCATAATAGGATACCAATAACATAAGTTTTTCATAGATCTTTAAATGAATTACAATAAAATGTATAGGAATATATGGATTGATAGGAGTATCAATCTGGTCAATATAATTGTTCTGAGAAAAAATTAGAAAGGTCTATAGCGATACAAAAAGGAATAGTATCCAGGTAAAATTAACCTTTTAAAAAAATAGATGACATGTTTTATTTGATCATTCAAGGCAAATACTCGTCTCAATAACCATGAGAAATACAGAACCAAAGGAATAAGTCCTATTATTAAATTAAATATACGGTAATCGTCATACATAATTTCCGGAACCGATTCTGTACTTGTGTCTTGCTTCAAATTTAATACATCTTGCAAAACTACCTCTATTAATGTTTCACCTAAAGCAACGGGTTGCTGCCCTAAGAAATTACAATACTTTACCTCAAAACACAAAACGTTAAGGTAACTCAATAAAACTATTAAGTGTATTGTTCTCCACATATGCGGCAAAGATAAGAACTATAACTATTTAAGGGGAATCCGTATGTAAAATTACTGTTATTAAAGACAATATAAAATTATTCATTCAAATGGTCGCTATCCGCTTTTCTCCAAAAAAAGATAAAATGTATAAAAATTTTAAAAACTTAGAAAAATTCCTACTTTTGTTATTTAGAATTAATTTAAATAAAATTAAAGAGCAAACTAGATATAGTACACGATGAAAAAGACATTTCTATTATCGCTTTTATTAGCCGCAGCCTTATATGGTAATGCGCAACAAAGCAACAATACTTTACTAACTGCTGACTTCTGGAAAGCAAAACCAGATCTAAATACAGTGAAGGCTGAAATTTCCAAAGGTAATAGTCCATCTGAACAAAATGCAGGATTTCATGATCCTGTTACTATGGCTATAAGTAATCGTGTAACAAATGACGTACTTAAATTTTTGATCGAACAAGAAGGTAATAGTGTAGACAAAAAAACACACCATTCAAGAATTTATTTACAGTGGGCCGCAGCTGCTGGAAATTTGGAGTTAGTAAATTATTTGATCGAAAAAGGTTCAGATATTAATTATAAAGACAGTCATGGTGATGGTGTAGTAGTTTATGCTGCTGAGGTAGGAAATAAGAACACAGAAATTTATGACCTATTCTTCTCAAAAGGTATCGATCCAAAAGCAACTTACGAAAATGGAGCTAACTTAATCATGTTTGCTATCGCTAATGACACCGATCTAAGCCTTACAAATTATTTTATTTCCAAAGGTGTCTCATTGAGTGCAAAAGATAATCATGGACGTACTGTAGCAGATTATGCGGCTAAACTAGGTAATTTAGAAATTATTGAAAAATTAGTCGAAAAGGGAATCAAACCGACTAATCAAGCTTTATTCTTCGCTACTCAGGGTTCAAGAATGAAACAAAATGGTTTGGACACTTATCAATCACTTATTGAGAAATACAATCTTGATCCTAAAGCCGTTAATCCAGAAGGTGCTACGCTATTGCATATATTAGTTCGTCGTCCAAATACAGAAATAGTAAACTACTTCCTAGACAAAGGAATAGATATTTCAAAAGCTGATAATGAAGGAAATACTATTTTAATCAATGCAGCTGCTGGTCGCGATGTAAAATTGATCGAAACATTATTGACAAAGGCTAATAATATAAATGCTAAAAACGAAAATGGTGAAACTGCTTTAATCAAAGCTATTGCTAGTGGATCTGCTGAAGTGGTTGATGCGCTGATAAAAAAAGGAGCTGATACAAAAGTCTTAGACAAAGATGGAAACAATCTAGCTTATTATTGGTTCAATTCTTACCGTCCAGCTAACCAAGGAGGAGGACGTCCTGGAGCTGCACCACAAGGGCCTGCTGTTGATGATTTTGCGGAAAAATTAAAAGTTTTGAAAGCTGCTGGTGTAGATGTAATTGCACCACAACAAAATGGAAGTTCATTATTCCATATTGCAGTTGAAAAACAAAATATTGATTTGATTAAGAAAACAGCTGAATTAGGCGCAAATATCAATGCTCAAGATAAAGAAGGTAATTCTCCCCTGCACAACGCAGCATTAGTGGCTAAGGATGATAAAATCATGAAATTATTAATAGAATTAGGCGCTAAGAAAGATTTAAAAACAGAATTTGAAGAAACGGCTTATGAACTTGCTAAGGCCAATGAATTTTTAACTAAAAACAACATATCTATCGAATTTTTGAAATAATTATATAATGAAAAATACTTTAAAAGTTTTCGTATTAGCAGTTTTCGTTTTATTCCTTAACAACGTAGCATCAGCTCAAATTACCAAATATAAGTGCATGATTCAAATGCAAAACTATACTGGTAAAGAAGCATACGTAATTATTTCTTTGATGAATCCTCAAGGACAATACGAAAAAACATTAGGTGTACTTGGCCCAGATCAAGAATGGTATAATACTTTACCCCAATGGGATAAATTCAGCACTAAGAAAAAAGAGAAACTAAATGGCATCACTGGAGCTTCTATTGCTGGTGGTGCGCGTGCAACACGAGTTATTGAATTTGAAACAGCTAAATTAGACAAAGGTTATAAATTGCGTTTTGAATCTGCTGTTGAGACACAAAAATATCATGTAAAAGACGCTGAAATTGCTTTAACAGCTGCTGCTTTAGATAATAAAGCCGGAGCATCAGGAACTGGCTATATCCGTCAAGTACGTTTTATAAAAGTTCAATAACATAATGACATTATCCATTTGGCGATATGCACATCTTGCATTGGCAATTATATCCTCTGCATTTTTGCTAATCCTTTCGGTCACTGGTGTTATACTAGCCATTGACGCTGTACAAGAGAAAACACCTGCATATCGAGTAGAAAATTTTGACAAAATTACACTCGCGCAAAGTCTACCAGCTTTGCGCGATGCTTATTTTGAGATTTTGGAAATCAAAATCGATCACAATGATTTCGTAGTGATTGATGCGATGGATGAAGACGGAAATGCCTTCCAAGTTTATATTAATCCATTGACAGGTGAAAAAATTGGCGAGGTAAAACCCAAAAGTCAATTTATACAATGGACCACAGCATTGCACCGATCCCTTTTTCTAAAAGAACCTGGTAGAGCTATCGTAGGCGTGGTCTCTTTTTTATTAATGCTCATTACCATAAGTGGATTTATATTAATACTAAAAAGACAAAAAGGAATTCGCCATTTCTTTGATAAAATAAATAAAGACTTCTTTTCGCAATATTTTCATGTTGTAACAGGGCGTTGGTTATTAATTCCTGTTCTAATCATTGCACTCACAGGTACAGTGATTTTCCTTGTTCGTATGGATTTTATGAAAACGGACAACATCGAAATTAAGTATGATCCAAAAAGTTCTGACGATACTGTTGTCGAATTAAAAGACATTGATTTTTTTAAAAACACAAAAATAGCTGATGTTGAGCGTGTAGAATTTCCATTTATTCCTGATGATCCTGCTGAGCCCTTTATTGTACATTTAAAAGATAAAGCTGTTGCTGTCAATCAGGTTAATGGTGATATTATCAGCGAAAGCGTACTACCATATGCTGCAGTATTTGAAAAAATCAATATCGATCTGCATACAGGTCGTACAAATATCATTTGGGCGATTATTCTTGGTTTAGCTTCCTTGAATATTTTATTCTTTATCTATACAGGTTTTGTCATCACATTCAAGCGTTCGAAATCAAAATTAAAAAATAAATATAAGGCAGCAGAATCTGAGATCATCATATTGGTCGGTTCTGAAAATGGCACTACCCTCTTCTTTGCGAACCAAGTTCAAAAGCAACTTTTGTCCGATGGGAAAAAAGCTTTTATCGCTGAGATGAACAAATATCAACTGTATCCTAAAGCGGAACACTTTTTAATATTTACCTCAACCTATGGCCTAGGTGATCCGCCTACAAATGCGACAAACTTCAATCGTTTACTGAAGAAAACCCCACAAACACAACCTTTAAACTATAGTGTTGTAGGCTTTGGTTCAACTTCTTACGAAGATTTCTGTGCATATGCAAAAGAAGTAGATGAATTACTGAGTAAGCAAACTTGGGCTAAACAATTAGTAAAATTTCATACAGTCAATGATCGTTCAACCGAGGAATTTGTCCAATGGGTTCAATCTTGGAGTGAAAAATCACTTCATGCTTTGGCAACTGCACCCGCAGTGTATAGCAGCAAAGTTCCTGATCTTCGAAAATTCAAAGTAATATCCAAAACATCTATATCTGATGATAATTCGACATTCAAAATTATTTTGAAACCACTTAAAAGTCAAAAATTTGATTCGGGAGACTTATTAGCCATCTATCCTGCCAATGATAATAGAGAACGTTTTTATTCGATTGGCCGCAATGGTAAGGATGTGCAATTAATTGTTAAATTATTCCCTGATGGACTAGGTTCAAGCTACTTGTACAATTTAGGTCAAGATAAAATTATAGAAGCTCGTATTATGAGCAACCCTAATTTCCACCTACCAAAATTGACACCAAAGGTAGCTATGATTGCTAATGGAACAGGTATTGCTCCTTTTTTAGGTATGATTATGGGTAATAAGAATCTTACTGAACTTCATCTATTCACTGGATTCAGAAATCAAAATTCATTGACACAAATGTACAAGGACTTTGCGAATGAATATCTCTCCAAACAACATCTTACTCGATTAGAATTTGCCTTTTCACGTGAAAAAAATAAAGAATACGTTATGGATTTAATTTTAAGAGATTATTTCTTTTTCGCAAATCTATTACAAGAAGGCGGCACTATCATGATTTGTGGAGCATTGAAGATGCAAAAAGATGTCGAAAAAACACTTAATGAAATCACCACGAGTCATCATGGTAAATCATTACAATACTATTTCGACAATAATCAAATTTTAACAGATTGTTATTAATCCGCACATACAGCATTTGGAAAGATAGAATAGCAGCTGCTCTTCTGTCTTTTTTATTTATTCCCTTTACGCTTAATGCGCAGACAAACATTGTATTGGTAAGAGATACAACCTTGATGGGTTCTAAATTTCAACTAACAATAGTTACTACAGACATTTCACAAGGTAATAAACTAATTGATACCGCCATAGCTGAAATTAATCGCATTGAAAATCTGATCTCCGAATGGCGTCCATACACTAAAGTTTCAGAGATTAACCGCAACGCTGGAATCCAACCAGTAAAGGTGAACAACGAACTTTATGATCTCACTAAACGAGCAATTAACTACTCGTGGATGAGTAATGGGGCTTTTGACATTAGTACCGCAGCTATGGACAAGGTTTGGGTATTTGATGGGTCTATGATTGAAAAACCTACTACTGAAATTATTTCAAAGTCCATTCAATATGTCGGTTTTGAGCATATCGTTCTAGATTCTATAAATTCCACAATTTACCTTTCGCAAGAAGGTATGAAAATTGGTTTTGGCTCCATAGGTAAAGGCTACGCTGCCGACAAAGCTCGTGAGCTTTTACAATCTCTAGGGGTCAAAGGCGGTATTGTTAATGCTTCGGGCGATATTGCGACATGGGGAACACAACCAAACGGCAAACCGTGGCGAATTGGCATCAATAATCCTTTCAAAAGGCATGGAATTGCGAAAGTGTTAAAATTAAAAGAAAATGCTGTAGCTACTTCAGGCTCATATGAAAAGTATGCTGAAATAGATGGAGTCCGTTATGCTCACATCATTAATCCCAAAACAGGCTATCCTTCTACAGGATTAACCAGTGTCACGATATATGGTCCTTCTGCAGAATTTGCTAATGCATTAAGCACTTCGATAATGGTATTAGGCGAAAAAGAAGGAAAGAAACTAGTTAAGAAATATCCGAGGTATAAGTTTTTGTTTATCACAGATAAAGGAAAGATTATTAAACGGTAAAGAAAATATTTTCATATATTGATGAAAATGTGATTTTATGAAGTTTTTATTATTATCCCTTACAATTTTTATTTCCTTTGTTTCTTTCGGACAAAAAAGAATCAATTAAAAATTGAGTATGTTTCGAAAGAAGTGATTAATAATTTACAACTTCCAACTTCAAAACAGATTGGTAAAAAAGAAGCATTAGGAAAATACACCTTTACTGTAGAATTAGATGGTAGTTTATCAGATATTAAAGTAAAAGATTCAATAGGATATGATATAGATGCACAAATTGTAAAAACATTACAATTTGTTAAAAATTGGTCCGTTGCGGAAGTGAATGGTGTTCCAACACGTATTGCTTATAGTTTGCCCATCAGAATAAGATTTCCTGAAAAATAGCTCCAACATGATTATTTAAAACATTTATACCGCTGTAATAAAAAGATTTAAACCAAAACCTGAAATTAGCTGAAAGTCGTTACCTTTTAATTAACTTATATTTTCATATTTGTAAAACAAACACTAACAAATGAGAAAATATAACATTGTACTAATATTAGTTATTGCATTCAATACCTGTCTAGCGCAGGTGCAAGATGTTTATCACATTAAGTTCAATTTTAAATCTGATAATATTACTGCCAATTCAGACCGTGAGAAATCTTATCTTGAGGTTTGGACAAATGAATTCTACCAAACTATCATGTTGCAAGAAGATGTCGAGCATCACTATCTGTACAACAAGCAGGATTCCAACTCGTATATTCGCTTATTTCATGAATCAAAAGAATATTTAAGACTAGACCGTAATCCTGATTTTGATACTATAAAAATAGATTTTAGTACCAACGAACAAAAGTCTATTGCTGGATATAAGTGCAAACTCGCTAAGATAAAGTTTGAAAACCCAGGGGATAATAGTAGCGTAACTTGCTATATATGGTATGCAAAAGAAATCCCTAAATTTTTTGCCCCTACTTTTCCGTATTTCAAAAATCTACCAGGAGCTGTGCTTTCTATTGAAATAGAAGGTGAAGGTATGGAAGCCTTTGAAGTTGTAAAAACTACTAAACCAACTTCCTTCTTCGATAAACCTGAAGACTACAGCAATATGACTGCCGAAGAACCCGAGCAGGATAATTACCTAGGAGATGGGAGATATTATTACCAAGATAATTCGAGTGAACTCTATGGATTAATGGATACAGAACAAAAAATAATAACACCTGCAATTTATACAAGTATATTTGAATTCAACGCTGGTGTTGCCATTGTTACGAATCCCGAAGGTAAATATGCTGCTATTGATACAAGTGGTATTTTGGTTTCCCCATTTAAATATGATTATCTTATGTACGAACCAAATGGAAATCAATTCATTTTCGTAGAAAATTCAAGATATGGATTAATCAAAGACAATAAAATAATTATTCCGGCGGAGTACGACGCTTTGCATTTTTTTAATTTAGGATACACCATTTGTGCAAAGGATAATAAATGCGGATTAATAGACACGGACAATAAACTAATCGTACCTATTCAATATAATAACATTGTAGATTATAGAGCGGACTTATTTGTTGTCGAAGAAAATCAAAAATATAGCTTGTATGAAATCAAAACGCTGAAAATGGTTGCAAGTAATTTTGACTTCATAGCCCTACCAATACAAGATGAACTCATTACAGTGCAGAAAGATGGAAAATATGGCTTTATGGATAAAAAAGGGAAACTCATAATTCCTATTCAATATAGCTATGCTTCTACCTTCTATGAAGGTGTAGCTAATGTAGCACTCCAAGAAGACTTGGAAGATATGCATACAATTAATACGAGTGGTAAGAAGGTTGAATAAAACTTACAATAATTAGCTGTTATCAGGGATAAAATTACTTGATAATTATCCCAAAATTTGTGCTATTAATAATAAGTATTATGAAAAAAATCACACTAACACTGTTACTAATCTTTATAGCTGGTGTAAACTTGTATGCTCAAGATCAAAAAGTAGTTGAGATCAAATATGCCGCTACATTTGACGGTAATGAAGGAGCTCCAGATAAAATCAATCCTTTTATACACGCTTTAATCAATGAAGAATATAGCTCTATCACCCTACAAAACGAAGACGGTAAATACAGCTATATCTCAAAAACTAGCGAGGCCCCTGCTTACACATTTCTTAATGATGAGGATAAAACATATCTAAAACTAGAACATGACTATGAAGAATTGGACATTTTCGAAATAGATCTATCTTCGACTGAGACTAAAATGATTCAAGGATATACCTGTCAATTAGCCATCATAAATATCCCTACAGACGAAGGTGAATACAAGATCCAAATCTGGTACACACAAAATATTCCAAATTTCTATCTAAACAATTTCCTTTTCTTAAAAAAAGTCCCTGGTGCAGCCTTACAAATTGCAACTGAAGATTATTCTATTGATGCATTTGAAATCGTAAAAACGACTAAACCATTAAGTACATTTGAAATACCGGAAGATTATACAGAAATGGAAGTTGATTCTGCAGTAGAATACAATGAAATTGGTGACAATAGATATTATTATGAAGATGAAACAGGTACTTACTTTGGAATGCGAGATGGTGAAGATAACATTATCACACAACCCATTTATTCTGGAATGATGCATTTCAAAGGAGATGTTTGTATCGTAACGAATGAGGAAGGTAAATATGGAGCGATAGATTATAATGGAAAAGAAATATTGCCATTAAAATTTGATTATTTAGACCACGAACCAATTAATAATCAATATATATTTTCAGAAAATGAGAATTTTGGATTGATGAAAGACGGGAAAATCATCATCCCTGCACAATACCAGCTAGTTAGCTTTATAAGTAATGGTTACGCTATTTTTACTGAAAACTATAAAAATGGAATTATCGATGAAAACAACAAGGTTATTGTCCCTGCAAAATACAACAGCATACAAGAAAACTCTTCTACGCTATTTGTAAATATGGATGACAAAGGGATATATTCCTTACATCGTATTTCTGATGGAAAAGAACTTGCTTCGAAATATGATTTGATAAGTCTTAGTCAAGATTCTGATCTAGTGTTAGTTCAAAAGAATAATAAATATGGTTACGTGAATAAGGATGGAAAGATTGTTATTCCTATTCAATATGCATATGCTACAGTTTTCACTGCAGGACTAGCCGTAGTCTCGAATAGCGAAGATTTCAGCGAAGTTTTCTATATTGATACTACAGGAAAAAAATCAGACAAAACATATTAATATCTTTAACTGCTATTTAATTTAAAAACTTAATTTAGTGCCTCATACTTAAACGATGAGGCTTTTTAATAAAATGCATAAAATTGTTGTCTTTACCCTAATTTTCCTTTCTTGTTTTTTCATAAATAATCTATTCTGTCAGGAACAAGAGAATGAACTAGCGCAACAATTTAACACGACCAAAATTGGTTCTCCAGAAAGATTTGAATTAGCAGCAGATTATGTCAAGTTTTTATTCTTTAACAATAAACAAGATCAGGCATTTAAAATAATAAATAAAGAAATTAGAGAAGCTACTAAGAATAAAAATGGTAAATATGCAGCCAATTTATATACCGTTGCCTCGATAATTTATTTACTCAGTGACGATCAAGAATCTTCTGACAACTATTCAAAATTAGCTTCCTTATATGCTAAAAAAACGAAGGATAAGGAATCTAAAGGATATACATACTATGGTCAAGGGTGGATTTTTGCACGCACAGATAATGAAGCTGAGGCTATACCTAAATATTTAAAGGCACTAGCCTATTATGAAAATGCACATCCTAGTAAAACTTTGTTTTCTAGAAAATTCACCATCTACACTGAGCTTTCTGCCATATATGCGAATTGGAATGAATTTGAACTGCAAGAGAAGTATACATTACTAGCCTTAAAATTAGCTCAAAAGGAAAATAACATCTCCTCTATTTTTAATGCTAATATGGCTATGGGCTTTTTGCGCGAAAAACAATTCAACCTTGATAATGAAGACAAAAAAGCTATTACAGAAGCAGAGTCCTACTACCTAAAAGCTTTTCATACTTTCCAGCAGAATAGTAAAAAGATGACCGTGCCATCTGATCTTTCTTTCGTAGCAAATAATTTAGCGCATCTCTACCTCATGTATTTTCCCAATTCTAATGAATCAAAAGTTGTAGAATATGCCGAAATAGCGATAAAACAAGGTAAATTGACTGGCCAACACAATCATGTTGCTTCAGCATATGGCATTCTTGCAGACCTAAATTTGAGAAATGGGGATAAAGAGAAATCTAAAGATTACTTGTTGGCGGCAATAGTTGAGTTAGATAAAAACAATATAGAAGCGCCATTGACCAAAATGAATGTTTTTGAAAGTCTATCGACTATCCATGAACAAGAGGGAGATTACAAAGAGGCTATTCGTTATCAAAAAGAATACCTTGAGCTTTTTAAATCCTATTATGATCAAGAAAAGAATGCTCGTGCAAAAAAATTAGAAACCCAATACGAGAAAGAAAAACAAAAACAACAATTGTTAGCTCTTCAGTTAGAAAGCCAGAAAAAAGAACAGCAAATTCTGAAAATGAATTTGTTGAATATTCAGCAAAATCAACAACTCGAAAACTTAAGGTTACTAAAAGATAACCAACAAAAAGAGTTTGAATTGGCACAACTAGAAAAATCAAAACAACAGCAGGAGTTACGACTTTCGAAACTAGAATCCTTCAATAAACAAAAGGAAATAGTGCTTTACAAAGCACAAATACAGCTAAAAGAACGTATAAATCTATTTTACATTGGTATAGCTGTAATTGTAACGTTATTATTGTTCGCATTTATTTATGCGTACTTACAGCGTTCAAAAAGTTTGAAGCATCAAAAAAACATCTATGCCCTTGAGCTAGAAAAAGAAAGGCAAAATTCAAAAATTTCGAATCTTACGACCATGCTCGATGCCCAAGAACTGGAAAGAGGGAGATTAGCCCGTGACTTGCATGACGGATTAGGTGGATTATTATCAGGAGCCAAAATGAATCTTTCTCTATTAAAAGAACGTGACACTATATTAGCTTCAGACAATGTCAATCAATCTATCTCAAAACTGGATTTGGCTGTTGATGAATTAAGACGTGTAGCCCATAATTTGATGCCTGATTTATTAGAAAAATATGGACTTCAGGAAGCATTAACAGATTATGCTTCTAGGATGTCCAATCATTCTTTGGATATTGATGTTCAGTTTTTGCATTATCAAAACACCTTATCACAAGAGCATCAACTATTGGTGTATCGTATTCTTCAAGAACTTGTAAACAATGTTATCAAACATGCTCAAGCCACACAAATAATTATTCAGTTTGTAGAATACGACTCTCATTATGAAATTGTTGTCGAAGACGATGGTAAAGGCTTTGATACGAAAATCAATAATTCCAAAACAGCAGGATTACATAATATCCAATCAAGGATAGAATTTTTAAAAGGAAAAGTAACAATAGATTCCCAACCTGATTTGGGGACAAATATTGACATACAGTTTCCAAAAACCTATGCACATGATTAAAATTATCATCACAGACGATCATCCACTCCTATTAGAGGGATTGAAAAATATTTTAACACAACAGCAAGATTTTGATGTAATACAATGTTATGCATCCGCCAAAGATTTATTTGAAGGACTAAAACTCCAAAAAGCAGATGTGTTACTACTAGATATTAATCTAGTCGATTGCAATAGTTTGGATATTATTGAAGAATTGATTAGAAAATATCACGATATGCGTATCATCATGTTGAGTGTTCACAATGAATTTGCTGTCATCAATAGTGCTTTGCAAAAAGGTGCCTTAGGTTATATTCAAAAGAATGCTAACATAGATGAGATAATCTTGGGGATAGAAAGCGTATTGCAAGGTAAAAAATTTCTATGCAAGCAAACCAAAACTGTAATGGAAAAAAAGAATCTTTCTGAACTAAAAATAATTCCAAAACTAACAAGAAGAGAGAAAGAAATTTTGACGGAAGCTGCTTCGGGATTAACAACGCTACAAATCGCTGAAAAATTATTCATAAGCCCACACACGGTCGAAAGCCATCGAAAAAATTTAATCGTAAAATTCAAAACGTCAAATCTTACCAAAGCTATCAAACTAGCCTTAGAATATGGAATTATAAGAGAATAAACTACAAATAGCCATTTCCGGGGAGATATTTAATTCCTTGTTGTCGTATATTTACTCTCAAGCAATGACAATAAGAAATGGCACATCGCATCTATATATATAATATCGACTTACCAACGGGCTCTTCTTTTCCTCATTATCTTGGCGAATGGAACTATGAAATTCCTCCCCTACTGTTACCGCTATTTAGTTCAAATATTCGTTCAAAAGGGGAAATATTATATGCGGATAAGGTACAGGGAGTATCAAATCTAAGAAGGTTTTATGATTTATTGGCTGAAGTTTATCAATTAACCTATAAAAAGGTTTTCAATGAGCCAGTAGATGTGATGTTTGATTTTTTGGAGAATTTGCCCTATGACACCTTTCAGATTGATGGCACTGATGTGTTCAATATGAATGAAGAGAAACACAGTCAACAAGCTAAAGATTGGGGTATTCAAATAAAAAAACAAGTCGACATAATTGAAAAAGCTATAGATGAACGTTCATTAAAACCCCTTGATGAATATCTGAAAACATTTGGATATATATCCTTCTTAGAGGCGTTACAAACCGATTGGATCAATTACGGATTAGGATATTGGAATGATGACGCGTACAAAAATGATCATATAGAAATATTTACTGAAAATGGTTTTGAAGGTGTGCGAGATATGAAAAACAACATCATAGTTCAGCCTATTTATCAAGAAATATATGCTTTTGAAAATAATATTGCAGTTGCTAAAAAAGAAGACAAATATGGTTACATAAATAGCAAAGGGTTCGAAATAACCCCAACACAATTCGATGATGCTTTTGATGCTTTACAAATTTTCTATGGTGACATCAAAGATAATGATTACGAATTCCATACGTTAGTTGGCGTAGTAGAACAAGATGATAAATATGGATTACTGGATTTAATATCAAACACAATTCTAATCCCTATTACATATGAAGATTTAGAATATTTATATGGTAATTGTTTCAACGAACTGCAAAATGGACTATACTATTTAGTTGACCATGAAAATGAGTTAGTAGTTCATGAGGGTAGCGAAAACAAATTTGAATTTTGTAATTATAGATTATTCTTCACGAAAATCAAATGTTCATCCAAAAGAAAATACTTCAGCAGCAATGGAACTTTTCTAGGCGAATACATCGAAGATATGGTCGAAGATTTGCCTTACGAGCATTATTATATACGTCCGAATAAATTTCAAAAGAAAATTCAAATCATCAAACCTGATGGTAGTTTATTAGATACCGAAATAGACAATATAATACCGTTAGATAAATACGAAACGCTAGCCTATAAAAAGATTGGCGAATGGTTTATCTATAATTTAAAAGAACAAAATCACGTTACGATTTCGAGCAAAATAACCAATATCATTGTAGATTATTTTTCGGATGAATTTCCTAATTCATACATCTTACAAACCGATGCGGGAACAGGATTTTTTGATGCGAAACAACAAATTTGGCTTATCCCAGTAGATAAGGAAATTCAGAAAATAACAATGGTTTATTCTAGAATATTTTCCATTCAACGGAAATCAGGTTTTACCTATTGGGATGGAAATACGAACACAACAAGCGAAATTTACGATTATATTTCAGAAGCGATAGATACCGAAAGCCATAAGATTTTATTGTATAAAAATGATACTATCTACGCCTTGTCACTTGATGATAAGTTAGTTGAAATTCCGAAGGAAGAAATGGGTCGGTTATACCAAAACAGATACAATTTAAGAGGGAAAGACAACCAATTTTTTAATGCTTTCTATGAAAAATGGAAGGCAAAATTAGGAGAAGATTATTTCCAATACTATGATAATGATAGTTTGTATGATATGGCAAAAGAATATATTAAACACGAAAAACTAGACCAAGCCGTTCCCATTTTACGTTTAGGAGTGCGACGTGGTGATGAACGAATGATGTATGATTTAGCGGGTATTTATTCGGATGAAAACAATAGCGAGTTTTTCAATCTGACAGAGGCTATTGAGTTGTACACAAAATCTAGTGAATTGGGGCATGCCTTTGCAGCTAATGACTTAGGTTATCACTTACAAAATGGTATCGGTTGCGCACAAGATATCCACAAAGCAATCGAATATTACGAAAAAGCAGCACAACAAGGTAACGGTCTTGCTTTGTCTAATCTTGGCGACTTATATTTTCATGGCGAATGTGTGGAGCAAGATTATGATAAAGCACTGGATTACTATTTAAAAGCACAAAAGAAATTTTATTTCAATAACCAGAAAATAACGGAAATATATTACCAAAAAGGAGAATTTAACAAGGTAATTCCGCTACTAAAGAAAGATATCGACGAAGAGTTTTCACCCATCTATTATGGTATTATGTATGAAAACGGCTTTTGTTTGAAAGAAAACGTGAATAAGGCCATCAAATATTACGAAAAAGCATTAGAAATCGCCATGTACGAACATGCTATTCAGCGTTTGTTGTTTCATTACAGAAAAGATTCACCATTTGCCAACGAAATTAGATTTCAAGAATTATTAGCATTAGCTAAGGAAAATGACATCGAAATAAACCGAGAAGAATTAGGTTTAGAGCCAGTCAAGAAAGATTCATTTTTAAAGCGATTTTTTAAGTAAATAACCTGAATTATGTTGAACTCATTTAAAAGAAATAAAGAATCCTTTCCTCAAGAAACTGAAGATGGAAAGGTATATATAGCTGGAGATAAACTCTATTTTATCGACCATGGATACGAGGAATCTGTTGATTTATCAATTTTGAAATATGCCTATGTTGAGATATTAAGCGATAGACCTTTTCTATTTCTATTCGACTATCAGCAGCATTATATTTGTTGTTTACAACATGGTTTCGCGAAAGCTTACACAGAATTGAGCGAACGATTTGGTTTTGATGATGCCGCATTTTTCAAAATTGCAAATAGTAAAAAAGAACAAAAGCAGCGTATTTGGATACAATCTCAAAAGAAAAATTATCATATTCTAGATGATACAAATAAAGATTATACGGAAGGATTTGAAGTCTTAAGCCAACCTTCACAATTTATATCTTGGGATACTTCCTATGACGACATTAAAAAGCTGGGTATCGGAACATCTTACACGTCTGAATTTGACACCAATTATTTCAAAATTAATTATCCTGTACGAATCGGTTCACTAGTTATGGATGAATTGGAATTTTATGATGATAATGATAGAAAAGAAATAGCTGTGCAATCTTTTTTTGCGACTTTAAACAATGGAAACAATACCGATGATAGTTATAAAGAACTACGAAAACTTTGGATGGAAGAAATCCCTACCAAAGTAAAAGATGCAGGATACGAACGTAAAGACCAAAAGTACCTTAGTTTTGACCTAGGAGATATTTCATTAAGCATCTGTTATACCTACGATTCCGAACAGTATGATGATGGATGCACTTCACTATCTATCAGCAACTACAGAGATTATTCAGACATCATATTACGCGAAAGAGATGATTTACAACCCGAATCCACCGAAATAATTACTTTTAAATCACTTCTACAGTTTATGCCTGACTATACAAGCAATGCTAAAGTAACGGCAAAACCTAAGCTAATAGAGAAACTGGCTGGTCACAAACAAGCCCTTTATTTCAATAAAGAAACCAATAGGTTTGGATTTACCTCAGACCAATATGCTATAGAATTCGCTTGCTCGGAAGTCGAACAAATCAGCATCCAAAATGTATTGCCCGCAAAAGGAGGTGGTTATGCAGAATTGAGTATCAAACCATTTGGACAAGATTATAGCACGACTAACTTCTATGCCAATCAAAACGAATTAGATGAATACGCAGAGCCAATTGAGAAGCTATTGAACATAAAAGTCATCATGCCCGAACCTTATTACAATTGTTAATATAATGTGGATACAAAAATTAATATTTACGTTGAGTGTTTTTAGTCTTTTTAAGTGTGCTATCCCCCATAAATTGAATGTAGCAGCTATTGAGTACACCTATATTGCCGCATCTAAAACAAATAAAAAGGGCGCTCATATTCGATACAGAAAACGTATTCCCCTAATCGAAAAGTTGGACCCAAAAATATGGAACATTGAACAGTTTAATAACAAAATAGCGTATAACATTCGCGGACACATTACTTCTGCTGGACATAGTATTAATCGGATAAAAAAAATTAAAACAAAAAAAGAAATAATTGACAATACCCTCTATATAATACATTACGTATTAATCAAAAATAATCCAGGGAAAGAGAATGCCAACATAATGGGATATAACTATGTGCAAACATACACGCATAAAATAACACAAGATATCAAAAAAGTAAAGATAGAACTTCGACATCAGCTCCTCGCAAAAGAACACACGAATACCTTAATGACTGAAGAAAACATCAATATCAAATGACACTTAGAAGAACAAAATTAAACGATAAATAAAACTTTTTCATAACTTAAGGAGATGATTAACCAATTAAACTGGACAAAATCAGAAAGAATAGCCTTTCGTTTTGCTTTTATTCTTATTCTCACATTCATTATTGAAAAAAACAATGGAGCTTATCCATTGTTTGAAATTATTACTAAGCCCATTGTTTATTTATTCCAAGAGTTGACACCTTGGTTTGCTAAAAATATTCTAAAATACAATTATGATTACAGCATTTATACCAACGGTAGCGGGGATACATCCTATGATTGGATAAGTCTACTTCTTTTTATAATTATAGCGAGTATCGCGTGTGTTATATGGGGTATCTTAGATCAAAAACGAACTAATTACAATACGCTATATTATTATCTTACGGTATTTATCAGATACTATATTGCATTTATGTTATTCAATTATGGAGCGATTAAATTGCTTCATGCACAAATGCCTCCCCCTACGCTGAACAAATTGATGCAACCCCTGCATGAATTTTCACCAATGGGATTAGCTTGGACATTTTTAGGCTTTTCAAAAGGTTATAATATTTTCATGGGAATCGTTGAAATCATGGCAGTATTACTCCTATTTCGCAAAACGATGGTCCTCGGGGCATTGATTACAATGGCAACAAGCATAAATATTATGACTGTGAATTACTTCTACGATGTACCTGTAAAAATGATATCTACAGCTTTATTTGCCTTCTCCTTGTTTTTGCTTCTACCAAATTTTAAAGCTTTGTATGCATTCTTTATTCTAGGAAAATCCGCAGAAATTCGTACAATTGACAAGCCAGTATATAGTAAGACTTGGATTAATAAAGGTCTAATTGCTTTGAAAATTATTTTTCTTGTCGTGTTTATTGTTACCCAGTTCTTCTCACTCTCTAATACACAGAAGATGATATCTGAATACTTTAAGAAATCAAGTATTAACGGAATCTTCAAAATTGATCGTCAAGGTAAATCGCAAAAATCTATACCAAAAGATTGGAATTATGTCATATTTGAATTCGAGGGTACCCTAATCACTAGGGATACAAATTATCAAAAAGGGTATCAACAATATATTTTAGACGAAAGGACTAAGGAAATCACGATAAATAATTACAAATTAAAATATAGCGTTGAGAAGAATGGGGATATCATAATGAAGAAAAAATTTCCTTCACATCATGAAGAAATTAGGTTGGTAAAACAGAGGCAACAAGATTTTGAATTATTGAAGAGGGGATTTAATCTTATTCAAGAGCACCCATATAATCGATAGCACACCGATGTGATGAGAATAGAAATTTAGGGAAATCCCTAAATTTCTATTAATCTTCGTTTCTTTTATCAGCTAGTGAAAACTTCACTCCCTTTTGAGGATATGTTGCAGCGCTTTTTGCACTTGTATTACTCACAACTTTCTTTACACTGATGTAATCCCCCAATTTGAAATAATACTTTGCAAGTTTATAATCCAATATTAACGGGCCGCAGAAATAATTCCCATCTGCATCCTGCTCAATTACACCACGGTATAAACCTTCTTTTGTCTCTCTTGGCATTTTTAATTATGTATTTGATGCAAAGGTACAAACAATTAATTCATTATTTTGAATTATCTGTTTCCTTTACTTCGTCATCAAAAAGAATACGAACCGATGGTGTATACGTATCTTCGTATTGCTTTGTCTTATTCGCCCAAAAGAATGCCAATAGAAATATCAAAGCAATAAATACACTAAATCCAATTAATAAAAAGATAATATTCATAAATATTTAAATTAACCCTCTTTTCTTGCCATACCACCGTGTCATCAAACTCGTGAACGAAATAATGGTCACTGTACTTATTGGCATTAATATAGCTGCAAAAAGCGGTGACATTGTTCCTTGAACGGCAAAACTAATACCAATAATATTATATAAGATTGATATCACAAAACTCATTTTAATAACCTTGACCGCATCTTTACTAAATCCGAAAAAAGCAGGAATATTAGCAAATGATGCTCCATCCAATATCGCATCGCAACCGGGAGAAAAATTATTGATATCATCCGAAACAGCAATACCTAAGTCTGCTCGTCGTAATGCACCCGCGTCATTCAGACCGTCACCCAACATACAAACTCTTCGTCCTTCTTTTTGCCAACTTTCAATTCGTTGTAACTTATCAGAAGGATTTTGGTTAAATAACAACTTAGAATTAAATGGAAAAATTACCTTCAATGCCTCAGCTCGGCGCTCATTATCACCCGATATTAAATGAAGCATATAGTCATCTTTTTTTAAAATTTGAACTACTTCATTGAATCCCGAACGCCATGATTGCTCCAAAGTGAACACTCCTTTAATAGCTTTATTAATTTTTACATAAACCGCTGTATCATCTCTTTGTTTTGGTATTCCAACAAAAATTGCACTTCCTATTGTGACTTCATAGTCCAAATACTCGGCAGATTGTCCTTTACCAACAACTTCATTATAATTTGAAATAGGTAATAATTGACCTTCACCCAACCACTTCAATATTTCACGACTCAAAGGATGGTTTGAATTACGACAAATTGAATACAGAATATCCTTTTCTGTCGAACTCAATTCTCCCTCAAAACACATAGCTGATGCTGTTGGAGAAGTGATTGTACCAGTCTTGTCAAACACAACCGTATCTATCGCTGCCATTTGTTCAATCGCAGCTGTATTTTTTATATAAAATTTATTTTTATCAAAAATACTTAAAGCTGCTGAAAGCGTAAACGGCGAACTCAGAGCTAACGCACACGGACAGGCAATAATCAATACCGCCGTAAATGCAGCCCAAGCTTTATCCGCTTGTCCATTTATAAACCAAAACGACAAAGCCAACAAAGCAATACTTACCAATACTACTGTAAAATATTTACTTATATACCCTACAAAAGTATCAAACTGTTTTTCATAGTTCTTGAAAGACTCATTATTCCACAGGCGTGTCAAATAACTTTGGGAAACAGCTTTTACAACTTCCAATTCAATAGCTCCTCCAATTTGTCGACCTCCAGCATAGACCACCTCACCCAATACTTTTTCAATTGGTTTACTTTCTCCTGTCACAAAACTAAAATCTACCGATGCATTGCCTTTTAATAGAATTGCATCAGCAGGAATGATTTCATTATTACGAATCAAAATACGATCAGCAATTTTCAAATCAGAGATTTGTCTCGGAATTTCTTTATTTTCTTCTAAAACCGTTACCGCTACAGGAAAGTAAGAACGGTAATCACGTTCGAATGAGATGTGATGATAAGTACGTTGTTGTACCCATTTTCCGATCAGAATAAAAAACACCAAGCTGCATAAGGTATCCATAAATCCTGGACCTGTTTGGGTCAAAATCTCAATAGCAGAGCGGAGGAAAAGTACTAAAACCCCAAGTGCCAAAGGTACATCCAGATTCAAACGCTTTTGTTTTAAGCTAAACCAAGCAGATTTAAAATAATCAGAAGCACTATATAGCAAAACAGGAATACCGAATGCCAAATTCATATAACCAAAGAAATTGACGTATTCCTTCTCAAAACTTCCCATCCCAAAATAATCAGGGAAGCTAATCATCATCGAATTACCAAAGCAAAATCCTGCTACAGTAATCTTAGCAATCAGACCATTTTGATTTATTTTTTTTCCTTCTTTGACCACATCCTGCAGTGTAATCTTAGGGTCGTATCCTATATTTTGAAGTAGCTCAACGATTTGTCTTAATGACAATTCCTTTTTATTGAAGGTAATACTTGCTTGCTTTTTCATAAAATCAACCTTCGAAGATTTTACAGCAGTAGTTAGTTTATATAAATTTTCAAGTAACCAAATACATGAACTACAATGTATTGCCGGTATATAAAAAGTTATAATCGCAACATCATCATCTTGGTAATCTACCAGCTTAGCGATGATATTTGGTTCATCCAAATAGCTCAAATCCTGCTTTTCCGATTTCTGAGATTTACCAGGATGTGTATTATATCTATAGTAACTTTGCATGTTGTTTTCATGCAAAATTTGATACACAGTTTGACAGCCTAAGCAGCAGAACGTATGTTCATTAAGTACATATGGTGTATCCACGACCTTATCCCCACAATGGAAACAATCTGTAGCAACTTTCAATTGTGTATCTATTGCCATAATGCGCTACTTTATATTGCTTGACTGAATAAATTTTCGCGTGCTTTTGTGCGTTGCAAACGCTCGTCAAAAGCCATACACACATTTCTTAAGAAAGATTTCCCAACAGCTGTAATTGATATATTCAGGTCATTTACACGTACAAGACTATCATTTTCTAGAGGCTCAAGCCTTTCCAAGATACGTTCGTTCAATTCATGAAAAGGAACTAAATTCACCACGCCCCTACACATCATATCCAAAACGTATTGACGGATAATTACGTCCTCCGTATTAAGTAAATGTCCTTTAAACACAGGTAAACGTCCGTCAAGTATACATTGATGATATTCTTCTACTGTTTTTACATTCTGCCCAAAAGCCGTCCAAGCATCCGAAATTGAAGAAACCCCCAATCCAATCATTAATGGTGTGTACCTATCTGCATACCCCATAAAATTGCGGTGCAGAGTGCCATTGGCATTGGCTATAAATAAAGCATCTTCATTTTTGGCAAAATGATCCATACCCACATCTTCATAATCTGCATCTTGTATCATAGATTTGCCTAAATTATACAAGTCCAACTTCTCCTTGCCCACGGGTAAATCTAATTCTGTAAATCGTCTCTGCCCAGGTTTAATCCATGGGACATGTGCATAGCTATAAAATGATATACGATCTGGAGACATTTTTAGAGAATGATTTATGGTCATTTGAATGGATTCCAAAGTCTGTAACGGCAATCCGTATATCAAATCAAAATTAATAGATTCATAACCTATTGTTCTAGCTTCATACATTACACGTGAAACATCCTCCACAGTTTGATGACGATTGATGGCAAATTGCACACGTTCATCAAAATCTTGAATACCCAAACTTAATCGCTTAAAACCTAAATCATATAAGGTTTTTAAATGCTCACGCGTGGTATTTGCTGGATGCGCTTCAAAAGAAAAACTTGCGTCTGCAGTGATTTGATTGCCTTCTAAAATTCCATTTATTAATCTTTCAAGATTTTCTGGTTGAAAAAAAGTAGGTGTACCACCACCAAGATGTATCTCTTGAATCAAAATACGGCCTTCCCCAAGGAGGTGATGGTACATCTTCCACTCTTTTAACAAAGAATCTATATAAGGCTCTTCGACTTTGTGGTTTTTAGTGATGCGTGTATTACAACCACAGTAAGTACACAAGCTTTCACAATATGGTAGATGAATATAGATACTTATTCCATGCTCTTTTGATTTATTGTAGCGAGCTACTACATTTGATTTCCAATCCTCCCCATTGAAAACATCATTTTCCCAAAATGGAACTGTCGGGTATGATGTGTAACGTGGAGCTGCCACATTATATTTTTCAATTAACTTATTGTAATCCATAATATTTTGAATTAAAGGATGGAATTATTTTTATTAGAACAATCAAAAGAACAATGACATGCTGCACCTAGACATTTACTATCCACCCAATTATTCAAATTATCAATAGTTTGTATAGCGATGCTTCTAGGAGAATCATCTGTGCTTGGTGTATTGGCTACATGAAGCGCTAATTTTCCAGCATGCTTTAGATCAATATGATTAACAGAATGAGAACGGGTGATAATTTTCTTAACACCAATCTTATAAAGTGCATTTAGTAGTTCTTTATCTAGATTATCTTGAGGAGATACAATAACCACCTCTTTACCTTCTGCATAACGAATTGTGGCCAAATTCAACGGATTTGAGATCAAAGTCAAATCATGAACCTTAGCGTTAGCTTTGGCTAATGTTTGCTTCTCAAATTCTTGAATATTATAAGCAACTACCCTCATCAATTATTGTACTTTTTTATTATCCCAAAAGTACTGTGAAGCCACTATCTGCCGAATGTAGGCGGTCAACTTAATATGTGATTTAGGTCACATATTAAGTTAAGAAAGGCTTCCAATATGGAAGCCTTTCTTAACTATTGCTTGATATTTTTCAATTTTTCGATGGAGTAGATTCGAATAGCATTTCCTTCTTTGATGATAAGCTTCTCATCTTTGAAATCTGCAAGCATTCGGCTAATTGTTTCATTAGCCGTACCCGCCAATGCAGCTAAGTCATCTCGCGATATACGGATTACGACTTCATCTTGATCAGGTTTTTCTAATGATTTGGTAGCGACATGCACTAAAGTATTAGCGACACGTTTTCTAACGGAATCATAAGCAAATCCGAGCATTTGCTCTTCTTTCTCCTTAACATTTCCCGAAAGTAACTTAATAAACTTGGTCGCAATTGCTGGCTTATTAAACATCAATTCGAAGAAATTTTCCTTAGGTATCAACGCGACTTCTGAATCTTCTAAAGCACTAGCACTCTCTGTATAATGTTCATTGAGTAGGATAGATTCATACCCAAAAAATTGCGCGTCGGTATGGATATTCGTAGATAATTCCCGACCGTCTAGATAATATAAAAATGTACGTACTTTCCCTGACAACAAATAATACACGTATATAGGTGAATCACCATCTTCGTATATTAACTGCTTCTTTTTGTATACTTTTACGCGGGCTTCTTTTACCAAATCCTTCAATAATACATTTTGATCTTCCTCACTTAGATTCAGCGTATTCGTCTTTTCTATAGCGGAATGTAAACTATCGCGTTTACGTAAACGACTTTCAATAGAATTTAACAATTCAATATCATCAAATGGCTTGACTAAATAGTCGTCAGCTCCCATTTCCATCGCTTTACGCATATCTACACGTTCTGATTTCGCCGTCAAAAAGATAAAAGGAATATGCATCGTTGATTCCTGTTTGCTGAGCATATACAATACGCCATAACCATCTAGTTCGGGCATCATAATATCACAAAGAATTAAATCTGGAACATGTTTCATAGCAAGTTCTACCCCAATCTTCCCATTCTCAGCTGTAAGGATATTATATCCACTCGTGAGCTCCAAAATTTCGGCGGTACCTTCCCTTATTTCAAGATTATCTTCGATAATCAAAATAGTACGTTTATTCATAGTGTAGATTTTTTACTTTTGGAAAGTCATTTTAAATGAAGTACCCTTGTTGATAGCCGACCAATATTCCAACTCTCCCCCCATCAAAGCAATATATCGATTTACAATATTAAGTCCAAGTCCTGTGCCTGGAATATTGCCCGTATTATGTGCTCTGAAAAAAGGTTCAAATAGATTTTTTTGATCTTCCTCAGGAATGCCTATACCATTATCACGAATAATAATAGTACACGCATCATCTGTAATTTCTGTCGCAAATTCAATAAAAGTATCCTCCCCTGAATACTTGATGGCATTTGATATCAAATTGATGATACTACTTTTCAACAAATGCGCATCCAAATCAAATTCTGCATTGGCTCCTGTATGTTGATAGACAATATGTTGATTTTTTTTACAAATCATCTGCATCTCGCCTGTGATTTCTTCCCCCAAGTGAACTACATTTATTTTCTGTTGATTCAGCACCACTACCCCAGCTTCCAATTTTTCTAATGACAAAAAATCATTCAAAATATTATTTAGCAGCTGAACGGCGCCTTTTATACGGCCTGTATGTTTAGCCACCGCATCCAATTTCTCCTGCTCTACGTATTTATCAATAAGAGATGCAGACAATTGAACCGAACTCAACGGAGTACGGAATTCATGTGAAGCCATAGAGACAAAACGAGATTTCAACTGATTAAGCTCCTTCTCCTTTTCAAGCGAATTGCTCACATCAGTTTTCGCTCGCTCCAATTCCGAAACTAAAGCAATTAAATCTTTGGTACGATGGCGAACAGTCTCCTCGAGCTCCAAAGTATGTTGCATCAACCTATCCTCAGCAGCCTTTTCTTTAGATAAATCGTGGATAAATCCGGTGAAAATACTTTTATCTTTATAAAAGACTTCACTCACCGCCAATCGAAATGGAAAGGTCGCGCCATCCTTTTTTCTACCCAATACCTCGCGACCTA
This sequence comes from Sphingobacterium bovistauri, assembly GCF_020295405.1. GTDB lineage: Bacteria > Bacteroidota > Bacteroidia > Sphingobacteriales > Sphingobacteriaceae > Sphingobacterium > Sphingobacterium bovistauri. Next base: position 40,051 of record NZ_JADEYP010000012.1, read on the forward strand.
CACCAATAATTTTTTTATTACCCGTAGTTTTATAATTAGAAATATACGAATCATGCCTGCCGCGATCGGGCTCAGGCATTAACATAGATATATTATTCCCAATTACTTCTTCTGCCTTATACCCAAACAATCGTAATGCTGCAGGATTTATAGATTCCACAATACCTCGATTAGAAATAGTAATAATTCCGTCAATTGCAGTATCAATGATTGCTTCTAATAATTTCGAAGTTTCAAAACTCATTTGACAGGTTCTATTTTACTAATTTCTTATATTTAATACGCTTAGGACCTACATCACCCAGACGTTTTTTTCGATTTTCCTCGTATTCAGTATAATTACCTTCAAAGAAATACACTTGAGAATCTCCTTCAAAAGCCAAGATATGTGTACAAATTCTATCTAAGAACCATCTATCGTGAGAAATAATCACCGCACAACCACCAAAATTTTCTAAACCTTCTTCCAAAGCACGCAACGTATTCACATCGATATCATTGGTAGGCTCATCCAGTAATAATACATTTGAAGCTTTCTTCAACGTAATTGCTAAGTGAACGCGATTACGTTCACCACCAGAGAGTACGCCTACTTTTTTCTGCTGATCTGCACCGTTGAAATTAAATTTCGAAACATAAGCGCGAGAATTTAAGGTCTTAGTTCCCAATAAAATATTATCATTTCCATCTGTGATGTTTTCCCAAACAGATTTATTTGGATCCAAATCATCATGCATTTGATCAACATACCCTAAATCAACGGTTTCTCCGACTCTAAAATCTCCAGTATCAGGCGTTTCTTGCCCTGTAATCAATCGGAATAAGGTAGTCTTACCTGCACCATTTGGCCCAATAATACCCACAATACCTGCTGGAGGTAAAGAGAAACTTAGATTTTCGAACAAAATACGATCTCCGTAAGTTTTCGAAATATTATTTGCTTCTATAACTACATTCCCCAAACGTGGTCCTGGTGGAATAAATAATTCTAATTTTTCTTCACGCTCTTTTGTCTCTTCCGAAGCTAATTTTTCGTAATTATGAAGACGTGCTTTGGATTTGGCGTGACGTGCTTTAGGTGCCATTTTCACCCATTCCAATTCACGTTCTAATGTCTTTTGACGTTTTGATTCTGTTTTTTCTTCCTGTGCTAGACGTTTTGACTTCTGATCCAACCAAGATGAATAATTCCCTTTCCAAGGAATACCCTCACCTCTATCCAATTCCAGAATCCATCCCGCTACATTATCCAAGAAATACCTATCGTGCGTTACCGCAATGACAGTTCCCTTATATTGTTGCAAATGTTGTTCTAACCAATCAATAGACTCCGCATCCAAGTGGTTGGTAGGCTCATCCAATAACAAAACATCTGGCTCCTGTAATAATAAGCGACACATCGCGACACGGCGACGCTCACCTCCTGACAGATTGGCAATCTTAGCATCTGGCTCTGGACAACGCAAAGCATCCATTGCACGTTCCAATTTTGAGTCTAACTCCCATGCATTTGTTGCGTCGATTTTATCTTGCAACTCGCCTTGACGAGCCAAAAGCTTATCCATCACATCAGCATCTTCATATACTTCTGGTAAACCAAACTTTTCGTTGATTTCCTCATATTCTGCTAAAATAGCTGTCGTCTCCGCAACCCCTTCCTCTACAATCTCTCGAACTGTTTTATCCAAATCCAATATAGGCTCTTGCGCCAAATACCCCACTGAATATCCAGGAGAAAATACGACTTCGCCTTGGTATGATTTATCCAATCCAGCAATAATTTTCAACAAAGAAGATTTACCAGATCCATTGAGACCAATTACACCAATTTTCGCTCCGTAGAAAAATGATAGATAAATGTTTTTTAATACTTGTTTTTGAGGTGGGTAAATTTTGTTTACGCCAGCCATCGAAAAGATTATTTTTTCGTCAGACATATGAATATTTTATACTGAAATGCGCTCTTGTTTTTCGTTAGTCAAAGATAACTAAATAAAGCCCAATATTAAATAGTCTAAAATACTTTCATATTCACAAAAAAAACATCATAAATACAAAAATACCTTTACTAAAAAACACTTTTACCAAAAAAAATACGGAAGTTGACATATTTTTAACTAATAAAATATATTAATCACTGTTGTTAACAAAAAAATACATACTTTTACCTATCAAGCAATCCGATCAACTAACCAATACAATATGTTTACTAAAAGTAAAGACAGGAATAAAGTGAATAGCTGTATTTCCTTCAAAAAAAAATTAGCACTAGTATTTATAACCCTAACTATTCAATTTGTCATCCCAATTGATGGAGTAAAAGCCGAAGTAACCACCGATAAATATCAACAAATTATCATTAAAGGAAATGTGCTAACTATTGACGGGAAACCAATAGTTGGGGCAAATATCAGATCAAAAGACAGAAAACATGCGACTAAAACCAATGATAAAGGAGAATTTAAACTCACTCTAGGTGACAAAATTGAAGACATCGAAATCTCTATGCTGGGTTATAATACAGTCAAAATCCCTGCTAGAAAAATCAGAGAGAATCAAGACTTAGTTATCCAGCTTGAAACCAAAAATAATGAGATTGAAGAAATTAACATCTCCGCCCAAGCAGTCCCTAGCGTTAAAATCGATTTGACCAACCGCAAACACCTCAATCTAGGTCAAATCCTAGAAGGAACTGTACCTGGATTGACTGTAAAAAGAGATTTGAAAACAGAAGTAGAATATACGATATCTGATTTTCAGTCAGCAGCAACGTATAAAATGAGATTTCTAACAGAGGAAGAATTTTATAATATTAAAAATTATAATATTTTTCCCAAAGTCACAAACCCTCATTTTTATAATACAGATTATATTTCGACAAACGCTGGACATCAAACCTATCAAGATTATATAAATGAATCCACAAGTCGTGGCACTCAAGGGAGTAATCGCTTATCTTCAAGCACATCAACTAAAGATAATGGTTTACAATTTGAAATGTTAGGAGCGAGCGGAATTGACAACAAAAGTTTGCTATTAGTAATAGATGGATTTGTTCAAAGTAAAATTCCTGAAAATTTTCCATTAAACAATATAGAGACTGTCGAAATCATACGAGATCCACTGGAATGTGCTAAGTGGGGCCCCGATGCGATGAATGGAATCATAAAAATCACTTCCAAACAAGGTACAGCTGGCAAATTAAGTTTTGATTACAGTTCAAACGTATACATTTCGAACAAAAGTGATAATAGTCCTGAAAATTTGAATTTGGTTTCAAGCCAAGACGTGCTAGACTTTTATAAAGAACTGTATGACAACAAGCTGCTATTCAACGCTAATTTGAGTGGAGTGAATCATAATTTCGTTCCAGCAAAACAATTGCTATATGAGTTGGATAAGAAAATGATTACAGAAGATATGTTTAAGACAAAATGGGATTCTTTGTCAAGCATCTCAAACTATGAACAAATCAACTCTCTCTATAGACCTGCAGTGAGACAAAACCACAGTCTGTCTATATCAGGAGGCACCGAAAAATACAATGCTGTATTCTCAGGACTATATGCTTATGACAAATTAAACACCATTAGAAATAGTGAAAGCAGATATGGCTTGTCATTACAAAACAATTTCAACCTATTAGACGGGAATCTGAAAGCAAAATTATTTGTGACCTATAACAAAGAACTAGGTCACTCATCTCAATTCGAAATCCCAAATAATTTCGACCCATACCAATTATTGCTCGACCAGAATGGAAATTATGTATACGACTATTCTACAGGCACATTCTCAAAAGCGCTAAATGATGTGAATATAACAAGAGGGTTTCTAGATAATGGAAAAAATGCTATTGAGGATGCGAACGCTAGTGACAATAAAAGAATTTTGAATAATTACCAAACATTATTAAACCTAAATTGGAACATTACAAAAAATCTAGACTTTGATCTTGGAGGTAAATTCTTTATTGAAAAGGCGAAATCTAATAATTACACAGGGGAAAATCACAGTTCAACTAGAAATCAGATAAACTTATATAGGGAATACATAAATACTACTTCTCTCAAAACGGCTAGTACCTATATGATTCCATATGGTGGTATCCTCAGAAGGACAGATGAAAATAAAGACAATTGGGATTTAAGAGCTTCTCTTAAATATAGATACCAAATAAATAACAGAAATAAAATTAGCTTTTTTGTAGGAGGTACAGGCTCAAGCACTAATACTGAAGGGATCCCTTATCAGACAATTTATGGATACAATGACGAATATAGCCATGGCTTGCCTATTGTATCTGACAACACAAAGTCAATCAATTCTGTTGTTAACGGTCTGATACGCACTGACAACTTATTAAATATAAATGCAGCAAGCGCGTATAATGATAAAAACCTCGGTTTCAATGGTAAAATATCCTATCAATTAGATAATTTTTTACAGATTGATGCAACTAAGACTTATTCATATTTTCCGAGACCATATGTCTCACCGTCATATACGCAAACCTCTCTCTCTACATTAGATGCTACTCTAGATATATTGAACTTATACTTCAAGAATAAGGGAATTTTTAATCACTTCACCTTCAAGACAGGATTTAAAGAGCTAAAAACATCTGATTTAACGCAGCAAGGCATAAGAGGAAACTATATATCTCAGTTAGAATGGAAAGAATCTGTCAGAGCTATTGTCATTAATAATTTTGATATGACCCAACACCAAAATGGCACTAACAGAAATATATTGTCTGATATCAGTTTAGGCTTATTAAAGGGCGCATTGGTTATGAATGCCAATTATTTTCAACCTTTTGATGAGAAAGGAAATATATCTGGAAATATATCTTATACAAATGCTGTCAACAAATTTGGAATAAGCAATTTCGCGATTAATCTATCCTTAGTCAATTTAAGTCCAATACAAAAACTAATATTAGGACTAAATACTAGCTTAGATCCAAATGCGATTGGTATTTCGCCAAGTGCTTTAGGACAAAGACGAGAATCATCGAGCAATAGAAACATTGTTCTAACCTTAGGATTCTTAGAAAATCGAATTACATTAGAAAGTCGGTATTACAACACCCAATTAACAGGACTTTCCTTTTCTGGAATTGTACCAGTAGACCCTACTACAGGTTTAACAACAAACATTTGGTTTGGTGGTCGATCTAAAAATGAAGGAATGACTTTTGGATTAAATACTGAAATCCTTAAAGCGGGAGTCAATAAATTAGGGTGGCGTATGAACATAGTGGGTACATATAATCAATCATCAGTAGATGGCCTGCCTACAGCAAGAAAATTAAATACCACTAATCCATTAACTCTACAATACAATGGCGCTAATCAAAACATTTTACGAAGCTTTTCTTGGGCAGGCTTAAACGAGCAAGGACATCCTCAAATATATTCCACCAATGATAATAAACTAACATTTGATGGTGATAGAAGCAAAACATACACCTTAGCAGATACAACCATAAAAATAGTAAATAGTGGGTTAAGCAGAGCTCCATGGAGTGGAGGTGTTAATCCTTCATTTGAATACAATGGTTTTTTTGCATCAGGTAGAATAATCTTCAACTTGGGTCATGTGATGCGGAGATATATTCCTGCCCCTACTGACGTTTTAGATTCGGATAAACTAATGAGGGAAAGATGGAGTGAAAGTGGAGATGAGCTAAATACCGACGTACCAAAAATTATGCAACAGAGTTACTACCGAACCTTAGTAACTCAAAATTCAGACAACAGCATTTTACCAGCAGATCACATTAGACTTCGTGAAATACAATTGGGATACACGTTCCCTAAAAATATGCTTCAAAACCTTAGGCTTAACGCGCTCACCCTATCATTTCAAATGATGAATGTAGGCTTATGGGCTAAAAATAATTACGGTATTGATCCTGAAGCCATCACGAATGTCGGAAAACTTATCCCTCAACAACCAAAACAGTACATTTTTTCCCTAAACGTTAATTTCTAAAAATGAAAACTATATTAAAATTAAAAACATATATATTTTTTACATGTTTAGTTCACTTGACTACATCCTGTGAAAAATTCTTTGATACTACGTTTCAAAACTCAACATCAGTAACTCCGAAATATGTAGAAGATTACGAAGAAATGCTAAATTCGACCACGTTCGCTTCTCCTAATTATTTTGTAGCAGATCTAGTAAGTGATGATATATACATCTCAGATGCTATGTATAATAACACACGAAAAGAATTTATTTTAAATGCATATGAGTGGAAAAAAAACATATGGTCAGATCTACCTGACTATATGTATAACACATCCTATAAACAAATTCTTCAGTTGAATTTTATACTTCAAAATATTGATGTTGCCATCTCACAATCAATTCCTGATAAAAAGGAAATCGTAAAGTCTGAAGCATTAATTCAACGAGCGTATATATATTTACAATTAGTAAATATATATGGAGCAGCCTATAATTCAACAACTTCTAAGACAGACTTATCCATCCCATTAGTCTTAGAGCCAAATGTGTTACTGCCTAAACAAGAAACCGTAGAAACCATTTACAAACAAATAATTACGGACATAAACAATGTGATAAACACAAATTCATTAGAAAATTTCGGGAAAGACATATTACATCCAGGTAAAGCAGCTGCATACGCTCTACTAGCAAGAACATATCTGTACATGAATGATTTTGAAAATGCTTTAGTATATGCGGATAAAGCATTAGTAATTAAGAACTCATTATATAACTACAATGATTTGTTTCTTCCGCTATTTAATTACCCTAAAACTCTAGTTGAATTTAATTCTAAAAATGATGAAGTAATATTTCAAAAAATAGGTAATGACAAAGATTTCGTATTATCTGATAATAAGTTACCATACATAAGCAAAGATTTGGAAAATACTTTTGAAAAAAATGATTTAAGACTTCTAGTCAAATATTCCGAATCTGATAATATACAACCGAGTATTAGACCATTTTCTACGAAAGATTTATACTTCGACTATGGAATAAATGTGCCGGAAATGATGCTAATTAAAGCAGAATGTTTAACTAGAGCCAACAATCATCAAGATGCAGTAGAACTATTAAACGAATTAAGAATAAATCGATTCTCCCCTGAAAATTTTATATCAATTAAATATCATAGTAATAGTGTTTTGGATTTAGTACTCAAAGAAAGACGAAGAGAGTTAGCTTTCCATGGTGGCGTGCGATTATTTGATATCAAGAGATTAGCAGCATTAGAAAATAACCATACAACTATCAGTAGGACAACAGATGATGGTACTCCAAGAGTATCTATATCTTCTAGCAACAACAAATTATTAATCCCCTTCTCTGATAATTTATTATTAGGAAACCCTAACATAAAGCAACATGAATAATATATATAAAATTTCATTTTTCATCCTTCTTCTTTCAATATTCTCGTGCAAAAAAGAATCTTTAATAAGAGATGATTTATACGCTCAAGTAGTAAGTAGTTTATCTAATTACCAATACGTGCCGTCAAATAATTATGACTCTGTTTTATTTAACATGGGTGCATATATAGACTCCAGATCATACCCTGGATTACCAGCAATAGTGGATAAAGCTAATGCAGAGGATACTTATATTACGGGTAAAATAAGTTATGACCCTGCCTTATTTGAAATATTCGATAGCATTTATCACACCAATGCTTTACCATTGACTGATGAAAAATTATTTAAAGTAATCAACGATGGGAAATTATTATTGAAACAAGGTCAAACTATAACTTCAGATTCACTTAAAATCAAACTAAATGATTTCACTACATTTCCTGCTACAAACAAAACATATAAATATTTAGTACCAATTGTGTTTTCAACCACTTCATCTAATATCAAATTAAAAAGTAACATAATATATTACATATTTTCATTCAGAATTGTGAATAATATAATTATAAGTATTGAAAATACTTTTTTTGACCTTGATGACAAAAACCTTGCTTATAATTTTGACTTTAAAATATCAACTAGAGTATCAAAGGACATAGCAATAGAGCTTGAAGATTTAAGTTCAAAACAGTCAATTGAAGAATACAATTCTAAATCTGGAGGAAATTATATAGCACTACCTAAAGACTCATACTCATTAAAAACGTCAGTTTCATTTCCAGCAAATGAAACGAATAATAACATTAAAAGTGTATTCGTGATCAATGATTATAGCAAAATAGATGAATCTAAAAGCTATATATTACCACTTAAAATTAAAAATTTAAATAACTCACCAACTTATTATATAAGAATTTGGAGGAATGATATAATAAATGATAATGAAAAAATTAATGGAAACCCAATTAATAAGAAAGATTGGTCAATACAAGTATCATCTGAATATAATCAAAATAGTTTAAAAGAAAGAGCTATCGACAACAATAACACCACTACTTGGAGTTCGAAAACAACACCAAAACCACATTGGTTAATATTAGACTTAGGGAAAATACATTCTATTAAAGGCTTCGAAATCGTCCCTAATTATACATACAGGACTGAAAACATATTAGAAATGGACATATACAGTAGTAATGATAACATTAATTGGACATATCAAGGTATATATATTGGAAGTTTAACATCATCATCTTCAAGTTCATCTTCACCTGATTTTAAATATTTCTCTTTCAGAAACAAAGTTAACAATCGATATTTCAAATTTGTAATAAACAAACATACAGCTAATTATACCGGTCTAAATGAAATATCTGCTTATGAATAGGTAGAACTAAAAAACATATTAATTTACAAAGACAAATTTAAAACATATGAGATCCTTATCAATAACTGGAATGATTTTATTATTCCTAATTACTACAATAAGAATTAATGCTCAGACTCAAAACAATGAAAGATATGAAAATATTTTAAAGGATATAAGATCCATATTGAACAATAAAGAAAATATTATAGGAAAAAATAATCTAGATGAGACTTACACTGAGGAAGCAATCAAAAAACTAGAAAGTTTTAATGATGAAATACTTAATAGTAATGACGAAAAGATATATTCATTATATATGTATACAATTTTTGACCGTGCTAAAAAAGAGGAATTGCGTGAGTCAGTATTTAAAAAATTCCCTAAAGGAAATGCAAGCCAGGAGCTCGCTATGAGTTTAATTATTAAAAACACAAAATCCTCAAAAGACATTATTAAAAGTTACAAACAATTTAGTAGGCAATTCAATATAAAGAAAAATGAAAATATTGGATCTTCATTCAGTATATATAAAAGAAAGCTTATATTACTATATTTTATTGAAGGTAACACAAAGTCCGCCTATTATCATATAAATGACCTAATAATTTCCCAGCCCAAAAAGCGACATGACTATAGTAATTTACATTTGTCTATTGCAAAACAAATGAATACTTCTAATGTCGATAAAAAAATTATATTGGAATTATTAGATACAGTAATCGAAGAGGTAAGAAATGACAACCAAGAATATAGTATTAATGACTATGTTAAAACATATATTAATTTAGCCTATGATACACAAGACTATGAAAGAATTGTCAATTTATTTAAACAATTTGATAGCACAAATCCTAATTTATTAAACGGCAGCTTGTTCGCGGATAAACAAGCATCAGCATACTATCACACGAATCAAATCAATAAAGCAAAAGATATACTTGAATATATTTTAAAAAATCATGGAACAGACTCAGAATCAGAAGATATTTTAAAGAATATTTATATTAAAGAAAACAATACTGACCAAGGATTTGGAGTATATATTCAAAACTTAACAGCAGTTTTTGACAAAAAAGCAATCGATTCTTTTAGAGGCAAAATGATCAAAAAAACTGCGCCTGATTTCACTTTAGAAGATTTGAATGGACAAAAAGTTTCGCTGTCTGATTTGAAGGGCAAAATTGTAATTTTGGATTTTTGGGCGACGTGGTGCTCCCCTTGTATACAATCCTTTCCAGGTATGCAAGCATCCATAGAAAAATACAAAGATGACGATCGTATTAAGTTTATTTTCGTAAACACATGGGAAAGTGATATAAATCCGCAGGAAAAAGTAAAAACTTTTCTAAAAAATAACAATTACCTCTTCAATGTATTATTTGACAATTCAAATACCCCTGTAAATGCTATAGCCACATCTTATGGTGTCCGTGGAATCCCTCACAAAGTGGTGATTGATCAAAATGGGTTTATTCGATTTGAATCATCTGGATCATCCTCAAATATAAATAGCATTGTAAGCGAAATGTCAGCTAAAATTGAATTGATTCTAACAGAACCTCAACCCAATAATTAAATAAAATATTCTAATCCTTAAAATATGAACTCAAAAGCTTATCATTTAATTATTGCACTAATAATAATTAGTCATAGTCTTAAATCGCAGATTGCTTCCAAAAGCAACATTACATTACATGATATAATAGAACATATTAATAAAATAGAAACTGATGACTTAGGAAAAAAAAATATAAAAAAAGAGGCAGATATACTATCAAATAGCTCTAAAGAAGAATTTGCAAATTATTCTTTAGAGCTATATAGGGATATACTAAAAGATAATATATCAGCAGAAAGAATTAAAAATAAAATTATTAAAAAATTCCCAAAGGGAATTCTAGAAAAATCGATAGATCTAGATCATGTATTTAAAGATAAATCATTGACAGCGGAGGGTATTGAAAAAAAGTATAATCTATTCATAAGTAAATACTTTGATAGCAACTCAAACGAAGACACTTATGTCGATGATGATCCAAACCTAAAACTAGCTTTACTGTTTTATAACGAAAAAAATATTGACAAAACGCTGGAATATATCAGCAAAACTAAAAAAGATTTAAAATACCCACATAAAGCATGGAGTTTAGTAAAAAAATTACACTCCGATAAGGAGTACACATTATTGGTGGATATTTTAGAAGATTACAATAATATAATTCAAAAAGACAGTGTTTTAAAATCAACATTCACTCGATATATAGTACCGATGCATGTCGAAAGTCTCATAAAAACTGGGAAAATAGAAGAAGCCAAACTTATTGTAAATACTCATTTAGATACAGAGGATAACTTGGATGCATCGATAGGACTATTACTAGTCAATGAATATAAAAATCAAAAAAAATATAATGACGCACTATCAAAACTTGAAGAAATAATTATTAAAAAGGGAAGAAATTCTACACTGAAAGATTCCCTACGGTCTATTTATGTAAAAATAAACAATGACGATAAACTTTTTGAAAATTATTATAGCACAATTGAGAACACCAGAATTCAAAAGGAAATTGAATATTATAAAAAGGACATTATAAAAGAAAGCGCTTTAAATTTTAATTTAAAAAACTTAAACGGCGATTCGGTTAACTTATCAGATCTTAGAGGGAAAATAATTGTATTAGATTTTTGGGCAACTTGGTGTGGGCCTTGTAAAAAATCATTTCCTGCAATGCAAAAACTAGTTGATTTATACAAAAACGATAATGATATTGAATTCTTGTTTATTGATACATGGGAAAAAGACAGCGATTATAAAACTGTAGTTCAAGAGTTTATCACTAAAAATAATTACACCTTTAATGTACTTTTTGACGACAAAACCGAAAAGGATTATTACATATCTAATAAATATGGGGCTACAGGAATTCCATACAAAGTAATAATTGACAAAAATGGTTATATCAGATTTAAATCCGCGGGTGCTTATTTAGAGGCTGATAAAACATTAAACGAAATATCAACTAAGATTGAAATGATAAGAAATAATCTCTAAAATATTTAAAGAAACAATTTCACAATCATTAAAGCACAAACGTATAAAATAACAAGATCATTACACTCGTTCAAAATCAAATTGTAATTCTCAAAACCTTAAATTTATTCAATTCATTTTCTGAGAATTAGTAAATACTACCAATCAATAATTTGTAAAATCAACGAAGAATACTACCTTTGTAAGGTTGTCAATCAAACAAGATGAGGCAACACCTGCATAAGGTGCCATAGCTCAGTTGGTAGAGCAAAGGACTGAAAATCCTTGTGTCGCTGGTTCGAATCCAGCTGGCACCACAGAAAAAGCCTCGATAGTTCGAGGCTTTTTTTATTCCATACAAAAAATATTTACATCAGAATATGGGATCAAGCTGAATTCTTGGGGGGAGTGTTAAAAATTTCTTAATTTAGTATCCTTAATACAGATATCCCTTGCAAGAAGCCGAACGTAAATTACTATCCTAATTGATGCCCGAAGGGCTTTTGGAATATTTTCAGATTTTAGAAGTCGATCAAGTTGACAATCAACTCCATATTTATTTAGATGAGCTTAATATTGCTCCGACAAGTTATGAGAACAGCAAGTTGGAGTTGTAAATCGTCAGCAAAAAGTGGACACGTTTGAATCTTAACTAAGAGAGTGTTTTATTCAAAAACACTTAACTTTAGTAATATGGGAAGACCAAGAAAAAGTAGTCCAGAAAACTTCATCAAAGACATTCGTCGCAAGACCAGAAGAATCTTTACAGCAGAACAAAAAATCATGATCATTATGGAAGCCTTACGGGCAGAGGTATCGGTATCGGAACTATGTCGCAGGCATAATATTAATGAATCGCAATTCTATAAATGGAACAAAGAATTCCTTGAAGCGGGAAAAAAGCGACTAGAGGGCGATTTAACACGAGAAGCAACGAGTGATGAGGTGATGGAATTAAAGCAAGAGAACACTCGTTTAAAGGAAATTGTCGCCGATTTGGTTCTGCGTTATGATATCGTAAAAAAAAGCTTGGATTTGCTGGATTAAGCACAAAATATAAGAAGTTTATGCGTATCACAGCAGCAGAAAAGTACGAGATTATCCAGTCCGTTACACGTTCAGAAATCGGCATTAAACGTACTCTAAAAGAGTTTGGTATTGCTCGAAGTACCTTTTACAAGTGGTACAATTGTTATTTGAAAGATGGATATTTAGGCCTTCAATCCAAAGCTAAAACAAATCGAAGACAATGGAATTCTATTCCACCAGAGGTCAAAGAAATGGTAGTGGAAATTGCTTTGGATAAAGAAGATCTCTCTAGTCGTGAGCTCGCACATTATATCACCGACGAACAACAAGTGTTCATTTCCGAATCCAGTGTATATAGAATTCTCAAAGAAAGAGGACTTACAACAGCTCCAAGCCATATTTTACTATCAGCTTCGAATGAATTCAAGGATAAGACAGCCTTTGTACATCAAATGTGGCAAACGGATTTCACTTACTTCAAAATCATTGGTTGGGGATATTATTACCTCAGTACGATTTTGGATGATTACAGTCGCTATATCATTCACTGGGAATTATGCAGTACTATGAAAGCGCAAGATGTAAAGAGAACTGTAGATAAGGCGATTATTAAAGCAAAGCTGAAGACCAAAACAAAACCAAAATTACTGTCTGATAACGGTGCTTGTTACGTATCTACCGAGTTGGGAAAATAACTGAATGATGAATTAAATATGAAACAAGTTCATGGTAAACCAGGACATCCGCAAACGCAAGGTAAGATTGAACGCTATCATCGAACGATGAAAAATGTCGTTAAACTGGATAAATATTATTGTCCCGAAGAATTAGAAGCAGCTTTAGAAAAGTTCGTGAAAAAATACAACAACGAGCGTTACCACGAATCTTTAAACAATCTAACTCCGGCTGATGTCTATTATGGACGAGGTGAATTGATCTTGAAAAGACGAAAGGAAATAAAAACAAGAACTTTAAATGAAAGAAAAACTCAATATCTTAATCAAAAATTAATAGATTTATAAAACAAAACTCACTCTAAGTGATTGTCCACTTTATTTTGAATACATACAATACTAACAGTTCTTATAAAGATAATAGGGCTGTTAGTATACTTTATATATCAAATACTCTTCAAACCAAACCTTATTTAAATATAAACTTACATCCAACCTCTACTTAAAAAACACAAGAAATTCTAACATCTGTCATTTTGACTTGAAAATACTATGGCTTAATTGTTGATAATTTCTTTTAGAAATATAAGTGCGGTTTTCTCAATAATTTCATACTTTTATAGAAATCCTCACCTATTAATTTAAAGAAAGGTAATTAAATGGAAGCAAAATTTTCACCAAGAGTAAAAGATGTAATTTCCTATAGTCGCGAAGAAGCTTTACGTCTTCGCCATGATTATATTGGAACAGAGCATTTATTACTTGGACTTATTCGTGAAGGTGATGGTATAGCTATCAAAATTCTTAGAAATCTTAATCTTGATACAGTTGCAATAAGACAATCTGTAGAAGATGCTGTCAAAGGATCTTCGGTATCAAGAACACCTATAGGATCTGTACCTCTAACGAAACAAGCTGAAAAAGTCCTTAAAATAACATATTTAGAAGCCAAAATCTTCAAATCAGACATTATTGGCACTGAACATCTTCTCCTCGCGATTTTACGAGACGAAGACAATATTGCTTCGCAGATTTTGCAGCAATATGGAGTTAGTTATGACTTATTCAAAAATGAAGTAGAGCAAAATAAAACATCAATCACAGACGAAGCTTCGGGTTCTTCTACACCTGATGATGATTACGAAGAGCAAGAAAACTTCTCCGCTCCTAAAAAAGTATCGGATATCAAGTCGAAGACTCCAGTTCTAGATAATTTTGGTCGTGATTTGACACGTGCTGCCGAGGAAGGTAAATTGGATCCAATTGTAGGTCGTGAAAAAGAAATTGAACGCGTTTCACAAATCTTATCACGTCGCAAGAAAAACAACCCTATTCTAATCGGTGAACCTGGAGTTGGTAAATCAGCTATTGCTGAAGGATTAGCTTTACGTATTGTACAACGCAAAGTGTCACGTGTATTGTTCAACAAACGAGTTGTAACACTAGATTTAGCATCGTTAGTAGCTGGTACAAAATACCGCGGTCAATTCGAAGAACGGATGAAAGCGGTAATGAATGAATTGGAAAAATCACCAGATGTCATCTTATTTATTGATGAGATTCACACAATCGTGGGTGCTGGTGGAGCATCAGGTTCTTTAGACGCTTCTAATATGTTCAAACCTGCTTTGGCTCGGGGAGAAATTCAATGTATTGGTGCTACTACTTTAGACGAGTATCGTCAATTTATTGAGAAAGATGGAGCTTTAGATCGTCGTTTCCAAAAGGTAATGATTGAACCTGCTTCGCACGATGAGACATTGGAAATCCTAAATCGTATTAAAGATAAGTACGAAGAACACCATAATGTAAACTACACGCCAGAAGCTTTACTAGCTTGTGTTACGTTAACAACACGATATATCACAGATCGTTTTTTACCAGATAAAGCTATAGATGCTTTGGATGAAGCTGGTTCTCGCGTTCACTTGACAAATATTCACGTACCTCAAGCGATTATCGATATCGAAGAGAAGATTGAAGAAGTTAAGGTGGAAAAAAATAAAGTTGTTCGTTCGCAGAAATACGAAGAAGCAGCGAAATTGCGTGATACAGAGAAAAAACTTCTTGAAGAGCTAGAAAAAGAAAAAACAGCTTGGGAAGCGGAAACGAAGACCAAACGTTATACCGTAACGGAAGATAATGTAGCGGAAGTTGTATCCATGATGACGGGTATTCCTGTTCAAAGAGTAAGTCAAACTGATAGCCAAAAGCTATTGAATATGGGCGAATCGATGAAAGGTCGTATCATTGGTCAAGACGATGCTGTCCAAAAATTGGTAAAAGCGATACAACGTACACGCGCAGGGTTGAAAGATCCGAAGAAGCCAATTGGTTCTTTCATTTTCTTAGGACCTACAGGAGTAGGTAAAACGGAGTTAGCGAAAGAATTAGCACGATTCATGTTTGATTCAGAAGACTCATTGATTCAAGTGGACATGAGTGAGTACATGGAAAAATTCGCTGTATCTCGCTTGGTTGGCGCGCCTCCAGGATATGTAGGTTATGAAGAAGGTGGTCAATTGACGGAGAAAGTACGTCGCAAACCTTATTCCGTAGTTCTATTGGATGAGATTGAGAAAGCTCACCCAGATGTATTCAACTTATTGTTGCAAGTACTGGACGAAGGACAGTTGACTGACTCACTAGGTCGTCGTGTAGATTTTAGAAATACGATTATCATCATGACGTCTAACATTGGTGTACGTCAATTGAAAGAATTTGGTCAAGGTGTTGGTTTTACCACTGCTGCAAAAGAAAATCAAGCAGATGCACATTCAAGAGGTGTAATTGAAACCGCTTTAAAACGTGCTTTTGCTCCTGAATTTTTGAACCGTGTGGATGATGTAATTGTATTCAATTCGTTGACAAAAGAAAATATCTTCAAAATCATTGATATTGAATTGAAATCATTATTTGGCCGTATCGAATCATTGGGACATACGATCCAATTAACTGATAAAGCGAAAGATTATATTGCAGAGAAGGGTTATGACACCAACTTTGGTGCTAGACCTTTGAAGCGTGCAATTCAGAAATATTTAGAAGATCCTATTGCAGAAGAAATTCTGAAAGGTGAATTGAAATCTAATGCTTTGCTTACTGTAGATTTAGATACAGAGAAAAATGAAATCGTAGTAAAAGGTGCAACCCCTAATAACGACGACTCTGTTTCAACAGATGTTAACGAAGAAAAAGAAAAGTAAACCTTTTCAGATACAACTGATATACATTTAAAAATCCTTAAGCTTTTGCTTGAGGATTATTTTATTAGCAATAATAATTAGCAACAAAAAAGCTCAACATTTATAATGTTGAGCTTTTAAATATAATACAATAGATATTTATCCTTTAACCATGCTAATGAAATCGTCAAACAAATAACGAGAATCGTGAGGACCTGGAGATGACTCTGGGTGATATTGTACAGAGAAAGCTTTTTTACCTTTCACACGAATACCTTCGATAGAGTTATCATTCAAGTTGATATGTGTTACTTCAATATTATCCGAATTCTCGATATCTTCTCTTACCACACCGAAACCGTGGTTTTGTGAAGTAATTTCACAACGGTTAGCAATAATGTTTTTAACTGGGTGATTGATACCACGGTGACCATTAAACATTTTTTGCGTACGAATTCCATTTGCTAGAGCTAAAATTTGGTGACCTAAACAAATACCAAACATTGGTTTGTCAGCAGCTAAGATTTCTTTTACCGTTTGGATGGCGTAATCTGCAGCAGCTGGATCGCCAGGGCCGTTAGAGATAAAGTAACCGTCTGCTCCCCAAGCTTCCATTTCAGCAAAAGTTGTCTTCGCTGGGAATACTTTCGCATACACTTGACGCGCATCAAAGTTTCTTAAAATATTACGTTTGATACCTAAATCCAACACTGCGATACGAACCGTTGCATCTTCATCTCCGTAGAAATATGGTTCTTTAGTTGTCACTATAGACGACAACTCCAAACCTGCCATCGAAGGTACCTTTGTCAATTCCGCTTTTAATGATTCAGCATCCAAATTTTCTGAGGAGATAATTGCATTCATCGCCCCTTTGTCACGGATATAGCGCACCAAAGAACGTGTATCGATATCTGAGATACCTACTAGATTTTCCTCTTCAAAATACGTTTGGATAGAACTATCTGCCATCTTACGGCTATAGTTAATGTTATAGTTTTTACAAACTAATCCAGCAATTTGAATTTTGTTAGATTCAGCATCATCTTCATCAATTCCATAGTTTCCAATATGTGCATTGGTGGTAACCATGATTTGTCCGTAATATGAAGGATCAGTAAAGATTTCTTGGTAACCTGTTGTACCTGTATTGAAACAAATCTCACCAGTAGTTGTTCCTATCTTTCCGGCAGCTTTACCATGAAAAACAGTACCATCTTCTAAAACTAAAATTGCGGGTAATTTACTGTAGCTGGTCATTTTTATATTGTAAAAAATAAATTATTCATTATGTAGTGTATTTACTTTCGAACTTTTTAGACACAAAAAAAGCCCAAATGGGCTAAATGTATCAAAAATATGATATTTCAATGATTGCATTGAAGTTGAAAACAATATTTACCGGATCAAAAGTATCAAATTTCACGAGGGACAAAGGTAGAAATAAAATCAAAAACTAAAAAGTAAAATGTAAAAATATTGATTTCATCAATGAACCAAACTAAAAGTCGTCTTCTATCACTTCCTGCACTCTTCCGATTTGACCATCGGTCAATCGCACCTTGATACCTCGATGATGAAAAGCTGCTGATGTCAACAAATCTTTCACTATCCCTTCGGTCAAAAGACCACTTCTTTGATCTTTTTTTAACACAATATTCACCAACACACCTGGCTTGATATCTGCTCTCGTTTTTCCGTCTTTCATCCTATTTAAACATTAAACCAACAGAAATATTAAAATGCTGGTGTTGAAAATCTTTCATAAAAATATTTTTGGTCAATTGCTGATAGCCATATGCTCCAGAAACAGTCCAATTGGTTTTGCCTGGTGTCTCATGCAAATAAAAAAAACCTGCTTTAAACAAAAAGCCTTTATCGTACTGTGC
The DNA here is from genome assembly GCF_020295405.1 of Sphingobacterium bovistauri. GTDB lineage: Bacteria > Bacteroidota > Bacteroidia > Sphingobacteriales > Sphingobacteriaceae > Sphingobacterium > Sphingobacterium bovistauri. The sequence continues at coordinate 58,616 of NZ_JADEYP010000012.1, forward strand.
GCTTAACTTCGGTGCATAACCTGCATTTGCTAAAATACCAATCTTTGAACTTTCATTAAACTCACCAAATGGCAAACGTCCATCTACGAAAATTGGAAATAAATTTTGATCGTAATTGTATTTATGAATTACTCCATCAAATTGCCCTACTTCTAGATGCTCATAAGTCCCCTTAAATCTTTCATTCCCTATTCCAAGTCCCAAGTAAGCTTGATCATTAAAATTTTTACCAAAAATAAAATGAGCTGAATACCCATTAAAAGCACCTTCATACCCTTCATTAGCGAAACCTAAATTTCCGCCACCTTGTATAATCGTATACATGGAAGATTGTGCTTTCAACGCAAGTGAAGAACTTATCAATACTAAAGCAAGTAAGATTTTTTTCATATATAATAGTAAATTTAGTTTAGAATCTTAAAAATCATTTCACGCAACAAATCACCATCTGAAGTATTCGGACCTGCATCCAACCCTTTGAATTTTAAATCGTAATCTTTTAAAATAGTCATCACATGAAATAATTTCGATTTATTAAAATTACGTGCAGCATATTCATAATCTTTCACAAAAAATGGCGACACACCCAATTCTCTAGCTGCAGATTGTGATGATTTATCAGCGAGATAATGATATTTCAATACTTTGGAAAAATAGCCGTACAATGTACCCATCACCAATACAACGGGGTTAGATTTAGGATTGGCTGCAAAATAATCCACAATCTGAATAGCCTTCAACGCATCTCGTTTTCCCAATGCATTATTGAGTTCGAAAACATTAAAATCTTTACTTATACCAATATTTTGTTCGATATCTTGTACAGAAATCTCTCTTTCTTTTGGAACATTAAGAATAAGCTTTTGAACTTCATTAGCAACTTTTGACAAATCTGTACCTAAATATTCCGCCATCAAAGCCGCAGCTTGCGGATGAATCTTGCGACCTTGCTGCTGAATTTCGTCTACAATCCAAGGTGCTACTTTATTATCATACAGCTTTTCGGATTCGAATACAATCCCTGCCTTTTCAATTGCTTTAAAAAGTTTGGTCCGTTTATCAAACTTCCCGTATTTGTAGGCGAAAACTAGAATGGTAGTAGGAGTTAAATTGTCAACATATTTAGCCAACATTTCTACCCCTTCCTCTCCCTTCCATTTCAATCCCTGCGCTTCTTTGATTATAATCACTTGATGATCACTCATCATGGGATAACGTTTGGCTGCACTGATAATCGTTGAAAAGTCAACATCCTTTCCATACAAAATCGTTTGATCAAACCCTTTTTGTGCGTCATTTAGCACCGAATTCTCTATAGCATCCGAAATCACATCAATGTAATATGATTCTTCTCCATGCAACAAATACAAAGGCTTGTATTTGCGTTGTTTTATAGCGCTAAGTATTTCTTGTACTTTCATAACATTGCGAAATTAACTATTTATTACCAAACATTTTCGAAATGTGAAATAATGAAAGTTTACAAATTTCTATTTACGAATGCATTTTGGTATATTTGCCTATGTTTAGTCCTGTTCCATTAAACTTACCCCCTACTTCACTAAAACTTTCTCGCATAAAAGACAAAATTTACATTTTTGATGTATTGCGAAAGAAAAATTTGGTACTAACACCAGAAGAATGGGTAAGGCAACATTGGATACATTTTTTACACCAGTACAAAAAGTATCCAAAATCATTAATGAAAATCGAGGGTGGATTAGTTTTGAATGACTTGCAAAAGCGTTCCGATCTAATTATTTACAATAACAAAGGTGAAAAAATTATTTTAGCAGAATTTAAAGCTCCAGAAGTAAAGATTAATGCAAAAACCTTTGAGCAAATAAGTACTTACAATAGCAAACACAAAATACCGTTATTATTGGTAAGCAATGGCATTGATCATTACTTTTGTAAAGTAAATTTTGAAGACAATAGTTATCAATTTATTGATGACCTTCCAATTTACATTTTAGAGACATAAATTTTATTTGTATTTCATAAAAAGCAGTTATATTTAGTCTTTATTTAGAGGAATTGAAAAATTTATACATATGAATATAGATAAAAACGAGTTCAGAAAATATGCAATAAAACATCACAGAATTGGCAGTCAACATGTAGATGGTTTTATTTCAAGAGTTGAAACGAGAATGCCGACAAACTTGACTCCTTACATTGTTGAAGAACGTCAGTTGAATGTAGCACAAATGGACGTTTTCTCCCGTTTGATGATGGATCGTATTATCTTTTTGGGAGATGGAATTAATGACCAAGTTGCAAACATTATTCAAGCTCAGTTGTTATTCCTTCAATCGACAGATGCGAAAAGAGATATTCAAATTTATATCAATTCGCCAGGAGGAAGTGTTTATGCGGGATTAGGTATATACGACACAATGCAATATATTACACCTGACGTAGCTACAATCTGTACTGGTATTGCTGCATCTATGGGTGCTGTGTTATTGGTAGCAGGAGCTAAAGGTAAGCGTGCAGCTTTAAGACACTCACGTGTAATGATTCACCAACCTTCAGGAGGCGCGCAAGGGGTAGCATCAGACATGGAAATCAATTTGCGTGAAATGATGAAATTAAAAGAAGAATTGTACACTATTATTTCTGAGCATTCTGGTCAGTCTTATGAATGGGTAGAAAAATCTTCTGATCGTGACTATTGGATGAAAGCCGCAGAAGCCAAAGAATTTGGAATGATTGATGAGGTGTTAGCACCAAGAAAAGACAATAAATAAAATGAGTAAAAATCAAAAAGATATACAGTGCTCTTTTTGTGGCATCAGCAAAAATGAAGCTTTAATGCTTATTGCTGGTGATGGAGCACATATCTGTGATCGTTGTGTAACTCAAGCAGGAGAAATCTTAGCTGAAGAATTGAACCAACGAAAAAACAAATCTTTACAGACAACGTTAAAACTAATTCGCCCACTAGAGATTAAGCAACACTTAGATCAATACGTAATAGGTCAAGATGAAGCGAAAAAAGTAATCTCTGTAGCTGTATACAATCATTACAAAAGATTAAACCAAAAATCTTCTGCTGATGAGACTGAGATTGAAAAATCCAATCTTATTATCGTAGGAGAAACCGGAACAGGTAAAACTTTGTTAGCGAAAACAGTAGCAAAAATTTTAAATGTTCCTTTTTCTATTGTAGATGCTACCGTACTTACAGAAGCTGGTTACGTTGGTGAAGATGTCGAAAGTATTTTGACACGTTTGCTACAAGCAGCGGATTATGATGTAGCAGCAGCCGAAAGAGGTATTATTTACATTGATGAGATTGATAAAATTGCACGTAAAAGTGACAATCCTTCTATCACTCGTGATGTGTCTGGAGAAGGTGTACAACAAGCATTATTAAAAATATTAGAAGGAACTAATGTAAATGTTCCGCCTCAAGGTGGTCGTAAGCACCCTGACCAAAAGATGATATCTGTTAACACAAGTAATATCTTATTTATTTGTGGTGGTGCATTTGACGGGATTCAAAAAAAGATTGCCAATCGTTTGAGAACACAAACTGTGGGATTCAAAATGTTAGAGGAAGAGGATGAAGTGGATATTAACAATCTTTACAAATATATCACACCGCAAGATTTGAAAAACTTTGGTTTGATACCAGAATTGATTGGTCGTCTACCTGTTTTAACGCATTTAAATCCGTTGGACAAAGAAACTTTACTTAGTATCTTAACTGAGCCAAAGAACGCATTGATTAAGCAATATGTAAAGTTATTTGAATACGAAGGTGTTGAATTAAAATTTGACAAAGAAGTTTATAATTTCATTGTAGACAAAGCTTGGGACTTCAAATTGGGCGCACGTGGTTTGCGAAGTATTTGCGAAGCCATAATGCTAGACGCAATGTTTGAAATACCGTCCAGCAAAGAAACCAGTGAGGACAAAACGTTACATATAACACTCGATTATGCAAAGAAGAAATTTGCAAAATCAGATATCAAAAAGTTAAAAGTAGCATAATAATAAAAATCCCTCACCTAATCAAGTGAGGGATTTTTGCAATATACAATTAGACAACGACTTGTAGTATGACGAAAAAACAAAAATCAGTAGAAAGTCCAATTACCCCGGGACTAAAATCAAAAGACGAAATAGTTGAAAACTGGTTACCGCGCTACACTGGCAAACCTTTAGAGGAATTTGGGGAGTATATATTATTAACGAACTTCTCTAAATATGTAAAGATGTTTTCAGCAATGCATGATGAAGCGCCCATTTATGGTGAAGATAAAGCCATGCAAGCTTGTACAGCAAATGGCATCACAATTATCAACTTCGGCATGGGAAGCCCCATGGCAGCAACGGTAATGGATTTGTTAACAGCGATAGAACCCAAAGCTGTATTGTTTTTAGGTAAAACAGGCGGTTTGAAGAAAAAAATTGCCGTAGGTGAATTAATACTGCCAATTGCAGCAATACGAGGAGAAGGTACATCAAATGATTATTTTCCACCAGAAGTTCCTTCCCTACCTTCATTTGCCTTGCAAAAAGCGATTTCAACAACCATACGTGATCACGAAAGAGATTATTGGACAGGTACTGTATATACAACCAATAGACGCGTATGGGAGCACGACAAAGCTTTTAAAAAATATCTAAAATCGATTCGTGCAATGGCTGTTGATATGGAAACCGCAACTATCTTTAGTGTAGGATTTGCAAATAAAATTCCAACTGGCGCACTACTTTTAGTTTCAGACCAACCCATGGTACCTGAAGGTGTAAAAACGGCTGCATCAGATCTATCTGTTACAGAAAAGTTTGTAGAAACACACCTAAACATAGGGATAGACGCACTAAAACAACTCATAAACAACGGCTTAACAGTTAAGCATTTGAAGTTTTAGATTATGCAATACATATTCGACCAAACCTAAAGAAAGTTCAATCCCATCGATTGAACTTTCTTTTTGAAATAATTTTAATTCTATAATATTTCTTCTATATTTGTCAAATACTCTATGGAGTATTCCTAATCAAAGCCTTTCCAGTATTGGTCTTGATTTATAAAGAAGTGGCGAGAGACTGGCTCAATGACCCACTGGCAACCTTCAATAACGATTGAAAAGGTGCCAAATCCTGTCTAAAACAGCTTATTGTTTTGGAGCATATAAATGAAAAAGACTATGACAAAATTTACAATATTTAATTATTTATATATTGCTGTAGAAAAAAAATACAGTGTTGGTTTGCTACTAAACTATTTCGTATTGTATCATATTCGAATGCGGTAGTCGTCCTTTTCAACATTCCTTCAATTTAGGAAATGATGAGCGGCGACCAATCTATTGCAAGACAATAATGATTTAATACATATTTAATAATCCTAAAAAAGAAAAGAAAATGGCAGAGAATAAAAACTTAAAATTCGAGACTTTACAAATTCATGCTGGACAAGAAGTAGACCCGACAACAGGTTCTAGAGCTGTACCTATTTACCAAACATCTTCATACGTATTCGAAAATGCGGAGCATGGGGCTAACTTATTTGCGCTAAAGCAATTTGGTAATATATATACGCGTATTATGAACCCGACTACAGATGTATTCGAAAAAAGAATTGCATTGTTGGAAGGTGGTGTTGCTGCTGTAGCGGTTGCTTCTGGACAAGCAGCTCAATTTATAGCATTAAATAATATTCTTGAAAGTGGGGATAATTTCGTTGCAGGTGCAAACTTGTATGGCGGTACGTACAATCAATTTAAAGTAGCATTCAAGAGATTAGGTGTAGACGTTAAATTTGCTGCTGACTCTGATGCAGACAATATTGAAAGCTTAATCGATGATAAAACAAAGGCTATCTACGTAGAAACAATCGGTAATCCGAGTTACAACATCCCAGATTTTGAAAAAATCGCTGCTGTAGCCCGCAAACATGATCTTCCGTTAATCGTAGATAACACATTTGGCGCAGGTGGATATTTATTCAAACCATTAGAACATGGCGCTAATGTCGTAGTAGAATCTGCTACAAAATGGATTGGCGGTCACGGTACAAGTATTGGAGGCGTAATTATCGATGGTGGTAACTACAATTGGGGTAATGGTAAATTCAAACAATTTTCTGAACCTTCTGAAGGCTATCATGGATTAGTTTTCTCTGATGTCTTCGGTGAAAATGGTCCTTTTGGCAATATTCAATTTGCTATTCGTGCTCGTGTAGAAGGATTAAGAGATTTCGGACCTGCTTTGTCTCCATTCAATTCTTTCCTATTGTTACAAGGTCTTGAAACTTTGTCATTACGCGTACAACGCCACGTGGATAACGCATTAGAAATCGCACAATGGCTAGAAGCTCATCCGCAAGTGGAGAAAGTAAGCTACCCTGGTTTAAAAAACCATCCTTATCATCAGAATGCACAAAAATATTTGAAGAATGGATATGGTGCCGTATTATCATTCTCGATAAAAGGTAGTGCTGAAAAAGCAAATGAATTTATTGATGCTTTAGAATTAGTAAGTCATTTAGCAAATGTTGGCGACGCCAAATCTTTAATAATACATCCTGCAGCTACTACTCATCAACAATTATCAGCTGAAGAACAAGCTAAAGCTGGTGTTTATGCTGGTTTATTACGTTTGTCTGTGGGTATTGAGCATATTGATGACATTAAAGCTGATTTAGAACAAGCTTTCGAAAAAATCAAGTAGTCTTATGACTATTTGATTTTTATAATGATTTATTACAGGAAAAGAAATTTTAAAACTATATATGAGTAAGAAACTTACTATCGGTATGTTCGGATTTGGTGTGGTGGGCCAAGGGTTATACGATATTATAAAAACAAAAAACTTAAACTTAGAAATTAAAAAGTTCGTAATCAAAAATGCAGATAAAAAGCGTTCTTTACCTGCTGAATTATTTACAACGGACGCCAATATTATTTTGGATGATCCAGAGATCAACACCGTAGTAGAACTTATTGACGATGCTGATGCTGCTTTTGAGATAACTAAAAAAGCATTGTCCTCGGGCAAAAATGTAGTTTCTGCTAATAAAAAAATGATTGCGACTCACCTTGAGGAATTAACAGAGATTCAACAGCAACACGGAACTTCACTTTTATACGAAGGTGCTGTATGTGGAAGTATTCCAATCATTCGTAATCTAGAAGAATATTATGACAACGAACTTTTACACTCCGTAAGTGGAATTTTCAACGGTTCTTCGAATTACATTTTGTCTAAGATTTTCAACGAAGGACAAAGTTATGGTGATGCATTGAAAAAAGCACAAGAATTAGGCTTTGCCGAGACTAATCCGATTTTAGATGTTGGAGGTTATGATCCGAAATATAAATTAACTATTGTCGCTTCACATGCTTATGGTCTATTTGTCAATCCGGAAACGATATTGAATCTTGGAATCGACAAGTTGAATGACAATGATATTCGTTTCGCACGTGAGAAAAATTTAAAAATTAAATTAATTCCGTTTGCAAAAGAAATAAGCAATAGTGAAGTCGTGTTGTATGTGTTACCTCGATTTATAAATAAAGATAACATCTTATATAACGTTGAAAACGAAAACAACGGCGTATTGGTAAAAGCTGCATTTGCTGATGAGCAATTCTTCTATGGTAAAGGTGCAGGTGGTCACCCGACAGGCTCTGCTGTACTTTCGGACATTACGGCTCTTCGTTACGACTATCGCTACGAATATAAAAAGCATTTGGAGTCACAAGAATTAAATTATTCAACGAATTACGACTTGAAAATATACTTAAGATATCAAGACGAAGACGTATTAGAAAATATAGAATTCAAGTCTATCATAGAACGTTTTTATGGCGAAAATTCCAAATACGTGATTGGATACATAAATCTTCAAGAAATAATTGACAAGCGTGATTTGATTAATCAAGATGGTAACTTCTTAGCCGAATTACCGTAATAGAAATACTGAAAAATCACAAAAACAGAGTCCTAAAATAAGAAGCTACGAATAAGCGTTAAAATTCATTAAAACAATTGCTTAAGTTATGATTATTCATTAGTTTTAGTCATTAACATTATATTTTGATTTTATGAGAAAGCTAGGTGGCATTTTTTTCTTATCATTATGGACAAGTTTGGGATGGGCTCAAGCAGAACAACCAGTAGAACATCGTTCTTCAACTGGGTATATTATTATTGGTGCTATCCTTTTAGTAGGGGTTATTATAATTCTCTACAATAAACAAAAAAGAAGATTTAACGATTAAAACAAAAGAGGTTGTGTATATACACAACCTCTTTTGTTTGGATTTACTTTAGCTTATTTCGCAATTCCGCTTCAGACATTCCAATTTTTTGCGCTGTCCTTCCTATGTCACCTTCATTTTTATTCAATTTATGCGTCAAAAATTTATTTTCTGCAAAATTCATAAAGTCCTCGTAACTCTCCATACGATCAAGGTCAATCATCGATGAACCGGTACTAGCCGAATTATGCGTCGAAACAGAAGGATTAGCAAACATACTCACATCTGCAGCAGTAACTTCTTTCCCACTTAAGATTATCAAACGCTCCACCATATTACGAAGTTCTCGAATATTTCCTGTCCATGGTAAAGCTTGTAAAGCCGCCATAGCATCTTTTGTAATATCTTTCGTTGGAATATTATAATCTTCACATATTTCTGCACAGAAAGAAGATGCTAACATTGGAATATCATCGCGACGCTGTGCTAAGGATGGAACGTGAATTAAAATAACACTCAAACGATGGTACAAATCCATACGGAAATTACCTTCATCAATCTCTTTTAACAAGTCCTTATTGGTGGCTGCAATAACACGTACATCAACCGAAATTTCTTTCTCCCCTCCTACACGTGTAATTTTATTCTCTTGCAAAGCACGCAACACCTTAGCTTGTGCAGATAGACTCATATCTCCTATCTCATCCAAAAATAATGTGCCGCCACTCGCCTGTTCAAACTTACCTATACGTTGTTTTACAGCCGATGTGAATGAACCCTTTTCATGCCCAAACAATTCGGATTCAATTAATTCAGAGGGAATAGCTGCACAGTTAACTTCTACCAAAGGAGCAGACGCACGATTAGACTTCTCATGCAACCATCTCGCAACCAGCTCTTTTCCAGAACCATTAGCTCCAGTTATTAAAACACGTGCATCCGTAGGTGCAACTTTATCTATACTATCTTTAATTATGGAGATTCCTTGTGAATCACCTAATATTTCTTTTGTTTTCGAAACTTTACGCTTTAAAACTTTAGTTTCCTTAACCAAAGTCCCTTTTTCAAGCGCATTACGAACAGTAATGAGCAATCGATTTAAGTCCAACGGCTTTTCTAAGAAATCAAAAGCTCCTTTGCGCGCTGCCTCTACTGCAGTTTCTATTGTTCCATGACCCGATATCATAATAATTGGCACATCCGAAAACTCCTTAGCTACACTAAGGACTTCCATTCCGTCCATTTTATTCATTTTAATATCACAAAGGACAAGATCAATTTTCTCTTTCTTTAATATTTCTAATCCATCGGCACCATTATCTACGTCTAATACTTTATAATCTTCATACTCCAAAATATCTCGAAGTGAACTGCGTATCGGACGTTCGTCATCAATAATCAAAACTGTTGCCATAGTTATATATGTATATTTAATTGGTTAACAAAATAAGAAAATATGTGAGAAAAACAAAAAGAAGCAAACCTTATAAGCCGGGTTCTGTATCCTTGAGAAAGGACTTCTATCATTTATCTAGGCCTGCACTCGCGCACAGGCTCCATCAACCTACCCATTGTGAGTTTTCCGAAGAAAAAAAGACGAGCAGCCTTTGAATCTCACAACCTATTTGGTTTTTCAACACACGAGGTTTACCGTAATGCATGTTACCATACAAGACCGTGAGCTCTTACCTCACATTTTCACCCTTACCACAGGACTAGCCTATGGCGGTATATTCTCTGTGGCACTTTCTGTCTACCCGTAGGCATCCTTCCCGTTAGGAAGCGTGTCGCTCTATGTTGCCCGGACTTTCCTCTTTCCCATTACAGGACAGCGATAGAACCAGTTTGCTTCAGTTGCAAAGGTACGCCAATTATTCCAATTAGAAGTTATTCCCCAATAAAGATTTCATATTCAATTTATCGTCTGAATTCTTATATTTATTTAACCATTAGATAAAATAGCTTTAGATGGCAAAATTTTATGACCTAAATAAAGATGAACGTTTGATTTTGACCGCCAAAATCAGTGATGCTATATTAGCTGATTTACGTACTCTAGAAATAGAAAATATACTTAACTACTTTGCTGATGATGATGATACTTATATTCGTAAAACCGCTTATTTAACAATCGGAAAGATTTGGAAAAAGAATGAAAATTTGCGACCAACTATTTTGGACACATTGCAAAAATTATTTGACTCAGTAGATGAAAAAGTACGACAAACCACAATAAATGCTGCTGGTGAAATTGGAATGTCGGATTTCAAAACTGTAGTACAATTCTTTGATCAAGGTTTATTTGATAACCACCATATTGTTAGAAATGCAGTAATTGGTTCTGTTAAGAAAATGGGAGAAAAAAATCCCAACCCAACTCTTATTTGGGCGAAGAAATATTTGCATCATCCGGACAAAGAGATTCGAAGAGAGATATGTCATGGCATAGAATTAAGAGGACGTACACATCCACAAGATATACTACCCTTGCTAAAAGAACTTCAAAATGATGAAACAGCTAGGGTAAAAAACACTTTAATACATGTAATAGGTCAGATTGCGTATAAAAAAGGTTGTCTACAAATCGTAGTGGATCATCTCAACACTTGGGAAAACCAAGCTATCATCACGAAGGCCTTAGATGAAATCGTAGATGTTCACCATCGTTATAAAGATTTTGCAATATTAACTACACAGCAAGCCATAGATTATATAGATAAATATGCACAAGTAAGAAATAATATAATCCAGTAAAACATGAATCTTAAAAAATTAAAAATATACCACATCTATCTAGTCTTAGCGATTATAACTTTGATATTAGGACTAATTATCTATCTCTCTAGAGAGTTTTATTCTTTTACACTTAATATTCACGATACATTTCTAATCATTCCGCTTGTTCTAATTGTAGCATTAGTTTTTGTTATAAATTCTATATTCGGAATATTCTATTGGTGGACGGATAAGAATAACACATTTAAAATAAATCCAGTGTTACCTAGAATTCATCATATAGTAGCGATTAGTTCCTCCATATTTTATTTTTTTGGACAAATGATTGCATTAATAAATCACAACAACCTAGATCCCTATTTAAATGAGATAGAATCAAAAGTCAATATAATATTTGTATACCTCTTAATATTAAGCATATTTCTATTTTTTACAATACTTATTTTAGCCTTAATAAAACGACGAAATAACGTTCGTTAAAAAATTTTTCCTATACCAAGTATTTTACTTAAATTACTTAATAGATTAAAAAATCTATTTAAAGAACAAGAACACAAAAACCGTTATACTACAATTATGAGAATATTTAAATTCATTGTCTGCCTTTTAGCCGGACTCATGTTTATAAACGCAGGTTTAAATAAACTTTTCCAATATATTCCAACCCCAGAATTGAGTGAACAACTAATCAAAGTAAATCAAGCTTTTGAAACTATCGCTTGGCTAATGCCGCTTGTTGCTGTTGTAGAAATTGTAGGCGGACTATTATTTGTCATTCCTAAAACTCGTGCGTTGGGAGCAATTGTTCTTTTTCCTATTATGGTCGGAATCATGTTGCAGCACATTTATTATGCACCTGAGGGATTACCAATGGCTGGTATTTTCTTAATTATCATTCTTTGGGCGATTATTGATAATAGAAATAAATATCTAACGTTAATTGAGAAATAACTAAAACAAACTTAATACCATGGCAAAGATACATTCTTACTTGAATTTCAATGGAAATTGCGAAGAAGCTTTCAATTTCTATAAAAATGTTTTCAAAACTGAAATAGGCTGGATCGGAAGATTCGGCGATATACCTGAAGATCCAAACGTTACGATTGCAGATGCCGATAAAAACAAAATCATGCATATCTCAATCAATATCAACAAAGACCAAATGTTGATGGGTTCAGACTGCTTAGAAAGTTTTGGTCAAAAGGCCGTTTTTGGGACTTCCAATTATATTATGCTGGATGTTGATAATGCAGACGAAGCACAGGAACTATTTGCAGCACTGACCGTCAATGCGCAAAATTTAGAAATGGCTTTAGCAGATACCTTTTTCGCAGAGCTATTTTCGTCCTTTACGGATCAATTTGGCATAGCATGGATGATACATTTCGAAGGAAACAGAAAGTTTCAATAAATAACTAATGAAAACTTTCATCATCTTACTTCGTGCTGTCAATGTTTCTGGCAAGAATATTATCAAGATGACTGACCTTAAAGCACAACTTGAGCAATATGATTTTAAAGAAGTAAAAACATATATACAAAGTGGGAATATCTTACTCCAATGTGCTTTGCCTGCTAAGGATGTGCAATCGTCTATTCAAAATTGTATTTCAACGCATTTCGGTTTAGATATAAACGTTTTTGTGTTGGATGAACAAAAATTGAACAACATACTGCAACAGAATCCTTTTGCAGGGAATCAAGAAGGCAACAAGGTATATATCACAATTCTTGACAAAGAACCAGAAAAAGATCTTGCTAATAAATTTAAGGAAATTGATTTGGGCAAAGAAGAGTATATTTTAGCTGGTGACATCTTTTATTTTTACCTCCCTGAGGGTATGGCGAAAAGTAAACTTAGCAATCCATTTATTGAATCCAAGCTCAAAGTAATAGCAACAGGACGAAATCTCAATACGATGGTGAAACTACAACAATTAGCAGTACAGATTAACTAACCTAATAAATCATGAAAATATTAAAAAATATACTAATTGCCTTACTTGTATTAGTTGGTATTGTATTAATAATTGCAGCAATACTTCCCAAAACATTCCATGCAGGAAATGAATTAGTTGTAAACAAAAATGCACATGAGGTCTTCGAATATGTAAAGCAAATCAAAAAGCAAGGCGAATATGACAACTGGTCAAGACAAGATCCTGACATTGAAAAACAATATACTGGTGAAGATGGAACGGTTGGTTTTACTTATACTTGGAAAAGTAAAAAAGTAGGTAATGGCAAACAAGTAATTACCAAAATAGAAGATGGAAAAAGAGTAGAAATGGATTTATTCTTTGACAATGCTGAGGAAGCAAATAAATCTTTTATTGCAGTAGATTCAATAGCGCCATCACAAACTAAAGTTACTTGGGAAATTGATGGCAAAATGCCATTTCCCTTTAATATCTTCACTTTATTTTATGATATGAATGAAGATTTCAAACAAGGACTTCTAAATCTCAAAAATAATTTAGAAAAATAATAGAAGGAGGATATTTTCCTCCTTCTATTATTTTTCTACTAATACTGTATTTTCAAAGTAAACACCGTTCCATCCATGTAACATGAATTGGCGGATATTTTGATGATCTGTCGCCTCAGGTGTGGACAAAACAGCATCATAATGTTCCGCAAATAATGCCAACGTATCATCTTGAGAAAGATTGTTTAATTTTGCAAATGACAATACACGTGCACTACCTTGGTTTTCTGTTTCTGCATTGTTTTGATCTCCATTTTTAAACGCCGAAGGCGAATAAATATAATGAGCATCGATGTAAGCTAAAACATCTTTGAATACTATTTGTTTAGCTTTTAGTTGTTGTAATAATTCATTTAAAGACATAAACAAATATAAATTATTTCTATACGTATGAAGAATTCTATGCTGATAATATCGACATGTGTTGCTTTATTGACAACTGGATGTCAAAATCCCACAAACAAAAATCAAGATACACCTGTTCACACCGACACAAATACGGCAGTGCATGACGACCACAATTCTCAAAACTCATTGGACTGGGCTGGTACTTATCAAGATACTATTCCTTGTGCAGACTGTCCTGGCATACTAGCTACAATCAAATTACACGAAGATGGCACATATTCTTATTCTGCCAAATATTTAGAACGAAAAACTATACTGCAAGACACAGGACGCTTTATGTGGCACAACAACGGCAGTGTAGTGCACTTGAAAGGCAAAGAAATTGACACAAAATACAAAGTTGGAGAAAATGTACTATTGCAGGCAGATAGTACAGGGAACATTATAAAAAGTGAAATGTCCGACAAATTTTCTTTACACAAAGTACTGTAATAAAAAAGGTTGCTCTTACTGCAACCTTTTTTTATAACATTACTAGTTTAAACTGCTATTTCTTATTACCACGTAGCAATGCTACAAGCAAAAGAATAAATACCGCAGCACCGACTATCCAAACCCATGGTTTGGCAAACATATTGCCATCATCTTTATTAATGTCTATATCAATATCAAGCCCTTTATCCTGTGCAAAAGAATAAATTGAAGTGAAAACGAACGTAATTAACAATACTGAACGTTCCCAAGATAGTGTCAAAAACTTTTTCATAATGAAATAATAGTAAGTTTATAATTAGGAGTAAAACACAATACACCTCAAAATTGTTCTAAAAAGAAAAACAATTTTAATAAATTACGCTATGATTGAAGCATTAACAGCCAAAGCAGCTATACAAATTCTAAAACCTATAGAAGTGGTCTATGACGCAATTGTAAATCCTGAAAAAATGAGCCAGTATTTTATTGAGCGAGGTACCGGACGTTTGGATGAAGGAACTGTTGTCGATTGGAAATTCCCTGAATTTGATGACATTTTTCCAGTTGAAGGACGGTTAACACAATCTCATGACTATATTTCATTCGATTGGAGTGGCGGAACACCTGATATGTTGGTAGAAATATTCTTAGAAAAAATTTCACCTACAGCAACTGTTGTTCGAATCAAAGAAGGCACATTTAGTACTGATGTTGATGATATAAAACAAGTTATTGGACAAACTGAAGGCTGGGCTAACTTTTTAGCTTGTCTTAAAGCTTATCTAGAATATGGGATAAACCTTCGCAAAGGAGCTTTCGACTTTATGAAACATTAAGCAATGAATGTGGTTTTTCAAAATATCGACGAATACATTTCTTTACAAGAATCTGTAAATCAACAGAGACTAAAGGAACTACGGCAAATAATTGTTGCCATAGCGCCTAGTGAAACAAAAGAAATTATTTCCTATCAGATGCCTACATTTCGTTATAATGGAAATCTTATTCACTTTGCGCAATTCAAAAATCACATTGGCATCTACCCTGGTCCTGATGCTATAGTAGCTCACAAAGATCAGCTATCTGGATACAAGACCTCTAAAGGAGCTATACAAATTCCCAATACTATTCCTCTAGACAAAAATCTTATAGAATCATTAATACACTTTAATGTCGAACAGCTAAAAGATAAAAAAGGACCTAATTGGGATTCATACCGTGACCAATGGCTAGATTTATACGAAAAAATGAGCCAATTGATTTTAAAGACAAATCTGACCAAAGAATTCAAATGGGGCACCGATGTATATACCTTTCAAGGGAAAAACATTATAGGTTGGGCTGGCTTTAAGAATTTCTTTTCCATTTGGTTTTACAATGGCGTATTTTTAACTGATCCTTATCAGGTATTAGTAAATGCTTCAGAAGGAAAAACCAAATCTTTACGTCAATGGCGAGTTAAGGATAATTCAGACTTTGATGAAAAAAGAATATTAGAATACATCCAAGAAAGTATACAGACTATTCTGGATGGAAAAACTATCCCTATTGAAAAAGGAAGTTCCAAAGCTCCTGAAGGTATTTTAAAAGATGAATTGACTAATAACAAACCTTTTCATGAGGCTTTCTATAAATTAACAGCAGGACGCCAGAAAGAATACATAGAATACATCAACGAAGCCAAACAAGACAAAACTAAAATCGCACGATTAGAAAAAATAATACCAACGATATTATCAGGAAAAGGATTAAATGACAAATATAAACGCTAAACAAAATGGAAAAACCAATTGTACATATCGAAACAACGATCAATGCACCACTACAAACCGTATGGGAGCAATACAATAATCCAGAGGCAATAATCGAATGGAACCAAGCTAGTCCTGACTGGAATTGCCCATCCTCTACCAACGATTTAACCATTGGTGGCCGATTTAAAAATAGAATGGAAGCCAAAGATGGTAGTTTTGGATTTGACTTTGAAGGTGAATATCTAGACATCATCCCCTATCAAAAAATTGTCTACAAAATAGATGACGGCAGAAAAGTAAATATCAAATTTGCTGCACACGAGAACCATACGCATATGTTTATCGAATTTGAAGCAGAAGACACCAACCCTATTGAGATGCAACAAGGCGGTTGGCAGGCTATATTAAACAGTTTTAAATCTTATATTGAAAATAATGGGAAAGCCTAAACCGAAAGTAGGTCAATTTTATTGGACAGATATTGCTGTAGACAGACCTGAGGAGCTCAAGGACTTTTATAAAGATCTATTTGGTTGGCAAGAAATAGCAATACCAATGAAAGATGGTGACGAAGAATATGTTGACTATGCTATGGCAATTGACGCGGAAACGGCTGGTGGCGGAATATGTCACAATAAAGGTGAAAACACAGGATTCGCAGGTCAATGGATTCCTTATTTCTACGTCGAAAATCCAGATGAAACTTTAGAAAAATCCTTAAAAAACGGAGGAACATCTCTTAAAATCGGAAAAAAGAAAGATGGCTCGGTTAGCTATGCCATTATTCGTGACCCACAAGGAGCTATATTTGGATTTGGAAATATGGTAGTATAATCTTTAGATTTCAATATGCCTATTAATAAAACGACATACACAGATGCGGATGTATTAA
The DNA here is from genome assembly GCF_020295405.1 of Sphingobacterium bovistauri. GTDB lineage: Bacteria > Bacteroidota > Bacteroidia > Sphingobacteriales > Sphingobacteriaceae > Sphingobacterium > Sphingobacterium bovistauri. The sequence goes on from NZ_JADEYP010000012.1 coordinate 75,536, forward strand.
CATTTATCAATACAGTCGATAATCCTCAAAAAAGAGAAGATAGTCTGCAACTCATTCAACTGATGGAAGAAGTGACCGGAGAAAAAGCCAAAATGTTTGGACCATCTATTATCGGCTTTGGTCAATACCATTACCAATACGCAAGCGGGCATAAAGGAGATGCTCCATTATTAGGTTTTTCACCACGCAAAGCCGCAATATCACTTTATGTATATACAGGAGCTGAAGAACATAAACATTTGTTAGAACACCTCGGGAAATATAAAGTTGCTAAAGCTTGTATATATATTAAGAAATTGTCAGACATCAACGAAAAAGAATTGATAACACTAATGAAAGCAAGCATTCAATTCATTTCCGACCATTACACTAGAGTTTATAATTGAGTATATGAAATTAAAACATTTCATTCTTCTTTGTTCCTGCCTATTCAGCATAAATACGCAAGCTCAAACTAATTGGCAACAAATTCTTGTTGGAACATGGAAAGTTGAAAATAAAAACCAATATGAACATTGGGATATTATGAATAAAAATAGCTTGAAAGGATATTCATATTCTCTTAAAAATAATATACCTCATGTCACAGAATATCTTTCGCTTGATAAAAAAAATAACAGATGGTTGTATTCCGCTGCCGTTAAAGGACAAAACGGAGGAAAATCTATTTCTTTTTCAGTACAAGAAAATGATACGATATTAAGAATTACAAATCCAAAACACGATTTCCCCCAAACCATTACATATCAATACAAAGATTCTTTAAACTTAGCAGTTACAATTTCTGACGATAAAGACGCAAAATTCAGCTATAACTTAATCAAGATTGATTACACAGGTACAGCAAAAACAAATTCAGTAAACCCAAATTATGATGAATCCCTAGCGAAAGAACTAAACGCGGATGACTATGGAATGAAAGCCTTTTATCTTGTTATTCTAAAGACAGGATCAAATACTTCGAATAATGCATCTGAACGTAATGAAAGTTTTAGACAACACCTCGCTAACATAAATAGATTAGTTGAAGAAGAAAAAATGATTGTGGCTGGACCACTAGGAAAAAATGACAATACTTATCGCGGTATTTTCATCCTCCATAATATTAAATCCAAAGAAGAAGTACGAAATATCCTAAATTCTGATCTTGCAATAAAAAACAACTATTTAACTTTTGATATATATGATTGGTATGGTTCAGCAGCTTTACCTATATATTTAAAAGCAACAGATAAAATATGGAAATCAAAACCTTAAAATAAAAGGGCGGAATGTTTTCCATATTCCGCCCCTTATTTAAATTGTGTTTATTCTTATTTTAAAAGATCTCTATAAACTTTAGCTTTTTTAAGCTCAGTTTGGATATCTTTTCTGTTCGCGTCAGAAGCTAAAACTTTTTCATAATCAGCTACAGCTTTTGTATATGCTTCAGTTGCTACTTGTTTATTATATCCTGTAGAACCAACCGTACCTCTTAAGATACCCAAATCCCTGTAAGCTACAGCACGATTTTGATATAATTTACCATCATTTGTGTTAATTGCAATAGCTTTTGAATAATCTGCAATAACTGATTGCAACAATTGCTCTTTCTGTGTTACCGACAATTTTGAATTCTTATCAACAGCTAATGTATTATTTGCTTTTGCTTTGTAATAGTAAGCGTTTGCATTTTTTGCATCTAAAGCTATCACTTTACCAAATGTATCTGCTGCCTTCTTGAAATCCGTAGACTGAAACTGCGAATATCCTAACAAATAGAGTACATTAGGATCTTTCTCTTCTGCTGGCAAAGCTTTCTCTAGGTACGTAACAGCTGATTTAAAATCACCATCCAACAACGCTTTTTGACCTAGACGAACATTTGTATTTTTATGCTCTTCCTGTTGTGCACTTGATGTCAAAGCCAGTAAAGTTAAAGCTAATGTTGACACCCCGATCTTCACCGATTTTAATCCGCTATTTAAATTGTTAAAGTTCATATCTTGAATTTTAAATTGTTTCTATCCTGATTAGAGTAAAAATGCTACAATTAGTTTAAGCTATCAACAAATACTTATAAACATTTCCACATTGTAATATTTAAACTAAGTGATCTATATAATCCCATTTTTTTAATACTGCCATGAAAACAATATATTGCTGACGAAATAGCAGTAAACAATATAGTTATAGCATAAATGATACCAATTTTGTATTTGGCATTCCACTTGCACTATATAATCTCACATCAATAAGATAAAAAATACACATATAAATCTGACAACTTGTCGGAGGAGGATCGATATACATATGAGCAAATTTAACACATTCGACTTCAATCAAGCCATTCCAATTATTAGTGAGGATACGGAGTTTTTTCCGTTGTTGAGTCAGCAAGATGAAGATGAAATGAGAAACGAAGATATACCTGAAATTTTAGCTATTCTGCCTTTACGAAATACTGTATTATTTCCTGGAGTAGTAATTCCAATTACGGTAGGGCGTGATAAATCTATAAAACTTGTCAAAGAAGCCTATAAAGGTGACAAAACAATTGGTGTCGTATCACAGAAAGATATGAATGTGGAAGACCCAGGATTTGAACAGCTAAATAAAATAGGTACTGTAGCAAGTATTATTAAAGTATTACAAATGCCGGATGGCAATACTACGGTTATTATTCAGGGTAAACAGAGATTCAAATTAAACGAATTGGTGCAGGCAGAACCCTATATCAAAGCAAAAGTTGAACGATTTACCGAAGATAAACCAAAGACAAGTAGTAAAGAATTCAAAGCGCTGATTTCTTCTATCAAAGAATTGGCTTTGCAAATTATTCAGTTGTCTCCCAATTTACCTTCAGAAGCAGGTATCGCAATCAAAAATATTGAAAGCCCTACTTTCTTGGTGAATTTTATATCTTCAAATCTTGCCTTAGAACTTCCATCTAAACAAGAATTATTAGAGACTAAAGACTTTGTCAAAAGAGCGAAGTTGTTGTTAGAGCATCTGACTACAGAAATTCAAATGCTTGAACTAAAGAACCAAATTCAAAATAAAGTTCGTATTGATTTAGATAAACAACAACGTGATTATTACCTTAATCAACAACTTAAAACAATTCAGGAAGAATTGGGAGGTAATACACCAGACTTGGAAATTGAAAGTCTAAAACTGAGAGCTAAGAATAAGAAATGGCCTGAGGAAGTTAAGAAGCACTTTGATAAGGAAATTGAAAAATTAGCACGTATCAATCCTGCTGCTGCTGATTATTCAGTTCAATTGAATTATTTAGAATTACTTTTGGATTTACCATGGGGTGAATTTACCAAAGATAAATTCGATTTAAATCGTGCAGTAAAAGTTTTGGATAAAGACCATTACGGTTTAGAAAAAGTAAAACAACGTATTATCGAGTATTTGGCTGTATTAAAGCTAAAAAATGATATGAAGGCCCCTATTTTATGTCTTGTAGGCCCTCCAGGAGTTGGTAAAACCTCCTTAGGTAGGTCTATAGCTAAAGCTCTAGGTCGTAAATATACACGTATGGCACTAGGCGGAGTTCGTGACGAAGCTGAAATCAGAGGGCACCGTAAAACATACATCGGTGCAATGCCTGGTCGTATTATTCAATCATTGAAAAAAGCAGGAACATCCAATCCAGTTTTCGTCTTAGATGAGATTGACAAATTAGGATCAGATTTCAAGGGAGATCCTTCATCAGCTTTGTTAGAAGTATTAGACCCTGAGCAAAACACGAATTTCTATGACCACTATGTGGAAATGGAATATGATTTATCGAAAGTCATGTTTATTGCTACAGCAAATTCATTGAGTTCTATTCAGCCAGCATTGTTGGATAGAATGGAAATTATTGAGGTCAACGGATACACTATTGAGGAGAAAATAGAAATTGCTAAAAAGCATCTGTTACCAAAACAGCGCGAAATGCATGGTCTGAACTCAAAGGACGTAACACTTACTGGAAAAATTATTGAAAAGATCATTGAAGAATATACGCGTGAATCTGGGGTACGTGGTCTAGAAAAGAAAATTGGTTCTATCGTACGTGGCGTAGCAACTAAAATTGTAATGGAAAAACCATATGCTGCTAATATAAATGCAGAAATGGTAGAAGAAGTATTGGGGGCACCAATTTTTGACAAAGATATTTACGAAAATAACGACGTTGCAGGTGTGGTTACTGGATTAGCATGGACCGCTGTAGGTGGAGATATCCTATTTATTGAATCTAGTCTCAGCCCTGGAAAGGGGAAATTGAGCCTTACGGGTAATCTAGGTGATGTGATGAAAGAATCTGCCGCTATCGCAATGGCATATTTACGCTCACACGCAGAAGAATTTGGAATTAACTATAAAGTGTTTGATACTTGGGATGTAAATGTCCACGTACCTGCGGGAGCTACTCCAAAAGACGGTCCTTCTGCCGGTATTACTATGCTTACAGCATTAACCTCTTTATTTACTCAACGCAAGGTAAAAGAGAAATTAGCCATGACGGGTGAGATTACTTTACGTGGAAAAGTTCTTCCTGTAGGTGGCATCAAAGAAAAAATATTAGCGGCAAAACGTGCGAATATTAAGGAAATTATTCTTTGTAAATCCAATCAAAAAGACATCATTGAGATAAAAGAAGATTACATCAAGGACATGAATTTCCACTACGTAACAGAAATGTCAGAGGTTATTAATATCGCTTTGACAAAAAATAAAGTCAAAAATCCAAAAGACATCGAAAGATTCTTGGAAGCCAAGAACTAAAATAAAATCGTATTAAAAAAAGCGTTATTCCTAATGAATAACGCTTTTTTTAATGCTTTTACTTATCTTCAAAGTACAAATGCCAAAATTATGAACACTTACGAATATATATCTATTGGTTTATACCTTCTATTAATGATTTTAATAGGTGTTTATTCTTATATAAAAACAAAAAACAGCTCAGACGATTTTTTGATTGGGGGACGAAAAATGGGGCCGGTGGTTACAGCTTTGTCGGCTGGAGCAGCAGACATGAGCGGTTGGTTATTAATGGGCGTACCAGGTGCTGTCTACTTATCAGGGATATCAGCGACTTGGATTGCAATTGGATTGACAATAGGTGCTTATTTAAACTATATACTTATTGCTCCAAGACTAAGAGTATATACCGAGGTCTCTAACAATTCGATTACCCTTCCCGTATTCTTTGAAAATAGATTTAAAGACAAATCGCAACTACTCAAAATTGTATCAAGTTTACTGATATTAATATTTTTCACCTTATACACATCTGCAGGAATGGTTTCAGGAGGGCGATTATTTGAATCTGCTTTTGGAATGGACTACAGCACGGGACTGATTGTGACAAGTTTCGTTGTGGTATTATATACGTTTTTAGGTGGATTTTTAGCCGTTAGTTTGACTGATTTTGTTCAAGGCACAATCATGCTGATCGCTCTTCTTTTAGTGCCTGCAGTCATGCTGATCGACCTAGATGGTTTAACAAACACTTTTAGTATCATCGAATCAAAAAATTCCTTCTATTTGGATATATTAAAAGGGAGCTCTACTATAAGTATTATCTCCTTACTTGCTTGGGGGTTGGGGTATTTTGGACAACCACATATTTTGGTCCGTTTCATAGCAATAGAAGATGCTAGAGAATTAACCAAATCACGACGAGTAGGTATAGGTTGGATGATTTTAACAGTAGGTGGCGCTATCCTTGTCGGTCTTTTTGCAATTGCCTATATCACATCACAATTACCTGAAAAGATGGCGTTTTTTGATGGGTCAAAAGAAAATGCAGAAACTGTATTTATCTATTTCTCGCGTTATCTTTTTCATCCCTTAATCGGAGGTTTCCTTCTTTCAGCTATTTTAGCTGCTGTAATGAGTACCATTTCTTCACAACTCTTAGTGACCTCGAGCTCAATGACCGAAGATATTTACAAAGCATTTATAAATAAAAAAGCCAATTCTAACCAGCTATTACTAATCAGTAGACTTTCTGTTTTATTGGTCGCAATAATTGCGTTTTGGTTGTCTTTAACTCCCAAGGATAGTATCCTAAATTTAGTTGGAAATGCTTGGGCTGGTTTTGCAGCTGCATTTGGACCATTGATTATTCTTTCATTATTTTGGAAAAGAACAACCATGCAGGGCGCTCTTACGGGGATGATTTTAGGAGCTTTGACAGTCTTAGCTTGGGTTTATGTTCCACATGACTATAAAGAACTCTATGAAATAATTCCAGGATTTGCAATCAGTTTTATAGCAACAATCGTTGTATCATTGTTTACAAAAAATGAAAATAAAGAGATTGATAAAGAGTTTAACCAAATGGAAGAAATTATCCTTAGTCACAAATCTAAGTAGGGAATTATTGTAAAAACGTAGAATTATTTAATTGAGATACGTTTTACAACTGTTTCAGATCCTGATGCTACACGCAAGAAATAAAAACCAGGAGATACTTTTTCATTCGTATCAAAAAGTTGGTTTTGATTACCTTCCTCCAACGAACCGTTAAACAAATGTAGGACTTCATTACCCAATGCATCCATCAACTTTATTGTTACATTTGACTGTTTAGATAATTTAAATGAGACAACGATTTGTTCAACAACTGGATTATAGGAAGCTTTGACGTTAGTTATTAATTTATCCTGATTATCCTTCTCATTTTCAAACACGTAGGAAGGTGCAGAGATAGCATACACATGTGAACCAATTAAGCCAAAAGCGAATATGGATAGAGCAAAAACTCTAACTTTCAACATATTACTAACTTTTAGTTTTAAACTTCTCATTATGTACAATTATGACAATTAATATTGGCAGTGGTTTAAAGATTGAATAACTTTTGTACTATTAACTGTTAATACAAATGTAACTCGATTTTGGTTATCAGCATTTAAAAATAAATATTTTTTTTCAACAATTAACAATTTTTAACAAGTTTGTTCGTTATGTCGAAAAATAGCTATAAATTGGCAGCCAAAATTAATATAATTATATAGAAATAATAATGGGTTCCCTCCATAACCAACATTTAAACAAGCTCAGTGGGGCGGGTTTATTGATCGCATTAGGCATCATTTTCGGAGATATTGGCACATCTCCTCTTTACGTTTTCAAAGCAATTTTTCATAAATCAATAGTAGACAAAGACCTCGTGATAGGCTGTGTGTCTTGTGTTTTGTGGACATTAACTTTTCAAACGACAATCAAATACGTCTTAATCACATTGAATGCGGACAATAAAGGTGAAGGAGGTATTTTATCTTTGTATTCTTTAGTGCGCAGAAAAGCCAAGTGGCTCATCATTCCCGCTATTGTTGGCGCTTCAACATTGCTTGCAGATGGTATGATTACTCCTGCAATCACTATTTCCTCTGCAGTAGAAGGATTAGCTATACATAACCCTACTATACCTACTGTCCCTATAGTAATTTGTATTATTTCTATTTTATTTTTAATACAACGGTTTGGAACATCCATTGTAGGTAAAGTTTTTGGTCCGTTGATGCTAATTTGGTTTAGTACAATAGGAATACTAGGTTTTAATTATATTGATGAAGCCCCTGAGGTTTTGAAAGCTATTAACCCCTATTATGCAGTGCAGACTATCATACATTACCCCAATGCTTTATTTATAATTGGTGCTATATTCCTTTGTACCACTGGTGCAGAAGCATTATATTCCGATATGGGGCATTGTGGCAAATCTAATATTCGTGTTAGTTGGATATTTGTTAAGATAGCCCTAATCTTAAATTATTTTGGACAAGGTGCTTATTTAATTACTCAAAATGGAAAATCTATTGGAGAATCAAATCCATTCTTTTCTATTATGCCTGATTGGTTTGTCTTTTACGGTGTAGCAATTGCAACTGTTGCGGCTATTATTGCGAGTCAAGCAATGATATCCGGATCATACACACTTATATCCGAGGCCGTAAGATTAAATATTTGGCCAAAAGTTAGTATTCGATATCCGAGTAATCAAAAAGGTCAACTTTATGTTCCTTCAATCAATTTGATTTTATTCATTGGCTGTATGCTTATCATATTTGTCTTTGAAAAATCGAGCAATATGGAAGCTGCATATGGATTAGCTATTAACCTTACATTCTTGTCCACTACTATACTGATGATTTTCTTCATGATAAGGCATCGAATAAACAAGTTTTTAATTTGTCTGTTTGCTGCTGTTTATTTTATCATTGAAATAACATTCTTAGTAGGTAATGGAGTTAAAATTACACATGGCGGATGGCTTACTATTTTACTAGCTTCTTCCATTTTTATTGTCATGTACGCATGGCATAGAGCAAGGAAAATCAAAAATGAGTTTGTTCGGTTTGTCCCTATTGACCAATATTTCCCTATTATTGATGAGCTAAGCAAAGATAGTTCTGTCCCGACATTTGCCTCACAATTGGTTTACCTTACCAGCGCAAATAACAAACATGAGATCGAAGCTAAAGTTATTTACTCTATATTAAATAAGAAGCCTAAACGAGCAGATGTCTATTGGTTTGTCCATGTAGACGTAACAGATGCGCCATATGGTAGAGATTATAGTGTAGAACAATTGATTCCAGGGAAACTGATACGCATTGATTTCAAACTTGGATTCCGCGAAGAACAAAAAATTAGTCTTTTATTCCGAAAAGTTGTTGAAGATATGGTTGAAAAAGGTGAAGTAGATATCATTAGTCAATACGATACGCTGAAAAAACATAAAATACCAGGTGATTTCAACTTTGTAGTTTTGGAAAAAGTATTTACCAAGACTTCATCTTTAAATTGGCCAAACCGCATTGTCATGGAGATCTACAAAATTCTTCGACGATTTAGTTTAAGTGAAGAAAAAGGCTTTGGGTTAGATAGTAGTTTTGTGACATTAGAACGTGTTCCACTCAATATTCCAACAACAGAGAATATTCGATTACATCGAACTAATTAATAATAGAAAAACCACTCCGAAAAGAGTGGTTTTTCTATTATATCAAAAGTTTTATTCTTGCGTACGTAATTTTGAATTCTTATATCCGTACATAAAATATATAACCAAACCTATCGCTAGCCAGATAATAAAAATTATCCAGTTGCTCGCGCCTAGCTCTGTCATCAAGTACAAGTTTACCAAAATACCGATCACAGGCAATAAAGAAAAGTTATGTTTATACGACAGAACACTCATGGTAAGCCAAGTCAACCAAAACACAACGACTAACGACTTATGCAAGATAACTTCAGATGCGCCCAAGGTCTTCCATTCAGCAAGACTATCCTGACCATAAATATACATTAAAATCACTCCAGCAATAAAGCTTAAACCAATTATATATTTACCATTGACATAAGGTACTTTGAACTTAGATTTCGCTGAAAGCCCCGATTTATCCATATATAACACACCTGCACATACTAAGATAAATGCGAAGAAAGTTCCGACAGAAGTCAAATCCACGAAGAAGTCCATCTTAAAAAACAAAGCTGGTATTGCAACCACAAAACCTGTAACTATAGTCGCAAAGGATGGTGTTTTGTATTTCGGGTGAATCGTGGCAAATTTCTTCCATAATAAACCATCACGACTCATCGTCATCCAAATACGCGGCTGTGCCAATTGAAATACCAACAATGCACTAGTAATTGCAATTACAGAAGTCACAGAAATAATCCCAGCCATATAGTCAAAACCTACATATTGGAATACGTAAGCCAAAGGATCCTTCACATTCAGTTCGGTATAATTTACCATACCCGTCAACACCAAAGTAATCAACACGTATAAGACAGCACAAATAACCAAACAATAAATCATCGCCTTTGGAAGGTCGCGTTGTGGATTTTTACATTCCTCTGCAGTAGTAGAAATGGAATCAAATCCGATGAAAGCAAAAAATACAGCAGCCACCCCACTCATAACACCACTTAGCCCATTCGGAGCGAAAGGTGTCCAATTCTCTGGTTTTACAAAGAATAACCCACCAAAAATAACCGCTACAATTATCCCTATCTTAACGATAACCATAATATTACTCGCACGCTGGGATTCTTTAATACCGATATAAACCAACCAAGTCACCAATACCGTAATTAAGCCTGCTGGCATATCAAATATGATAGGTAAATCGCCAATACGAGGCGCCGTTTCATAAGCCTGTAAAGCTATTTTATCTATCCCTGTTAATTTATCCGCGCCAACTTCCAACATTTTTGTATGTGCGTCAAAAGCGTATGCTGGCGCCATGGTCATCCATTTAGGGAGATGAATTCCAAAACCTTCGAGCATAGACACAAAATATTGCGACCACGATATAGCGACCACCATATTTGATACAGCATACTCCAACACCAATGCCCAACCGATGATCCAAGCAAATAATTCACCGAAAGCAACGTAAGCATACGTGTATGCAGAACCCGAAACGGGCACTGTGCTGGCGAATTGTGCATAAGAAAGAGCTGTAAATACACAAGCGAACGCAACAAACACAAACAACATCGAAACGGCAGGACCTCCGTTATAAGAAGCTAAGCCTATCGTACTAAAAATCCCCGCCCCTACGATCGCAGCGATACCCAAAGAGACCAAATCACGTACCCCCAAAATCTTAGCCAATCCGCTTCCCTTAGTTTCCGCGTCTAGCAGTATTTGGTCAACACTTTTCTTCTTGAAAAGCTGGTTTTTCATATAATTAATTTTATGTTTATTTAAAAGACTTAATCCAACTGTTGCATGATATAAGCATAAATGTCTGCATAATCCCTCAATTGCTCACGTTGGTAATTATCCAATTGCTGGGCAAGAACTTCAAAGTGATGAGTCTTAGGCGTAAAATTCCAAACACGTTTGCAGATATTAAAAAGAGCGTGTGGAATATTATCCACTTTAGCGTAATCAAAGATATATTTTGACGCTACAAATTTATCATAAAAGTTGAAAAATCTCTCAATATCTATACTTTCAAAAGATTTTAGATAATTGGTCAGTTGATTACGATCTACATGCTCCAAATGTTCGTACAATCTACCTACTGATAACAAATTATTTGCAATCAACTTGTGGTCGAGCAATAATTCCAAACTTATATGCGCCAAAAAAGAGGCTCTAATCGGCAAATCTTCAATCCCCTTCTCAATGACTTTACGTATTTCATGGGTATGATGGTAAAAAAAGTCAGAACTATGAAACAGTTTATCGACTTCTAAGTGCCTCCTCCATCCTTCTGTCAAGGATTCACTCTTTGGACCTAAGGGAAAAGAACTTTGAAACTTGTGCAATGGAAAAGAATAGGTTTTGTCAACATTCTTCAACAAATCAGGCAAAAGTCCACCTAATACTTGCTCAGAATAAGCAGCATAACGTTCGAAATAGTAATGTGACAAAAAGTTCAAAATCCAGCAATATTGCAATAATTAATCGTAAGATACATCATAATCTGTTATCTTTGCAATCTTAATTAAAAATTATATAATCATATCATTATGAAATATCCGTATTAGGATATTCCATAGGACAATTGAAAATCAAACAAAACAGTTATGAATTTTGTAGAAGAATTACGTTGGAGAGGCATGCTTCAAGATATCATGCCGGGTACCGAAGATTTACTGAACAACGAAAAAGTGTCAGGTTATATCGGTTTTGACCCAACTGGCGATTCTTTACATGTAGGTCATTTGACTCAAATCATGACTTTAATCCATTTTCAAAATGCAGGACACAAACCTGTTGCCCTTGTTGGAGGTGCTACAGGCATGATTGGCGACCCTTCGTTCAAGTCTGCAGAAAGAAATCTTTTGGATGAGGCTACTTTACAACACAATGTAAACTGTCTTAAAAATCAATTAGCAAAGTTTTTAAATTTTGGCGACGGCGAGAACGACGCCAAGATGGTGAACAACTACGATTGGTTCAAAGATTTCAGCTTTTTGGATTTTATTCGTGATGTAGGTAAGTTGATTACGGTCAACTACATGATGTCCAAGGATTCGGTAAAGAAACGCTTAGAAGGTGATAACGGTCTTTCGTTCACCGAATTTACGTATCAACTGATTCAAGGATATGATTTCTATTATTTGTGGAAACATCACAACTGTAAAATCCAGATGGGTGGATCAGATCAATGGGGTAATATTGTAACGGGCTCGGAGATGATTCGTCGTCAAGATCAAGGCACGGCTTACGCATTGACTACCCAGTTGATCAAAAAATCAGACGGTCAGAAATTTGGTAAAACCGAATCTGGTGCCGTATGGTTAGACCCGAAGAAAACTTCTCCTTTCAAGTATTACCAATTCTGGTTGAACGCGACCGATGATGATGCGAAAAACTGGATTAACATATTTACACTTCGTTCAAAAGAAGAATTAGAAGCGATCGTAGCCGAACATGAGGCAGCTCCACATTTGCGTATCGTACAGAAAGCTTTGGCAGAGGACATCACTATCCGTACACACTCCAAAGAGGCTTACGAAACAGCTGTGAAAACTTCTGAATTCTTATTTGGTAACGGTTCGTTAGAATTCTTAGGTAATCTAGATCATGAAGCTGTTCTCGAAGTATTTGACGGCGTGCCACAATTTACAGTGAGCAAGGCTGAATTGGAAGCTGGCGTGAACATTTTGGACTTATTAGCTGTTCAAACTCAGGTTTTCGCATCCAAAGGTGAAGCCAAGAAAATGTTAACAGGCGGTGGTGTATCGTTGAACAAAGTGAAATTGGGCGATATCGAACAAACGGTGACAGCTGCTGATCTAATCAACAACAAATACTTAGTTGCTCAAAAAGGTAAAAAGAATTATTTCTTGATTATTGCGGAAGATAATCTTAAAGCTATTTATCCAGATGAATAATTGGGTATTTAGATATTTTGGAAAAGCCTCAATCGTTGATTGGGGCTTTTTTTTGCACTCGAAACTGTCATTCCGACACCAGAAGGAATCTAAAAATCATAGAGATAAAATCACAATTTTGACTTATAAATCTACTATCTCGCTCTAGCCGCGAGTGGCTCATACTTTTTTACCTCAAAAAAGTATGCAAAAAACTCGTCGCTGAAATCCTTTGGCTGTATAACCTCTGCTTCCACCTGCAAGTGCCAAAATATTTCTAGGCGACAACTTTAGAATTTGTAAGGTCTGTACTTTGATATTTATATATCGATCTCATCTTCATTCTCGAGATATTCTCTTAATAATTTCAATCTATAGTCTAACATATCCGCATGATAAAGATTAGCTTCCACCTCAACAGGATAACATTCTTCAACATTACCATTTTCCTTTACAGTATCAACCCAATCTTGCATAATCTCTATATAGGCTGATAATACTTCTAATGGATAAGAAGCGCTTTCTATATCTATATATGCGGATGGCAAGTCTCCTGTCAAAACCCAAATATATTTATCTACATTCGGATTAGAAGAACTAACTTCAAATATATTTATTGCAAAAATCCCTTCTAAATAATAAGCTAACCAAGCATTATTAACCCCTTCACACCAAGTATGTCGATTAATATAATTTCTACCTTGATTACAATATTCTTCTAATTTAATATCTCCTTCGTAATCTAATTCCTCGAAGATTTCAAAACCATCAAGTTGTTCTTCGATTTTTTGTTCAAATAAGCTCATAATAACAAGTATATAGCAATATTAAACATTTCTTCTAAATTTTCCTTTGTACCTTTGCAGTATGATTAGTAACAGAGAGCTTTTCTTAAAAAACACAGCTCAAACATCAGAAAGTCCACGACTTATCGAAATCGAAAAAGCCGAAGGTTCTTATCTTTATGGACCTCAAGGACAAAAATATTTAGACTTAGTATCGGGATTTAATGTAAGTAATATTGGTCACCGCCATCCTAAAGTGATTCAAGCGATACAACATCAGTTGGAAAAATATTTACACGTCACGGTGTATGGCGAATTTGTGCAAGCACCTCAAGTGCAGTTTGCAACCAAATTATTAGCGAACCTCCCCCCTTCATTTGGTTCGGTATATTTGACTAATTCTGGTGCGGAAGCTGTAGAAGGTTCGATGAAAATAGCCAAACGTTTCACAGGTCGTCGTCAAATCATTGCCGCTAAAAATGCGTATCATGGCAGTACACAAGGTGCCTTATCATTAATTGGTGGCACACAATACCAAGAAGCATACGCTCCTCTCCTTCCCGAAATTGATTTTATTGAGTTCAATAATATAACCGACTTATCAAATATCACCGACAAAACTGCTGCGGTCATCGTAGAAGCTATCCAAGGCGAGGCAGGTGTTCGTGTGCCTTCAAAAGAATATATGCAAGCTATACGTGCTAAATGTACAGAAGTTGGTGCTTTATTAATCTTTGATGAAATACAAACGGGCTTTGGACGTACAGGCAAATTGTTTGCATTCGAGCATTTTGGTATTGTTCCGGATATCTTAATGTTAGCAAAAGGTATCGGAGGTGGAATGCCATTGGGTGCATTTGTTGCGCCGAAAGAAATCATGGATGTTATCAAGGCCAATCCGATGTTGGGTCACATCACAACATTCGGAGGTCATCCTGTTTCTTGCGCAGCAGCTTTGGCTTCACTTCATGTTATCTTAAATGAAAAATTACTAGAAACTGTAGAACAGAAAGCACTACTTTTCCGTCAGGGATTGATCCATCCGAAAATCAAAGAAATAAGAGGACTAGGCTTGATGATGTGTCTACAGTTAGAAAACTTTGATCAAGTATATAATGTCAGCAAATACTGTGCAGATAACGGCGTGATGATAGATTGGTATTTGCACTGTGAGACGGCATTACGTGTTGCTCCACCATTGACAATTTCTGAAGAGGAAATAATTGAAGCTTGTGATATCATCAAACAGGGCATTGATAAATTCTGTTAATATCTGTATTTTAGGGTAATAAACCTTAATCTATGAAAGACAGAAGAAGTTTTCTTAAACAATCTTTAGCTGCTATTGGTACAACAGTACTTGGTACTAATTTGGCAAAAGCAGAATCATTTGCTGTTAAAGAGCATAAAATTGAATTACTTAAAAACGATATCATTCTTTTCCAAGGAGATTCTATTACCGATCACGGTCGTAGTAGAGACAAACTTGGCTCAAATGATGTAGACGCAATGGGCAAAGGCTATGCCGCTCATACTGCACGTACGCTCTTGCACAAACATGCTTCAAAAAATTTACAAATCTATAACCGTGGCATAGGTGGACATAAAGTTCCACAACTGATAGAAAGGTGGCAAAAAGATTGTTTGGATTTGAAGCCAAATGTATTGAGCATTTTAATCGGCGTAAATGATTATTGGCACAAACGAAATGGCAACTACAATGGGTCGGCTGCGGAGTACAAATCACAATATCAAAAGATGTTGGACTTAACACTTAAAAACTTACCAAATGTTAAATTAATCATTGGTGAGCCATTTGGAGTAAAAGGCGTACAACATGTTGATGACTCTTGGTATCCAGAGTTTGGAGATTATCAGCGCGTAAGTAAAGAAATAGCAAAAGAATATAAAGCTATTTTCATTCCTTACCAAAGTATTTTTGATAAAGCAGAGAAACAAGCTACAGGAACGTATTGGGCTTACGATGGTGTACACACCTCACTAGCAGGTATAAGCCTTATGGGAGAATCCGTTTTAAACTGTTTCAAATAAAATCAAAAAAGGCTTTTTGAATAATCAAAAAGCCTTTTTTTATAGCGAATAATAGTTATTATCCGTTTGAAAGTGCCGCAGCACCAGAAACAATCTCAGTAAGCTCTGTTGTAATAGCCGCTTGACGAGCTTGGTTGTATGATAATTTTAAAGCTTTCAATAAGTCACCAGCATTTTCTGTTGCCTTATCCATTGCTGTCATACGCGCACCGTGCTCTGAAGCGTTAGAATCTAATACAGCTTTGTACAATTGAATTTTAATCGCTTTAGGTATTAATTCTTCAATGATTTTTTCTTTCGAAGGTTCGATAATGTAATCCAATTCTGCAGCATTATCGGTTTTCTCTTCAGGCAATAGAGGTAACAATTGTTCTGAAGTTAAAACTTGCATAGCAGCATTACGGAATTGGTTGTAAACAACCTCTACACGGTCGATATTTCCTTCTTTGAATTCATTCATAATGTATTCAGTCACTTTAGATACGTTTTCGAAATCTAAATTGTTGAATAATTCATTATGATTACCAATAACATTGAAATTACGCTTAGAGAAGAAATCATGACCACGCTTACCAATAGCGATCATACTTACATCCCCTCTAGCAAATTGATCCGCATACTTAGTAGCGATCAAGTTATTCGCAGTTTTAATAGCATTTGCATTGAAAGCTCCAGCCAATCCCCTGTTTGATGTCACAACAACAATCAAAACTTTAGTAGGCTCTCTATCTTGAGTAAATGGAGAATCATTATCTTCTACAGAAGCTGAAACTTGAGCAAGAATATCTCTTAATTTATTGGCATAAGGGCGCAACTGAACGATAGCATTCGTTGCACGCTTTAACTTTGCTGCAGAAACCATTTTCATGGCTTTGGTAATCTGCTGCGTGGATGTCACCGAGGTGATACGGAGTCTTACTTCTTTTAAATTTGCCATATTTTAATAGAGATTTGAGTAAGGAGTATTAGGTATTGAGCAAGAAACTCCTTACTCAATACTCTTTACTCTTATCTAATTAATATTTTGAAGCTAATTCTTTAGCTACTTTTTCTAATACGTCTGTTAAATCATCTGAGAATTTACCAGCTTTTAACGCTGACAATACTTCTGGATGACGTTGCTCTAATTGCGTCAAGTATTCTTCTTCGAATTGACGTACCTTGTTCACAGGAACACTACGCAACAATCCTTTTGTACCTGCATAGATGATAGCAGTTTGCTTTTCAACTGATACTGGTGAGAATTGACCTTGTTTTAAGATCTCCACGTTACGGATACCTTTATCTAATACCGATTTAGTAGCCGCATCCAAATCCGAACCGAATTTAGCGAATGCTTCTAACTCACGGAATTGAGCTTGATCTAACTTCAATGTACCAGATACTTTCTTCATAGACTTAATCTGCGCATTACCACCTACACGTGATACCGAGATACCTACGTTGATCGCTGGACGAATACCTGCGTTGAATAAGTTAGACTCTAAGAAGATCTGACCATCAGTGATTGAGATTACGTTAGTAGGGATATATGCTGATACGTCACCTGCTTGTGTCTCGATGATAGGAAGAGCTGTCAATGAACCACCACCTTTTACTAAGTGCTTGATAGACTCAGGAAGGTCATTCATACTACGAGCGATATCATCCGAAGAGTTGATTTTCGCTGCACGCTCTAATAAACGAGAGTGAAGGTAGAATACATCACCTGGATACGCTTCACGACCTGGAGGACGTTTTAATAACAATGAAACCTCACGGTAAGCTACTGCTTGTTTTGACAAATCATCATATACGATCAATGCTGGACGACCTGTATCACGGAAAAATTCACCGATAGCAGCACCCGCCATTGGCGCGTAGAATTGAAGTGGAGCAGGATCAGCAGCAGAAGCAGCTACTACAACTGTGTAAGCCATAGCACCTTTTTCTTCTAGTACACGTACAATATTAGCTACTGTAGAGTTCTTTTGACCAACTGCAACATATATACAGAATACTGGTTGACCAGCATCGTAAAATTCTTTTTGGTTAATGATAGTATCGATACATACCGCTGTTTTACCAGTTTGACGGTCACCGATTACTAACTCACGCTGACCACGACCTACAGGAATCATCGCATCGATAGCTTTGATACCAGTTTGTAATGGCTCAGTTACTGGTTGACGGTAGATTACACCTGGCGCTTTACGCTCGATAGGCATTTCATATGTGTCACCAGCGATAGGTCCTTTACCATCAATTGGTTGACCCAATGTGTTTACTACACGACCAAGCATACCCTCACCTACTTTAATAGATGCGATACGATTTGTACGTTTTGTAGTATCTCCTTCTTTGATACCATCTGAAGAACCCAAAAGTACAACACCAGCGTTGTCTTCCTCTAAGTTCAATACAATACCTTGTAATCCGTTTGAAAATTCAACTAACTCACCTAGTTGAACTTTTGTTAAGCCGTAAACACGAGCAATACCGTCACCTACTGTTAGTACGGTACCAACTTCCTCTAATTCGGCTTCTGACTTAAAGCCTGACAATTGCTCTCTTAGAATTGCCGAAACCTCATCTGGTCTTACCTCTATCATTTTAATTTGTATAAGGGGTTTTAGATTCTATTACTTTACTACTTCAAGGTAATTAAACACCTTGATTGATGAAATGTCTTTCTAATTTATTCAATTTTCCAGCAATACTTTCATCCAATTGCTTATCACCTACATTGATGATAAATCCACCAATTAACGAAGCATCTACTTTATTAGTAAGGATAACACTCGCATTAATTTGCTGCGCAATTGTATTACCTAATGACTGAATATTAGCTGAAGACAATGGTTTAGCCGAAATTACTTCAGCCTTCACAATACCTTTCAATTCGTTGTATTCACGGATAAATTCAATAGCGGTAGCATAAACTAATTCACTACGACCTTTATTAACCATGATATTAAAGAATGCAGAAACTTCTGTGCTTACTTTTCCTTCGAATAACGCTTTTAAGATATTTTGCTTCTTATCTGTTTTGATAATAGGATTTGCTAATACAGCCTGTAATTCCGAATTTGATTTGATTACTCTCGCAATCTCTTCCATTTCGATCTTTACTTGCTCTAATGTACCTTTCTCTTTTGCCAAATCTAAAATAGACTTAGCGTATCTTGAAGCAACTTTAAATACTGACATATCTATGCTTTAAATTTGAATAACCAATTAGTTCAATTTCACGTCTTTCAACAAGTCTGCTACTAAAGCTTCTTGTTTATTTTGGTCTTCAAATTCTTTTGTTAATACTTTACGTGCGATGTCTAATGACAATGCTGAAACTTGATTTTTAACTTCAGCTAATGCTTTTAATTTTTGATCTTCGATCTCACGTTTAGCATTCTCAATTAATTTCGCACCTTCAGTTTGCGCAGATTCTTTTGCTTCAGCAACGATTTTATCTTTCAATTCTTTCGCTTCCTTTAAGATAACATCACGCTCTTCACGAGCTTCTTTTAATAACTGCTCATTTTCATTAGTCAAACGTGCCATTTCCAATTTCGCTTTTTCAGCAGAAGCTAAAGCATCAGAAATACCTTTTTCACGTTCTTCTAAAGCATTAATGATTGGTTTCCAAGCAAATTTTCCTAAGATAAAAATTACAATCAATAAGATGATTAATTGCCAAAAGAACAAACCGTATGAGAACTGATTAATTAATGCGTCCATTATATTTACTTATAAAATATGAATTTTTCTATTTGTTGTCTTTAATTTTTTGTTTTTAAATAAGACTCACAACCAACCGTTGTAAGTCTTATTTATTTTTTTTAATCAACTTGGATTATGCACCTAAGATTAAAGCACCGAATGCTAAACCTTCTACTAATGCACCAATGATGATCATTGCAGTTTGAATTTTACCAGCTGCTTCAGGTTGACGAGCGATAGCTTCCATTGCTGAACCACCGATTTTACCTAGACCAATACCTGCACCGATTACGATTAAACCTGCACCTACTAAATTTGGAATTACCATGATTTTAATATATAAAATTTAACAAAAAATTCTGATTAATGATGTGCGTGCTCTTCAACAGCCATACCAATGAATAGTGATGACAACATTGTGAAGATAAACGCTTGCAAAAATGCAACTAACAATTCTAAGAAGAATAAGATCAATGTCAATAACATTGACACACCAATACTACCTCCTACTGTTAATTGTTGTTGGAATAAATATACGATTGCAATCAAACCCATTACTACGGAGTGACCTGCAGTGATGTTAGCGAAAAGACGCAACATCAATGAGAATGGTTTTGTAAACATACCTAACACCTCGATTGGCGCTAACACAAATTTGAAAGGAACAGGTACACCTGGCATCCAGAAAATGTGTTTCCAGTAATCTTTATTAGCCTTAAAGTTCGTTATTAAGAACGTGAATAAAGCTAAACATAATGTTACAGAGATATTACCAGTTACGTTGAAACCAATTGGAGTTAAACCCAATAAGTTTAACAAGAATATCAAGAAGAAAACTGACAATAAGTAAGGCATGAATTCTTTGTAACGGTGACCAATATTTGGAACCGCCATCTCATCACGCACATATAATACTAAAGGCTCTAATACACGACCAATACCTTTTGGCAAATTGTTCGAACCTTTTTTATAAGTCTTAGCTAATGAAATAAATCCTAAGAACAACAACAAAGCAGCTAACATTAGACCAGTAACGTTTTTAGTAATTGAAAAATCTAATGGTTTTGCATTTGTTGGGTGATGCTCTGCATCGTACGTAATTGTTCCAGCAGCATCTGTTTTATAGATTTTACCATGGTAATATTTATAAAATTGACCATCAACTTCTGTCAATCCGTCATTTTCTTTGAATTTACCTGAAGAAAAAACCTTCAAACCATTATCAATCAAAATAACAGGCAATGGAAAACCTACATACTCTTCACCTTGTTTGTATAAAGTAAAATAATGATCATCTTCCAAGTGATGTTTGATATGGGCATTGATCTCTTCCGCTTGAGACTTAGGACCGTCTCCATGCGCCTCTTCTGCGGCTACTGAAGTAAAAGGATTGGCAGCAAATAAAATTACTGTTAGAAATAAAAGTGCTCTTTTAAGATTCACCATTTTAGATTACTGTTGAATAATGAAAAATTTTGTGCAAAAATACAACTTTATTTGGCATATAATATGTTTTGTGGAAACTTTTTTACAAAAAGTTTATCCCTCATTATTTTCCTGATTAAGAGCCTTGAAGGCTACAAAAACGTCAAAAACAAGGAATAAGAAAAACATCACTAAAAAATTATATTCGATAAAGTCATTTTCAAATTTATTTAAGCCATTTTTGATATAAATATAACTACCAATAGCATTAAGAGTCATTAACGCTAAAAAGATAAAACCTAAATTTTTGGGCATTGCATACTGCGCCATCAATGTCAAGATTACTATAAATAAAGATATCCCAACACCAAAAGTATACATCCCCAGCAGTGTATAATCAGTTTGATCCCAAAAATAATCGACCTGTAAACCTTTTAGCACTAGAAGATGCGCAAAGTAAGCTGCTACTCCTACAACGAGTAACATAATAACATATTTTAGATAATTAATCATTTTTACTTATTCGATTCGCTTGTTTAATAAATTGATATAACGAAGCTACAACACCGAGCATGGTTAAACCTTTCGTCCACCACCCACCTTCTACATTATATTTTCCGTCCAACCATTCTCCCAAAAGATAAAACACATAAATAGTTGCTCCCATCTGAAAAGGCATAGATGTAAACACTAACCACTTATTGAGTTTCGAATCTTTCTTCTTATTTGTCAAAACTAGTCAATTTACTTCGACAAAGATATTATAATATAGCCTTATCACATAGATAATGCTAAATTTTAGTTTCTAACACTTTTTGACCAATCTTAATTTCAGGATAAGAGTAGTCATCACCCAAGATAATCTTGATTTGAGATGAAGATTGTCCCTCATTCGCTCGCAATACATCAAGTATTTTATCAAGCTTTTTGAGATCAATCAATTCTTCCGCTTCGATTTCAGTCCCTACATAATGAATTAAGTGTCCATAAACCGTCCCTTCTACCATACCTCTCTTTACAGCGATCTTCGCGATATCCATTCCATCTTGGTACATATCCAAGGTAATTTGCTTAGTGTCCTTATCCTCTTGCGGCTCTTCATCTGCAACTTTCACAGACTCGTCCTTCACTACATTCATTTTCAAAGACAAATCATCCAAAATTTGTTCTTTTGTCAACGCTTCAGCGATGGTCAAACAATGTTTTAAAATCTCATATTTACGTTTGAAATCCAGCAACAATACTTTTACCTCTTGAATATATTTCTTTGTTCGTTTACGAATACTCCAATCTTCGATATGCTTTTCGGTAGCCTTCAACAGATCTTCCTCCATTTTTGGCAAAAACCAAGCTACAGCAGAAGTCGTACGTTCACATATTTTGTGATAATCCAAAGAATCTTTATCTATCAACATTTGATGTAATTGCTGCATAAATTTATGCGCTACTTTCTCTTGCGTTTTTATAGACTGCTGCAACAAATAGAAAAAAGACACAACGCCTTCTTTATTGTCAATATTACGATCAGTTAGACTTTGTTCCAATTCCGTAACGGCTTCCGTCAGACTTGTCCAACGAAAACTTTGCAATAGAATTTGTCCTAAGTAGGCGCGTTGACTATTCTTTAATATTTCATCCACCTCATCTTCCTTTACTAATTGCTTCATAAAATCAACGACTTGAAAATCCGTCCGAATCGCATGAGAAGCAATTTTGGAGCGCAAAACCAAACCTTCTAATCCCGTCAGCCTACTTAATGCCACATACACTTGTCCAGCCGCAAAAGATGTACCCGCGTCAATAATAGCCTTTTCAAAAGTCAAGCCCTGACTTTTATGAATTGTAATAGCCCAAGCCAGGCGGAGTGGAAACTGAGAGAATGTACCCAATACTTCTTCCTCAATTTTATCTTCGCCTTTATTGTACTTGTATTTAATATTTTCCCATGTCTCACGACGCACCACTACATCTTCCGAACCATCTTTAAAACCAACCAACACCTGATGCTTATCTAGGTTTAGCTCTTTTACTACACCAATTTTTCCATTAAAATATTTACGATCTTCACCCGTGTCATTTTTAATAAACATCACCTGAGCGTCAATCTTTAATGTCAGAGTTTCTTCCGTCGGATAAGTTCCTTGTTGAAAATCATCTTTAACGACCGCTTTCATATTGTGCATTTTCCCCGAAAGCTTCATCAATTCTTCTTGATTAATCTGGTCAGCTAAACGATTATGTGAAGTCAACGTAATGTATTGTTCAGTTTTTTCAGGAACAAAATCAATTTTATAATGTCCATTTAATTCCTCTAAATCCTGCTGTTCAAATTCATTATTCCGTATATTATTAAGTATAGAAATGAATTTATTGTCACTCTGTCTATATATATGCTGAAGTTCCAGTTTAATAAGTGGTGTCGAGCGTAATACCTTAGCATTGAAGAAAAAAGGACTGCTGTAATGATCACGTAATATCTGCCATTCATGATCTTTGACAACTGGTGGCAACTGATATAAATCTCCAATAAACAATACTTGCACTCCACCGAAAGGACGCATATCTCGACGAACAGATTTCAAGATTACATCAATCGCATCCAATGTATCTGCTCGTACCATCGATACCTCATCAATCACCAACATTTCCAACTCTTGCAATATTGCTCGGCGCTGTTTAGTCAGTTTTATCGTTGAAAATAGACGATTTTTATTATAGATATTATTATCCTGCTCATCCCATTTCAGCTCGTAATCCTCAACGAAAGTTCCAAATGGCAACCAAAACAACGCGTGAAGAGTAGTTCCCCCAGCATTCATAGCCGCTACACCTGTCGGAGCAGTGATAGCCATTTTTTTATAACAATTTTCACGAATGTATTTAAGAAAAGTCGTTTTACCTGTACCCGCCTTTCCTGTCAGAAAAAGGTTCTGATTGGTTTGATTAACAAATGCTACAGCCTTTTTAAAAATAAGATTATTTGCGTCGATCTTTTGTTCCTTCATATCTACTACAAAGGTACACTAATGTCTAAGAAGTAAGTATTTCTATATTAATTTTTAGATTTTTGAAAAATTTTATTGATATTAGATATTTAGAAATTTATATTTAAACTAATTAATTTATCATACTATGGCATATGTTGATAAGGGTGAGTTATTCAACCAAACTCAAGAGAAACTAGAAGGCTTAGGTTTTTCAATTGAAAACATCGATCAATCAAGGCCTTGGGGTGGATTTTTTGTAATTGATGAAAATCAAGCACAAAATTTTGCCAATGAATTTTTCGATGGATTAGACACACAAGAGCTAAAAATTTCAGGAAAATTGAGTCCTAAAATTCTTATAGTAGGCCCCAACAAACGCTTATCATGGCAATACCACCACCGTCGTGCAGAGATTTGGAGAGTAATTCGTGGAGAGGTAGGTGTCGTAACTAGTCCTGATGATGATGAGCATGAATTAAAAATTTTAAAAGAAGGAGAATTTATCCGCTTACCACAAGGCGAACGCCATCGATTAGTCGGATTGGCCGAGTACGGTGTAATTGCTGAAATTTGGCAACATACAGATTCCAGCAACCCTTCGGATGAAGAAGATATCGTTCGTGTGCAGGATGACTTTGGAAGATCAATTTAACAAAATGTTTAGTGCAAAAAGAAAAACCGAGAATTTAACATTCTCGGTTTTTCTTTTTGAATCCAATTAAGGATAAAGTAAATACCTCTCCCTCATCTTCTTGTATCTATTGACACCAAGTTTCCAAGTCTCTCTAATTTTTTCTTCACTCCACCCACTTTCTATTTGTTTCTTAAATTCTCCATCCCCTATTAGGTAATCAATATTCCCAACTTGTCTACTAATACTTCTATCAAAAAACTTATCCTTATTCGGGTGATTCTTATACAACTCTATTATCCAGGAAAGATTTAACTTTTTGCTTTTAACCAATTTTTCCAAATCATAATTGCGCAAATCTAAACCATAGCATACTTTGTCTTGAAATACAGGGTCTTCGGCCATCCCTGGCTTGCTAATAGGGGTAAAACTAAATGAATATTTCCCCTTCAACATAGGCCCTCCAATAATCGTAAATGGATAATCTGTACCTCGTCCATGATTTAAGGCTACACCTTCGAACAAACAAGTAGAAGGATATAATAAAATACTTTGTGCTGAATTCAAATTTGGCGATGGGTTTACAGGTAATTTATAAAGCATATTGTGCTTATATCCTTCCATTTTAACCACTTCCAAATCACATTTAATTTTATTTGCCATCCACCCCTCACCATTGACCATCAATGCGAATTCACCTAACGTCAATCCATGTACTACAGGAATAGGGAATTGACCTATACCGGATTTGTGCTTCATATCCAAAATAGGACCGTCAATGAAATAACCATTTGGATTTGGACGATCTAAGATCATAACAGGCTTACCATTCTCAGCACAAGCCTCCATCACATCGCGCATCGTATTCATAATAGTATAAAAACGGCAACCTACATCTTGAATATCAAACATCACCAGATCTACATCTTTGAGATCCTCTTCGCTGGGTTTTTTCTTACTGCCGTATAGTGAAACTATCTTTAATCCTGTCTGAACATCCATTTCGTCATTGACTGTAGTTCCATTGCTTGCATCACCTCTAAAACCATGCTCAGGACCGAAAACTTTCACAATATTGACACCTCTTTTTTGTAAACTGTCGACTAAGTGCGATTTACCAAGTATGGTAGTTTGATTCGCAACGATCGCGACACGTTTTCCTTGCAGCTTAGGCAAATAATATGAAATACGTTCTGCAGCTGTTTTTATTTTGTCATTATCATACTTTATTTGAGCAAATAAACTTGTTATTAACACAAACTGAAATAGTGCTATTAGGATCATCTTCATAAGAGAATTTTTAATTGATTAAACATTAAAGATAATAACATTTATCAAAATGTATTAACAATGTTAGATCAACTTTTAACTAATCAAAATCTTACTTATATCAGTGTTTTTTTTATATTTTTGTTTCAAAATTTTTAGAAAGAGACCATGACAGCATATAACGAAGACAGTATACGATCACTCGACTGGAAAGAACATATTCGCCTAAGACCAGGTATGTATATTGGTAAACTAGGAGATGGTTCTGCCTACGACGACGGTATCTATGTATTGCTCAAAGAGGTTATGGACAACTCTATCGACGAATTTGTGATGGGTGCTGGGCGATCAATCGATATTACTGTCACTGAAAATAAAGTAACCATACGAGATTATGGGCGTGGTATTCCTATTGGCTCAGTAGTAGATGTTGTTTCAAAGATCAATACTGGAGGTAAATATGACAGTAAGGCTTTCCAAAAGTCTGTAGGTCTTAACGGTGTCGGTACCAAAGCTGTAAATGCGCTATCCACTAACTTTACAGTACAATCCTACCGTGATGGCAAAACACGTATTGCTACATTTAGCAAAGGTGAATTGCAAACGGATGAACAAAAAGATACAACACAACGCAACGGTACAGCGGTAACTTTCTATCCAGACGAAAATATATTTAAACATTACAAATACCGTATCGAATTTGTAGAGAACATGATTTGGAATTATGTTTTCTTGAATTCTGGGTTGACAATAAACTTCAATGGTCAGAAATTCATCTCCGAAAACGGACTGAAAGACTTATTGGAGCGCAATGTCGATACTGAAGGTATGCGCTATCCTATCATACACCTGAGAGGTGAAGATATTGAGATTGCGATGACGCACGGTCAGCAATATGGTGAAGAATATTATTCTTTCGTCAATGGTCAGCATACCACACAAGGCGGTACACACCAAGCGGCTTTTCGTGAAGCGTTGGTGAAAACAATTCGTGAATTTTATAAAAAAGATTTTGATGCTTCGGATGTCCGTTCATCCATTATTGGTGCTATTGCGATCAAAGTACAAGAGCCTGTTTTCGAATCACAGACTAAAACCAAATTAGGATCCCAAAGTATAGGTCCTGAAGGTCCTACAGTACGTACATTCATCAATGATTTTATCAAAAAAGCATTAGATGATTACTTACACAAAGATTCAGCTACAGCAGACGCCTTGTTGAAACGTATTATGCAATCCGAGCGTGAACGTAAAGATATCGCGGGAATCAAAAAATTGGCAAACGAGCGCGCTAAGAAAGCTTCATTGCACAACCGTAAACTTCGTGATTGTAAATTACATTTTGGAGATAAAAGCGAACGAAACTTAGACACGACACTTTTCATTACCGAGGGAGATTCTGCATCGGGTTCAATTACCAAATCACGTGATGTACAGACGCAAGCCGTTTTTAGCTTACGTGGTAAACCCTTGAATTGCTTCGGGTTGACAAAGAAAATCGTATACGAAAACGAGGAATTCAACCTACTGCAACATGCCTTAAATATCGAAGATGGCATGGAAGGATTACGTTACAACAATATCGTAATCGCTACCGATGCCGATGTGGATGGTATGCACATTCGATTGTTGATGATGACATTCTTCTTGCAGTTCTTCCCTGACTTGGTGAAGGCAGGTCACGTGTACATCTTGCAGACACCTTTATTCCGTGTTAGGAATAAGAAAGAAACAATATATTGTTACTCGGATCAAGAACGCATCAATGCAATTAATAAGTTAGGCAGTAAACCAGAGATTACGCGATTCAAAGGTTTGGGAGAAATTTCTCCATCTGAATTTGGTCAATTTATTGGCGAAGACATCAAACTCGAGCCAGTTATAATGAACAAAGACAACAAGCTTCATCAACTATTAGAGTATTATATGGGAAAAAATACACCTGATCGTCAACGTCATATTGTAGACAACCTGCGAGTTGAAATTGACTTAGAAGAAGAGCTGGTTAAGGCCGCCATCTAAAAAATACGATTCAGCCTCTAGCTCTGTTGGGGGCTGAATACAATTATAAACAACCTAACCCAAAATGACTAAACAAACCTTAATACTGATCCAATGCCAAGATGCTGTTGGATTGGTATCGAATATATCTAACGTACTCGCAAAACATAAACTCAACATCATTACGATGCGGGAATATGTAGATGAGGAGCAAAATAAATTCTTTGTTCGCGTGGTATGTACTGGAAATGCAGAAGAAAGCAATGGTCTTTATAGTCACTTAAAAGCTGTTTTGCCAGAAAAAGCAAGTATCGCCATCAATCCTTCGAGAAGAAAACGTATCGCTGTATTGGTAACCAAAGAGCACCACTGTCTTGCAGATATTCTAGTGCGTCACTATTTTGATACGTTAAATGCCGAGGTTTGTGCTGTGATTGGGAATTATGACAATCTCCGTGATTTCGCAGAGCGATTTGATATTCCATATTATTACATCACGCACGAAAATAAAACAAAGGATGATTTTGAAAACGAATTAGCTGATCAACTGAAGGAATTGGCACCAGATTTCATTGTCTTGGCAAAATTTATGCGTATCCTATCTCCTCAATTCGTCGGAAAATTCGAAAATAAAATCATCAATATTCATCATTCATTTTTACCTGCTTTCATCGGTGCAAACCCTTACAAGCAAGCGCACGAACGTGGAGTAAAAATTATTGGTGCTACAGCACATTTTGTAACCAATGATTTGGATGAGGGACCAATAATTGTACAAAACACAAAATCTATCGACCACAGTTATGATCCACAAAAAATGCGGACAGCAGGTCAAGAAATTGAAAAAGCCGTATTGACAAGAGCTATTCAACTGATAGTAGAAGATCGTGTGATGCTCAATGGCAATAAAACTATCGTGTTTAAAGCATAAATAAAAACGCCATGATTTTTTAAATCATGGCGTTTTATACTTATTGAATATGGACAACTCGGATCGCCGTGTGTCTATCGATACTTGGGTCAATCAAATCAAAATTATCGGGTAAATCAATAGGAAAGTTTGAATATGCCCTCGCTGCTAAATATCGAAATCCCGAAGACAAATTTAGATTTGCAAGTTCCAATGTAGTCATAATCGTATTGTGTCCAGCAATGGAATCTGTCACGATACCTAGGCAGTCATACTCTTTAATATCCCTTGGAGCTGTTACATTTTTGACAATGGCATTTTGTGTATATACTGGATTTTGAATGAGAAAATCGCCACGTTTGAAAGCATCCTTATCATAATCCACCAATAATCCTACTACGTCTCCTTTTTTAATTATATCAATTTGCTTTCTGAAACTTTCCATCGAACGAATAATCAGCGGATAGAGTCCTCCAATTTTTTTCCTTTGAAAAAACACTGTACTGCCTGATACACATTCCCCCTCTAAAACCGTCCCAGTTATGACTGTGCCTCTCCCTGTAATAGAAAACACATCGTCTACTTGGAATTTAAAAGGCTTATGGACTTCATAAATTTTATCCTTATCATTAACAATTGTATCACCAACAGTAACACTCAACTGTGCCGAACCAAAAATTTTCAATTTCACCAATGGAGATTGGCTATCATCACCTAATATTGGTCCTACGCCATCGATGTGAGAAATTCTTAAATTCCGACTAACTTCCTCGACCACTGTATGAATCGAAATGCCGTCTTTCACTATTTTTACCTGATCACCAACTTTAATTTCTCCTTTTATAATTTTAATACTAACAAGTAGGCTTTCAGCTAATTCTCTCTTTCCAGTAATCTTTCCTTCAAAAACATATTCTTCGGCTTTTGATAATAAAAATTCGACATTAACTATTGGCACATGCAAATCGCCACCGTTGCGAACGACACAGCTAATAGCATTATTAACACCATTCTTTAGCACATTAGTCAATGTATTATTTTGAGATATTGATAAGGCTGTAGAATCTGTATTCATAACACTGATTGGTCTTACTCCGTCATCTCCATGTTGATGAATTAAAAACAAAAAAGACTTAGAGATAAACTCAGTTGCATTAAAACTCATTTTTAGTTTACGTAATCGCATTAATTCATTTCTTCCTTCTTCGGAATTCAAGCCTCTATCCAGATCTGCACGATTTTGCTTTATTTGATCTTGTATTTCTTTTACCTGATCATTTAATTCTGACAATAATTTCTCTGACATAACTTTAGACTTTACTTTTTCACACTTACATTAACAGGCATAACCAATTTTTTATTAGCACAAGCTCCCCCTTCCCAACTCGAAAAAGCAAATCCTCTATCTGCATCCAAATTCAAATTTGGAATAGCGTATCCTTTCTCAATTAAATTGTAATATTTGGAAGTCAATACCAATGCATTACCAAGGGTTTCATGAACAAAATTTTGTTGATTATTCATTCCATAATTTGGGTCCAAAGCCAATTGCATCAATTCTCTATCATTCATAGCAATACCTTTATTGATAAAATAATTGTGACCATTAAGCGAATAAGATGATGGAGCAGCAACAGTTGTTGTAGATTCTGGATAATTAGGAGGATAAACCAAATGTGCTGACTGTTTTAGATGACGGAATAAACCCGTACCAAAATTTATGCCCTGTGCCGGATATGGCCAATTAGCTTGCAATTGATTGTTATTTCCATCTGCAATAGAAGGGTGTAGCATGTGCGATACGCGAGGATCTTTGGTATGCGATATGGTAGGAAATGTAATACCACTGAGTGCAATACTCATTCTGAAATAATCATACACTACATAAAGTGCTTGGTATATTTGATTAAGAACATAATGTACCGCCTGGCTAGGAAGCAACAGTAGCATCTCTTCTAAAAGCTGAACAATAGCCGTAGCAAATGCGATTGCTGCCTGAATAGCTTTTCCTACTTTTTCGAGAAAATTAGCTAACCCTTTGAAACTAAAATCAAATCCACTCGATGTAATATCGGAAAGTGCATCCTTCAATGCGTCGTATGCCTGTCCCATTTTCTCTTTGAACGCCTCCCAAATCCGACGTATATCTTCGGAGAGCGTGGGCATTCCTGGTAATTCTTTAGGCAATAAAGTTTCTGTAGTCGTCGCTGTAAACCAACTCAGCCACAATCTATACGCTGTATCTACCTCTTCAGCACTCATTCCTCCACCAAAAATATGTTTTCCATTTTCTTGATACACCTCATTAGAGGCTTTTGCGATTAACGCTGCCAAATCCTCAGGCATAGCCTTATCCGCAAAACTAGGTGTCAAGCCATCAATAATACTTTGCACCTCACTCGGAACTTGATGACTAGCTGCTCTTTTAAGTGATTCTGCGTCTTTGAACGTGAATTCTTCACACAAACCACTTGTTACGAATTCCTTACTATAGAATGTCTTAAAAGCATTCACATCTTGGAAGTTTTCTACTACTTTATGACGTTGTCCATGTGTACGAAATGGACCTCTTACAATATTATTGACATAAGGATGTCCTACGGTATCAGCTGTGACATGAGATAAATAACCGATAGAGTAAGCCTTCAATCTTTCGTCTTTTGCATTTTGAACCAGATATTTTGCGAAATCACCCGAACGTCTGTAATGCAAGATATCGAACCACCACCATTTCTCATAATCTTTGTCGCATGATTGTATAGGATGTGTAACAAGTCCGAAAATATTCACATTCGAACTCACCAAATCTTTTAAACCATTGGTAACTATAGCCTTCATGACAGCAATAATAGCTTTGATGTCATTGATAAGTTGATTGATCCGAGTCAATGTAGGACTGCTTTGAATAATGCCCTCCCCCACTTTATTTATTTCGTCTTCAATGATCACTTTGGCTTCATGTATTTTACCAAAAACTGGAAAAATTCGTTCCAATTCATTTTCCAACATTTTGAGATATTTGGCTCCAGCTATAATCTCCTTGACAGGCAAATATTCACCGACAATTGGCCAATCTTTAATATTGAAAAACAGAAAATCTGGACCTAGGGTTCCTACATTAAGATAAGTTGGATAATTATTTAATGCGGAGATAATCGAGTGGTCAAAATAGTATTCACTATTTACATATCTGGAGTCCGATTTAGAAATCCGATTACGTAGCTGCTGACCAATAATGTAATGTACTGCTGGGCCTGGCATAAGGTTAGTTTATTTATCGTTAAGGTGTATTTTAGAAACTTTAGATTAAAGTTAATAAATAATAAATCTAATTATTGGAAAAATAGTTAATTGAAATAAAAATATTTTAAGAAAATTTTAAAACCAGTATACAAGAACAAAAAAGTGCTTTAAAACACTTTTTTGTATCTACAAGACTATTTTTTAATTCCTGATAAAATGGGTAATTGCGTCATATTTCAAACTATGACACATACATTCCATATACCCGTTTTAGGGCTTGCATTTTCCATTGATTCACCTATCAAAGTTGCGCAATATGGCATATCATCTGTAATCTCCATTGTCGATGATGAACTCATTGAGCGAATGCGTAAATATTACGCCTCTCAAATAGGAAAGCTATTCACAGGAATCAGTTCACAGGAGGAAGATGCTAGGGCAAAAAGAATAACAGCGTACTTGGATTTAGTACAAGATATTGTCACATCTCAAATAGAAGAACTAAAAAAATCTACCCAGGAAATATCTGATTCACTCAAAAAATATATCGACCTACAACCAACACATTCACCTATGCGTGAAGCGTATACGCAGTATTTGACAGAAAACTCATCAGAGAAAAAGCATTTTATTCTAAGTGATTTATTAACGAATATTAAAGCCGGCTCAATTGACGTCAATATCATGTCCAAAGTCGACAAAATCAATTACGACAAAAAGGGAAATGAACTGGATGCCTATTATTCCGACGCTAGCGCAGCTTTACGTGGTTTTGTGAACAGTAAAATTAAATCATCTGTAGTATTATCTGCAGGAATGAATCCTCGACTGTACAGCTATATCGCAGAGTTGCCGCAGTTCTTACCAAATATAAATGGTGGATTTGACAAAAAAATCACGTTGAAAGTTTCTGATTATAGATCTGCACTGATACAAGCTAAATTTCTGGCCAAAAAAGGAGTTTGGATCTCAGAATATCGTGTAGAATCAGGATTGAATTGTGGCGGACATGCTTTTGCTACCGATGGCTTTTTGTTAGGACCGATTTTAGACGAATTTAAGCAAAAAAGAGCTCAATTGCAGGAAGAACTTTTCCCTTTGTACCATGCTGCACTTCTTGATAAAAAGATAAAACTTGAAAAAGCACCAACTATAAAAATCACGGCTCAAGGAGGAATTGGCACGGCAGCAGAACAAAATTTCTTACTAAATCATTATGAATTGGACGCTACAGGTTGGGGATCGCCATTTCTGTTGGTACCTGAAGCGACAACGGTAGATGATAATACCCTAAATAATTTAGCAACCGCCAAAGCTGAGGATTTCTATATCAGCGGTGCTTCACCATTGGGAGTTCCTTTTAACAATTTCAAGAAAAGTACTTCTGAAATTTTGCGCGAATCAAGAATTCAAAAAGGTCGCCCTGGTGCTCCCTGTACCAAAAAGTACTTAGTCACCCCCTCAAACTATCAGCATGAACCAATGTGCTCAGCTTCCAGAATCTACCAACATTTAAAAATAGCAGAACTTCAGGAGTTGCAATTAAATGAGGAAAGTTATGCGACAAAACTTGCAGAAATCACCGAAAAAACCTGTCTATGTGAAGGGTTAGCAAATGCCGCTTATTTAAAGTATAATATCTTAGAGAAAAAAGAATCGGACACCGTAGCGATTTGCCCAGGACCAAATACGGCATATTTTGACAGGGTTTATTCTTTACAAGAAATGGTTGACCATATTTATGGCCGACAGGATTTATTAAATCACGTCGAAAGACCTTCCCTATTTATCAATGAATTGCGTTTATATATAGCCCATTTAACAAAATATATCCATACTCATCAGCGTAATCTAGACACGAAAAAAGAAAAATATATCCTCAAATTCAAAGAAGAATTGCTCTCTGGAATTACCTACTATAGAAATATACGCACTGCGCTATTTGAAGTCAATTCTATAGAGTATCATAATTTTAATATGCAACTCGAAGAAGCGGAAAACCAAATCACTTCATTATAGAATAAAAAAAGAAGCTGTCCAAAAAGGGCAGCTTCTTTTTTTATTTCGATTTTTAAGAAAACTTCTAATTGTTAAGCTGCATACTTGGATACAGAGGATATTTTGGATATTTTGTAATTATTGACAGTTTTGGATTCTGTTTTATTGCTAATAGAAGAGTTTATA
>NZ_JADEYP010000013.1 GCF_020295405.1 Sphingobacterium bovistauri
TATAAACTCTTCTATTAGCAATAAAACAGAATCCAAAACTGTCAATAATTACAAAATATCCAAAATATCCTCTGTATCCAAGTATGCAGCTTAACAATTAGAAGTTTTCTTAAAAATCGAAATAAAACAAAGAAGCTGCCCTTTTTGGACAGCTTCTTTGTTGTTTTATTATATATTGACTGTCTTCTCAAATAGAATTCTTTCTATTCAATAATTGTGTTATTCGATTTACTCGGTTTTCATTTAATGGATAAAAGAATATAAAGACCGCAGATACAAAGGCACCAATAGCTGGAAAGAAACTAAGAAACATCCGAATTCCACTTAGTGTTTCTACACTTTGTGCTTGATTAGCCTGAAAACCATAATAACCTAACAACCATCCTGTCAAAGCTGACCCAAAAGCCCAACCTAATTTTTGACTCATTGACGAAGAACTAAAAATTAATCCAGTAGCACGCCTTCCTGTTCTTATTTCAGAATAATCTACACAATCAGCATACATTGACCATAACAATGGAAAAACTGAACCAGCACAGAAACTGATAATTAGTTGTAAGATAAATATTTCAAAAACACCATGATTAGGTATCCAATAAAAAACTATACTCGCCATACAAGCGACAACCATACTAATCATAAATGTATTTTTCTTACCTATCTGATTGCATATTGGAGCTGCAAGAATTACCCCAAGTAAATTTGCCAACTGACCTAAAGAAAAATAGAGACCGCTAAGCACAAAAGGAATTTGAAAAATTTGTATCTGATTATAAGATCCCTCTTCTACATAATATTTGAAATAATACAATGCAGCACCATCTCTAACTGAATTAAATGCTAATGTAAAAATTCCAGCCCCAGTTAGTATCCACCAAGGTTTATTACGAAGTAGATTTTTAAGATCCTCTTTCAACGCGCCTGTATGATCTGAATCCGAAAAAACTCTTTCCTTCGTCCATAAGAAACACAGAATAAATAACAGAACACTGATAAAAGCAATCACCATTACTGCAATCCTCCAACCATATTCTTGGTCGTTTCCTGACAAATTATTATTTGCAAAATAACTAACTAAGGGATTAAAGAGTAACAAAGTCACGAAGCTACCTAAATATGCAAACGACATTCTGTATGTAGCTAATACGTTCCGAACCTTTGGAGAAGCACTCATAACCCCCAACAACGCTGCATAAGGCACATTGATGAAAGAGTAAACGATCATCATCAGTGAATAGGTCAGATAGGCATATATAATTTTGCCCGAATCACCAAATGACGGCGTATAAAATGTAAACACACCTATTACGCCAAAAGGAAAAGCTGCATATAGTAAATAAGGTCTAAATTTTCCCCATTTAGATTTTGTACGATCGGCGATGATTCCTACAATAGGATCCAAAAAAGAATCCCAAACACGGGTGACAAAAAACATAGTTCCGACGACCTTAGCTTCCATACCAAATACATCGGTATAAAAAAACATAAGGTACATCCCAAACAACTTCCAGAACATAGAAGACGCGGCGTCACCAAATCCATAACCTATTTTTTCTTTTAGGCTTACTTGATCAGAAATCATTCTCATTTTGTTTTATTGGTCTGTAAACTATTGATTCAGGTTTCCTGAAATCAATTGGTTTACTTGTCGTACGGTAGTAGCTGATCGAAATCCATCTGCCGCAGTATGGAGACAATAGTCCAACAAACGATCTATGGAAGAAACAGCAACATGCATACGAGTATCGCTAGATGCATAGTAAATATAAACTTTACCATCGGCATCTGCAATCCAACCGTTACAAAAAAGAACATTTGATACATCCCCTATACGCTCATCACCCTCAGGAGCCATAAAATATCCGCCAGGCTCAGCAATTATTTCGTATGGCTTTTCTAAATTTGTCAAGTATAAATATAACACATAGCGTAATCCTGCTGCACAAGACCGCACCCCATGTGCCAAATGCAACCAGCCCATTGCTGTCCTTAAGGGAGTTGGTCCTTCCCCATTTTTTAATTCTTTAATAGTATGATAACATCTATGATTAATAATAACCTCCCCATGAATATCTATATTTTCTAAAGAATCTACTAATGACCATCCTATGCCAGCACCATTGCCTGCTTCGATGAATCCATCTTGTGGTCTTGTATATAGAGCATACTTACCATCAACATATTCAGGATGCAATACGACATTACGTTGCTGACTCCTAGACTTAATGTCTGCTAATCGCTCCCAATGTATAAGATCTTTAGTACGAACAATCCCTGCAGAGGCAATTGCAGAGGACAAATCTCCGGCTGGAGATCCATGATCCCTCCTTTCGGTGCAAAATATACCGTACACCCAACCATCCTCGTGTAGTGTCAACCTCATATCATACACATTGACATCTGGATCATCTGTCTCTGGTATATTGATAGGATATTGCCAAAATTGAAAGCCATCAATTCCATTTTCACTTTCAGCAATTGCAAAGAATGATTTTCGATCATTGCCTTCTACACGAACAACTAGTAGATAGTTACCCATCCATTTAATAGCTCCTGAATTAAATGTGCTATTAATACCGAATCTTTCCATTAAATATGGATTTCTTTTCCTATCTAAATCATATCGCCAATGTAGAGGGGTATGGTTAGCTGTGATAATTGGGTATTTATACCTTTCGAAAATTCCGTTTCCGGGTAATAAAGGTTTGTTTTTTTGCTGCATAAGAAGCTCATACGCTCTCTCCAATTCGGTTAGCCTCCATTGAAACAAGTCTTCCATTTCGATTTATTTTTTATAAATAATCTAAGATTTTTAGACATAAGAATACCCAGCCATGTGTAATCCACAGCAAGCATATAATACTCTATTTAAAGCCTACTTTATGTTTTTAAGTGAATTTCTAATCAATGTTCCCCACGGCTTCAAGTCTGCCTCCTGCCAATTCATATGAGGCGAATTAGTATCTTTAATCATAGAACAGGTTTCATTTTTATCAGACAGTGACCATGCTACCCATGATATCTTTCTCTCCGTCATGAATTGTTGCCAAATTGACCATTCCTTAACGTCAAGAAATCCATTACCTGTGGCCTCCATTCCTGCACATTCAGAAACAAAAATTGGGATCTGTTTGTTCAATGCATATTTTATTCTATCTCGCAAAAACTGCTTATGAGTAGCGGCGTAGAAATGTACTGTATACATAATATTCTGCTGTCCACGTATTGGGTCATCTGCCACCAAATGAATGTCTTGACACCAATGTGGATTTCCGACCAAAATAACCGCAGATGAATCGATACTGCGAATTGATTGAATAATAGTTTCAGCGTATTTTTTCACCTCTTCCCAGCTATCTCGTTCCGGTTCATTATATATTTCATAAAGTATGTTAGGCACATTTTTGTACTTGGTGGCTACTTTACTAAAAAATGTCATTGCATCATCCGTATATATATGGTGACTATGCCAATCAACAATTACATACATACCATTTTGAATAGCCGCATCGATGACTGTATATAATTTTTCATATGCAAATTCAGGATTTTTCAACAAAGCACCATCTGGTTCCACCCCTATCGCAGCCCTTACCAAATTACAGTTCCAATCCTTATTGAGCCATCCTATTGTTTCTTTATTATAAAAACGAGGCCACCAGTTATGCCAACTTAAACTCACTCCACGTAGCATGATCTCTTCTCCTTTTTGATTCACAAGCTTTGTTCCTTGTACCGATAGACGTCCATTTCTTTCTACAAAATTTACCAGAGGCTCCTCATTATATACTTTCGAACAATTTGCTAAAGCAAGAGAATTTAGTAATGCTAATGTTGTGATAATAACTAAATAGCGCAGTTTAGATTTCATAAGGTAGATTATTTAAGATTTGGCAATTGATCTCTTGTCAACACATTGTCGCTTGCCATAATTTTTTTCCAGTAATTGATATTAGCATGTTGATGGTTGGGTTCATCAAAATTGGCACTATTCGTTTCCAACGTCCTATTGTAATCGTACCAAGGCATTAGCCAAGACCAATATATTCCACTATTCCATTGAGACGTAAAATCTGAAATCGAACCAAATTCACTCAATGTGATAATCTTATCAGAATAATTAGATCTCAAGTAATTATATACTGTAAGAATGGTATTGTTATCCACTCTATTATACAGGTCACAACTTACAATATCAACATAAGCGTCACCTGGATACCATTCCTTATCATTGGTTTCACTAGTCCATACCCATATTAGATTATTCAATCCTTTCGACTGAAAATAGTCAAACATTAAAACCCACAATTTACGATAAGATACAGCATCTTTCGCTCCCCACCAGAACCATTTTCCTGCAGCCTCATGCAACGGTCTCCATAATATTGGTATATTTTTATTTTTTAATAAAACCAATACATCAGCTGCCTTATCCAGATCAGCTTTAATGATCCCATTTTCATACGTACCTTCTTCTACCGCTTTCGATATATCAAAAGAAGTTTCCTTGGTATAGAATTTATAATCTGAACTTCCATTAGTAGCGGGCACATTCCAATGCCACATCAACGTAACTACTCCATTAGCATTCCACCAATTTTCTAATACTTTGGTGTCACTATAATTAATCCAGCTAGCTGGAGAAGCGTATAAATGCAATATATCAAACCCATTTAGTGCTGGATATTTACCTGTATGCTTGAAAATCCATTCTGCTTCATTTGTATTCCAACTGACATTTGCCATTGCCCCTGTCAATGTTTTCTTTCCAAAATTTTCTCTCAAAAAACCATACAATTTTTCCGCTTGAGGAGATGCGCTTGATACAACTAATTTTGACTTTACAGATTGATCTGTGCCTTCCTTTGTTTGGAATGAGACAGTGATAGCGTCGGCAAATAATCCCGTTGGTCCCTTTATGGCATTATTAGCTATTTTTAATGTGTAAGAAGTAGATTTTAATAGTGGAACAGTTATTTTTAAATCTTTGAATGCTGCTACTACATTCGACAATTTGTCGCCATTTAATGTTATTGCGTCATTGTTGGCCAAAACAATATTTTGATCAAAAACCAAAGTAATAGTTTGAGCCCCAAACGAGACATCTTGTGCACCACTCTGTATCGATGATTGAATGAACAGTGGTCTTGTACCAATCTGTCTATCATCAATTGATTCAGAACTTGAACAGCCAAATATTGACAACTGATTAAACACAATTAGGATTAAAACAAATAATCTCATTAGCATAGGATATTACTATCAATAAGCAGAGGAATAGAGTTTCCTATTCCTCTCGCTTAATTATTTATTTAATCTTTTCAAAACGAACATTATCAATACACATATTAACAAAACCAGCTTCACCGTTAGTCGCTAGACCGAAATCTTGCGTAATATTTTGTACACTTGGCAATTGCTTGGTCCCTGTTCCGTTACCATCTTTAAAATTTGTCAACGGTATGGTTACGGTATACCATCCTCCCTTATTTTGAAATCCTGGAATAATTGCCCAAAAATCTCCATCAGATCCATTCAGTCTAAATTTGAATTCTTGAGTTGTATTTCCCAATACATTTACATCCATCTTTATTGCCCATTCAGCTACTGTCACACCCGATGTTTTAAAATCATTTTGACTATTTCTCCAGAAGAAATCAGCCCAACCAGCAGGAAGATTTTGATTAATTCTAAAATAACTTCCGCTCATCGATAAGCTAGATTGATTCTCCATAGCTCCAAAACTTCCCCACCACGAGTTTTTGCCATCAAAATCATAGAAAACATAACTTTGATCTACAACAGGATCTGTTCCAGATATCACAAAAGTAGTAGAAACCACTTCTTTATTATCAAAGGTCATCAATCTCAACGTGACATTGCCTTTTGCAGCATTCGCTGGTACATACACTTGAATCAATGTCTCGCTTCGTGATACATATTGAGTTGCTTTAACATTATTTTGGAAATAAATACTTTCGACTAAATGTAACTTCGTACCTTCAATTCGAAGTAGATCACCTGGTTTGACTGGACTTGTAATCTTTGTAATAACTGGGATATTAGGAGATGTAACAGTCAAACTAGTACTCGAAATTACCTCTGAACTATTAGACGTAATCAACTTTATCACCCCCGATTCTGCGGTCATAGGAATATTGATACGAATAGTAGTTGGTGAATTTGCTACAACATTACTTACAATTTGATTACCTCCAAACACGATACTGCGCACCAAATCCAAATTAGTACCTGTTATTGTAATTTGTTCTCCAGCCATGAGTGTCGTAGGGCTAAAAGATGAGATGGTTGGCAAGATCGTATTTACCTGCGCTGTAACAGTTTTTCCTGAATTAGTATTCAAGGTCATTACCCCTGATTTCGCATTTAATGGTACAGTAACAAGAATCGAATTCTCCTTTTTCTCAGTAATACTACCTTCTACATCTCCAGCAAACACAATAGATGTTACTAAATCCAAATGCGTGCCTTCTATTTTTAATGAAGTCCCATTTTTAATAGGATTTGGAGTTACCTCAGTTATTGCAGGGCTAATTAATTTTAACACTGTGGACTCTACTTCAACACCAGAGAATGCTATTAATTTTATCACCCCCTCTTTTACCATTTCAGGAACTGAAACCTTGATTTCTGTATGTGATTCGTTGACTGCAAATGTTGATGAAGTGATATTATCAGAGAATAGAATACTTTCTACCAACTGAAAATTCGATCCCTTAATTGTTAACTCCTGTTCTGGTTTGACTGGATTAGGAGCAACAGATGTTAACGTAGGTAACGTTACATTTAATTCTGTTTCGGAGAAAATAACAATTGGAATTTCGGCACCATTTGAAATACTAATTTTTCCAGATTTAGCCTCTTTCGGAACAACCACTTCAATTTTACCTCTCGTGCGAGATTTGAAATCAGCAAAAGCTACTACCGCATCTTGCGTAAAGATTACTTCATTGATAAGATTGAGGTAATCGCCTTCGATAGTCATTATATCTCCAGCTTTGACAACAGCTGGACTAACTTTGTTAATAACAATCGGTTCAGAAAAAGTCAAAGGAGTCTTTGTAAATATCTCACCGTCAGGATATTTTAATGTTATAGGTCCAGGCACTGCATCTTGAGGAATCTGAATACGAATCTCCTCACTACTAACACGTTGAATATCCGTAATTTCTAACCCTTGGGCAAGCTGAACAGATGTAATCTTATCCAAATTTTTTCCAATAAATTTTATTTCGCCCCCCCTCAATACTGGTGAAGGACCAAATACTTCCAATTGGACAGTATCGACACTTACTTCATCTTTCTCACAGGCAGAAAACAAACTAACTGCAATAAGAATAAATACAAATAGTTTAGTCGATAAACCATTCTTTATAGTATGTAACATATCTTTATTCATTAAATAAATCACCTATTGTGGCACTACACGCAAATTGTCTATCAAAATAACTGGATTACAGTCTGTACCAACATAGGGTAATCCTCTATTAGCTAAGAAAATGTTAAGGTTGTCGAACCCTGCAGGAATTTCAGCCAAAGCTGTACCTGCTCCATTATATTTAAATTCTGAAATAGGTATAGAAACAGTAACCCAACCATCTGTTTGATAGTCTCCTGTATTACGCCAAGGCATCCAAATGCCTCTTGGCTTAGCATCTTCATACAAAGGTCCGTTGGTAGCCCCTGCACCCGCAAAAATAAATGACAATCCTATGGCGCTCCACTTCGCTGGTACATTAGCTTCGAACTTCATTACAGCGGTCGCTGGATCGATGGTAAATATATTACCTGTATGTCCATTCTCATTTCCCCAATAATGACTCAATGCCTCACTTTCGCTACCAGCAGTCCATTCGCCTGGACTAGTAAATGAACCTGACAGTTTCAGATATTTGCCGGATAATATATACGCAGGATCTTCTTCCAATCGTCCAGTCCTTCCCCAGCTGTTTACAATTGGGAAATCTGCATCATAATTAGTAATCATCCCCCGTGTATCTCGAAAATGGAAAGTAGAGCGAGTAGATCCATATCTTGATTCCACGGCTATAGGTCCCTCTGTCGCTCCTGCTGGTACTACAACTTTTATCTCCGTCGGAGAATGTGATACAACCTGTGTTGCCTTGATATTTGGAGTAAATATGACTGTCGGAGTTTCTGAACCTGATACTGGCAAAAAATAATTACCACGTATAGTGGCTACATCTCCCGCATTTACGTATTCACATAGCATTTCCACAACAGCAGGTTTAGGAACAAGTATATTAAAATCATATCCTAAAGTATCCGCTTTAGACTTATTAATAAAGTAGATCTTATCTGTAACCAATGATGGAATTTCTTTGGGTACAGAAATTATGATAACATTATCGGTAATCAAACTGGTATTCAAAATACCCTTTTGGTCATTGAACCATACCTCAGACACCGAAGTAAGATTTTCCCCAACAATAGCAATACTATTCCCTAAGAATGCACTAGTCAATAACGAATCACTCACATTAGCATCCGGCATTCTTACATAACGAATATCTGGTGAACCTTCTGTTAATTGAAATCTCTGATCGTCCTTTTTACAGGATTCTAATGTGATCAAACTAAATAGAACTAGCGTACAAATCAGCCCATTCAATATTTTATATTTTGTTCTCATTTATTTCTAAGTTTTAGATTAATAACTAATTGTGCTAAAATCAAACTTCACTGGATCTTTCAAAAGATTTGGATTCATTGACAAATCTGTATCTGGAAATGGTAATGAAAAATGTGCATCAGTGATATTAGGAATTGGAGCCGTTCCATCATAGCGCGTATTTGCTGGATTCAAAACACCTGTTTGATAAAAATCGTCCAAACCAATAAATGCTCCGCGTTTCTGAGATTTTAATTCAGCTATGGCAGCTTGAGGAGCATAATAGTGCCAACGTACATAATCGTACCAACGGTCACCTTCACATGCCAACTCTAATCTCCGCTCGATCCAGATATCACGCCAAGTATAACTCGTACGTATCGCTGTAAAACCTGCTCGTGCTCGTACTTTATTGTAGCACTCTAATCCTTTAGCATTTGTAGTAGAATTGCCATTTCCTAAAACAGCTTCTGCATAAATCAAGTAAACATCCGCAAGTCGCAAAAGATGCGTGCTCAGACTAGTAGCCATATTGGCCATACTAGTACCTGTTCCCAGTACATGATCATTATTATTACCGACAATATTCTTAACACTATTAGATCCTGTAGGAGATCTAAATTCGCCTGTAGTATTGATACTGAAGTCCGAATAATCAAAACCTCCCTTATCTGCCCAAAAATATTCGTATTTATCCGAATACATCATCATAGTAGCTTTGCGACGGCGATCAGTATTGTTGCGAGTTAATGAGAGTGGTGTCTCACCAAAAGCTTCTTGCAAGTCAGCAGATGGGCCATTCCAGTCACCCCAACTATCTCCAAATTCCGAAAACCCTGTCAGTGCCAAATCCGATTGCAATGTATTTTGAGATGTCCAATTATTGGATACTACCCAGTGCCATGCTAATAAACTTTCGGAAGAAAAATTATTTTTCAATCTGAAAATATCGGAATACACAGGTAGTAATGTTCTACCACTTTCATCAATAACTTTTAATGCATACTCCGCAGCCTTATCCAGGTCACCTTGATCTCGAACACCACTTTGTCCATATCCAGATTTTGTCAAGTAAACCTTAGATAGTAAGCCATAAGCTGAATATTTATCTATGCGACCGTCACGATTTTTAGAAGGTAGCCATTCAATAGCCTGCTCCAATGTCATTATGATATAGCTATATATGTCTTCCACAGGTGCTTTATAAAAACTGTTATAATTACCTGAAGATATCTCTTCCGAATTTCTATGAATTATTGGAACTGCCCCAAAGGTTCTTACTAAATAAAAATAAGTCATAGCTTTCCATACTAATGCCTCCCCTTTGACTGTCTTTTTCGCCAAATCAGATACATTGGGACCTGATTTCATATCAACATTTTCAATAATTCCATT
Source organism: Sphingobacterium bovistauri (assembly GCF_020295405.1). Classification (GTDB taxonomy): domain Bacteria; phylum Bacteroidota; class Bacteroidia; order Sphingobacteriales; family Sphingobacteriaceae; genus Sphingobacterium; species Sphingobacterium bovistauri. The sequence continues at coordinate 10,049 of NZ_JADEYP010000013.1, forward strand.
GCAATATGCATTTACAGACCAAAGTGATGCGGACATATTCACCAAATCTTGATCCGTCGAATTAATCGTAAATGTCATATATGGTGACGACCCCCAGTAATAATTGCCGGACAACACCTCTCCTACTTTGAAGAAGCCACGTTGAAAGTCGTACCATGGAGAATTGTAAATAGGATTTACGGATTGATAACATTGTTCATCTGTCTGATAAAAAATATCAATCGTATAACTATCAATTGTAGGCCGTTCTAAAAAATCTCCACAAGATGTTACAAAAATTGAAAACCAGGTGATCAACAAAAATTTTGTAGTATATATTAATTTTTTCATGAGTTTCATAGTTGGTGTTAGAATGATAGATTAATACCTGCTGAATAAACTCTAGGTGATGGATAACGACCGTTATCCAAGCCATACACATTAGGACTTGCTGTACTTACGCCGATCTCAGGATCATAACCTTTATATGCAGTGAAGGTGTGTAAATTTTGGACATTTATATACAGACGTACTTGATCAACTTTCCATTTTTGAATTAGCGATTTAGGTAGTGTATATCCCAATGCTATATTTCTGACACGTAAATACGAACCATCTTCAATATAGCGATCACTGATGCGATCATTATCATTCGGATCATTATGTATTGCTCGAGGAATCTTTGTATCAGGATTTTTCACCTGCAAATTCGAAATATCCTCAAACCAATTATTTACAGTCACTCCATTGACTGTCGAAGGATAGGTTTTTGAAGGATTAATTTGCTCCAATAAAGCACGATCATTTACTATACTTAATTGATTATTCCAACCGCTTGTCATATCGGATAAATCATTAGAAGCATAATTCATTACTTTATTGCCATAAGTTCCGTTTAAAAAGATATTTAAATCGAAATTCTTATAATTAAAGGTATTATTAAATCCAAAAGTAAATTTTGGCATTGGTGAACCAATATTTGTTCGGTCATATGTATTTATTACACCATCGGGTACACCATCAGGACCACTCAAATCAGCATATTTCAAATCCCCTACCCAGGTTGTATTACTTCGATTAAATACACCATTGGATGGATATTTTTCTGCTTTTGGAGAATTTTGCAAATCCTCCAGGTTTCTGTATACACCTATCACTTGATAGCCGTAAAAATTATATAACGGCTCTCCGACTTTCGTCACAGTTACAACATCACTCCATTGTCCATATCCCTCGATATGTGCTGAAGCTGTACCATCTAATGCCACTAATTTATTTTTATTAAAACTAATCTGAAAATCTGTACTCCATTGGAAATCTCCCTTTAGATTCTTAGTGTTCAATGCAAACTCTAATCCCTTGTTATTGATGGACCCATAATTTCCCATAGGTGACGCTAATGCAGAAGATGCATTTCCCCTTGTACCCATATAGGATGGTAATTGCAATGACATCAACATATCATTGGAAGTTTTATCATATGCATCTGCCGTCAAATTCACACGACCATTCCAAAAAGATAAATCTAACCCGAAGTTCCACTGTTCTTGTGTCTCCCATTGAATGTAAGGATTAGCAATATTCGATTGTCTATAACCTGGACCTAAGCCTGTTGGCATCGTTGATATACTTGATCCCCACAAATAAGAGCCAATGTTTGAATTCCCTGTTTGCCCCCAACCTACTCGAATCTTACCATCGGACAGGATAGAATTGTCAGATTTAAAGATTTCTTCATTCGTAAAACGCCATGATGCTGCAAAAGATTGGAAATTAGCCCATCTATTTTTAGGACCAAAATTTGAAGATCCGTCACGACGATAAGTATAAGTCGCCATATAACGGTCAGCATAATTGTACATAAAACGTCCAAAAAAAGACGACATAGCCGAACTACCAAATCCTGAATTAATCTGTGGATCTATACCTAATCGCGGATTTTTCACATCATTCGACGGTAAGTTTGTTGCACTGATTCGCATGTGTTCATACGATGATTCCCAAGCTTCTTGCCCAATCATTGCATTCAAATTATGCGATTTGCCAAATGTTTTGGTATAGGTCAAATAGTTCTTTAACTGCCAAAATTTATTGTTATTTCGTTGCCAAGCACTTGAATTTATTGTTCTATTCCAATTTCCCAATTTCAGAGTAGGCTCAAACAGTTCAGCTCTCGAACCACCAATATCAAAGCCTAACTCTGTGTGCCAAACCAAATTTTTCAAAATGGTTAAATCAGCGAATATGCTACCATTCAATTTGGTACGAGCTAACAAGATATCATCACTTAATGCTTTCGCTATTGGATTCAATGTGGTATATCCTTCCCGTACAACACTGGCATAATTTCCATCAATATCATAAATAGGGATATCAGGAGGAGTCATTAAAGAAAATTTCACAATCCCCTGATCACTATCTACCAAATTGAGACGCTCATCAGTAGATGAATACATCACATTAGTACCCAATTTAAACCAACTTTTTAATTGTGCATCAAGATTAGATCGAAATGCATACCTGTTGAAATTAGTTCCGATTACTGTACCTTCTTGATCCATATAAGAGCCCGATACATAATATTTTACAGATTCTGTACCACCTTGTGCAGCTAATTGATGCTGTTGCATCAATCCTTTCTGAAAGATCGCTTCCTGCCAATTCGTCCCCTCACCTAATAAAGAAGGATCTAAAAACTCAGGTCGATTATCTCGAGAATTAACCTCGCCAGCCATATCATTGCTAAACTGAGCAAATTCCCTCAAATTCATCATATTCAGTCTACCAATCTGATTTTGAAGAGCAGACATGCCCTCATAGCTGAATTTAGCCTGACCAGCACGACCTCTCTTAGTTGTTATCAAAACCACACCATTTGCACCCTGCGCACCATAAATAGCTGTAGCAGAAGCATCTTTCAATATTTCCATTGATAAAATATCGGCGGGATTAATGGTTGAAAGCGGTGAAATTGTAGAAGCAGTACCATTTCCCAATGCGTCGCCTATACCAAAATCGTGTCCGTTAGTTCCTCCTCCCTGAATAATAACACCGTCAATAACATACAATGGCTCAGCTTTAGAGTTGATGGTCGCTTGTCCCCTCACCCGTACAGAGACAGAAGATCCTGGGGCACCCGAAGTAGATACCGTAGCAACTCCAGCTGCTCTACCTTGCAATGCTTGATCCAAATTCGTAATCACCGAACCTTTAAGCTTTTCTTCGCCTAATGTGACGGAAGCTCCCGAAACATCACTTTTTTTGACAGTACCATACCCAATAGCTACAACTTCTTCTAACGTATTTTCACTAGAAGAAAGTTCAACATTGAGAACAGCATTGGTCACTAAAACTTCTTTAGTAATCATCCCGACATAGGAAAATACAAGCGTACTTCCACGAGTAGTCGTCAAAGTATATTGACCGTTTTGATTGGAAAAAACACTGCTTCCGGTGCCTTTAACTTTTACGGATACCCCTGATAACGTTTCACCTCCATCTATGTTTGAGACCTTCCCCGTGACCTGCATAGTTTGAGCCTTTGATTGAAATGGAAGCACCAAAAAAATCAACAATAAGTAGTACAATTTATTCATAAATAAATGTTTAGATTGGCAGAAAATATCAATTTGATATTTTCATTAAGTATTTCAGTTATAATTGTCTAATTTATTCTTTGTCAAATATCAGCACACCACTTTCAATCGAAAGTCAAGAAGGGTCTTAGTAAATGACAAAATGTAAAATGCTATTCTGGTAAATTTTTATTTATTAAAATTGGTTATGCTATTTCAAAATTAAGGTTATAGCGCAGTAGTTATGTAATACTTTTTTATCTTTTAATCACACATTTCAAACCAAATTATCATCCTGTATATAATAAATGGATACTTAATAAAATATTTTTTTATCATCGGCACCCTACAGTAAGTTTATAAGTAAAACTTATGATCCCTAAATTTATTCCTAAATTCAGATGGAGTGCCCCCTCTCTTCTTCAAGAATATTCTATTAAAATTAGATAAATTATTAAACCCATTAGCTAATGCTATTTCAGCTATACTATGTGTGGTATCTACTAACATTCGACTAGCGTGACCTAGTCGAATATCGTTTAATGTATCAATAAAAGTTCTTCCTGTACGTTGTTTCAAAAATCGACTTACAGAAACCTCTGTCATGCCTATTAAGTTACCTACCTCCTTTAATGAGATGTCGCGTCGGTAATTCTCCATGAGCAATTGAATTATTTTGTTAATTCTTCGACTGTCGTAATCTTGTAAATTATTATGAAATGACCTACTCGACAATGCTCTATAATCAATCGATTTCGATAATTTATAAAGTATCTCAAAAAGTTTGATTACCGCATAAAACCCCTCTCTCTCCTTTGGCAAGTCAAGTAATAATGATTTGATGTCTTTGATCGTTGATTTTGAAAAAGTGACACCATACTTAGCTTTTTCAAATAATTTCTTGATAGAAATAAATTGGTTCTTGGATAGAATCTGACTATTTAATAAATCAGCATGAAACTGAATCGTAATTTCCTTAATCTTTGGTGATGTACAATTATGAATGAACCAACCATGTTCTAAATCCGCATTAGCAATGAGGCTTAATTCTATGTCTTCTATTTCTTCTATACTATCCCCGACAATACGTTGTGCACCTTTAGCGTCTTCAATAAAATTAAGTTCATATTCAGCATGTACGTGCAAAGGAAAATCAAAATTAGATTTTTCCCGTACAAATACCATAAAGCAATCCTCCTCCAATAGCGGAGTTGTTTCCCGTAGAATTGATACCGGCATAAATTCATAGATTGGTTATTTAAATATAAGCAATCTATGATAAATTAACACTTATTTATTCCTTTCATAGCCCAAGGCTCCTGAAGGGCATTGATTTATTTGATTAATTAAATCTTCTGTTGACGCATTTTCAGGATTACACCACGGCCTATCCTTTGGCTTGTACACCATAGGCAACAGACGCACACAAACCCCTGCATGAATGCATAATTTTGGTTTCCACAAGACAGTGATTTCTCCATTTGGATGTGGATATTTAATTGTAGTTTCTGACATATAGATAAACTTTGTTGTTTTAAGTTACAAAAACTACAAATAATAAGGAACGAATATGTCAAAATATTATAAATAATTAAATAACTTGTATAACAATAAGTTAATACAAATCCATAACAATTTCATTAAGTTTCTTGGGATTTCACTAAAAATTCAATTACGTTTGGATGATTTTTTTTTCATATATTAAATTTATTTTTTAGAGGGTTACTATTTGGATTTTAGGGTATTAATTAGTGAGTAAGATAAAGCATATATTATCAGCCGAAGTTTCAGATTCTGAAATCATCAATGGCATAGAAAAAGGTGATAATCGTATAATCAACAAGATGTACAAATTATTTTACCCTTCTATAGCACATATGATTACCAGCAACAATGGAACTGATGATGAAGCCAAGGATATATTTCAAGAGGCGGTAATGGTCTTATATGATAAGATTACTCAACAAAAATTTGAGTTAAACAGTAAGCTTAGTACATTTTTGTATGCCGTATCAAGACGATTGTGGTTGAAACAATTGTCAAGAAAGGGGCATTCTACTAATACATCTGATATATCTGATTTTGAAGATATATTACATGTTGAAGATGACATCCAGCAACACCAGGAGATCGAAAATAAATTTGATCAAATGAATGAAGCGATGAGTCAGTTAGGTGAGCCGTGTCAGACCTTATTAAAGGATTTTTATATTAAAAACTTATCAATGCAAGAGATTACAGATAAGTTTGGGTATACAAATAGTGACAACGCTAAGACACAAAAATACAAATGCTTGCAACGTCTCAAAAAAATATTTTTTACTATTAAAATCGCAGAATAACATGCAAAGGCATAAATTCATTGAATGGGCAGACCAATATTTAAGAGGAGAACTTGAACAAATTGATATTCAAGCCTTCGAAGATTTTTGTGCATCAAATCCGGAGTATGCACAGATCTTGGAAGAACATAAAACTTTCTTAATTACCTTTCAACAAAGTGAAAATAGAAATCATTTCAAAGCAGCCTTAGCAGAAGAAGCTACTCACATTGAATCTTATGGCTCACAAAACCATTTTGGTAACAAAGTCATTTCTTTTTGGAGCAAATTGCAGATAAATACAGGTATTGCAGCTGCCGTTGCTTTTATATCGGTATTTACGACATTATGGTTGACAGGTTATTTTACTGATGTTAAAAAAGCAACATCAGATTACAGCGCGTTACGTCGTGAAATGAATTCAGTAAAGCGTAATGTTACTGCTCAAAATAAAGTAATCCAAAATATTAATAAAAACGAAGTACCCAAAAAAGATATTTCATCTCACTTTGGTGCCACGGGATTCTTATTGACAAAAGATGGGTATGTCGTTACAAACTATCACGTAGTCAATGGTGCGGATTCCATTCAATTACAAAATCAAAAAGGAAAAGCATTTCGTGCTGAAATTATACATACAGATGCCGCTAAAGATTTGGCCATCTTGCGCATAGCAGATTCTTCGTTTAGAACTACAAAAACTGTCCCTTATACATTTAAGAAACAATTGACAGATGTAGGTGAAGATATTTACACCATTGGTTTCCCTCGTGATGAAGCTGTATATGGTCAAGGATACTTAAGTTCGAATACAGGCTATTCTGGAGACACTATTGCTTACCAAATTTCCATCCCTGTCAACCCAGGAAACAGTGGTGGTCCCGTATTGGATACTCAGGGTAATGTAGTAGGTATCATTTCTGGTAAACAAAAAGGTATTGACGGAGCAGCTTTCGCAATTAAGACAAAAGAATTGATTGAAACATTAAATAGAATTCCTACAGAATCTCTAAAAGGTAACATTGTATTAAACAATAAGAATTCATTAAATAAATTGAGTCGTACAGAGCAAATTAAAAAGTTACAAGACTTCATTTATATCGTGAAAGTATACTAAGTGAATTAGTCTTAAATCAAACATATTGTAAAGGACACAGCGATGTGTCCTTTTTATTTATCTTTTATTTGTTTGAATATTAGATATTTAATAACTTAGAATTAACATGAAAACTTTTTGGATATATTTATTCATCTTTTTAGGACTATTTATTGCAACTCAGTCTTTCCTGTATTTCTCAAGTAATGAGCATTATACAATAGATTATAAGCAATTTGCTGTTCATCTAATAATAATTATAATATCAGCTGTAATAGTTTCCTTTATTTTGAGAAAAAGAAAAAATCCATATTAACAAAAAGCCAATTAATGACAATTGGCTTTTGAATTACACACTATTTTACAAGTAAGCGTATTATAAATTGGGTTGTGGTGTCACACGAAGATAAGGCTTGATTTCCTTAAATCCTTTCGGGAATTTCGCGGGAATATCCTCAGTCTTAATTGCTGGTACCACGATTACATCTTGACCGTCTACCCAATCCGCAGGAGTCGCTACTGAGTACTCTGCTGTCAATTGTAATGAGTCAATTACTCTTAGAATTTCATTAAAATTACGACCTGTAGATGCTGGATAAGTAAGAGTCAATTTAACTTTACGATCTGGACCAATAACAAATACCGAACGAACTGTAGCCGTAGCAGATGCATTAGGATGAATCATATCGTACAATTCTGCCACTTTACGATCCTTGTCTGCAATGATTGGAAAATCTACAGTAGTATTTTGCGTCTCATTAATATCCTTAATCCACTCCAAATGCTCCTCTACAGGATCAACACTCAAAGCCAAAACTTTTACATTACGTTTTTCGAACTCAGATTTCAATTGTGCTGTCCGACCTAATTCGGTCGTACATACTGGTGTAAAATCTGATGGATGTGAATATAATACTACCCAGCTATCAGCTGTGTATTCATAAAAATTAATATCTCCAATAGTGGTTTGCGCAGTAAAATCTGGCGCATCATCTCCTAATCTTAAACTCATATTATAGTATTTTAAAATTAAATAATCCATTAACCCTACAAATATAGTAGACTTTATTTGAATAAAACATTTTTATTCAAATTGTTTTATTTTTCTACAGTATAGAGCAAATAGTTAGCCAAATTGTGGATATCTCTTTCATCAAAAAATCGGAAACTTACTGTGCCTGCTGCTGTAGATACATGCAAATTTGATGTATGAGAATAGTTTTGAAAAAAAGTTTTCGATATACTTATACTTTGCATTTTTTGCATTGGGATGATAATTTCTTTCTCATTCCATACGCCATACCTTTTTATTAAAAAGTTGTCCATATAAAGCAAGGTGTAATTTCTATAAAACAGATAATTATAAAGGGTATTCAACAGTAAAGCAACGCAAAGCACAGAAATAAGCCAGAATGTCAAATAATCCAAAATAATAACTACACTTAAGAACATCATATAGAAAAATACCATTTTTATCATTCGACTTGTCAACAATCCATTTTTTGGTTTTATGCAAGTTGTCTTATCAAATACATTTGAACCAAATGCTAGTGCATATACTGTATCACGATCAATAATTGATACACCAGGCATCTCAACACTGCTTCTATCTGCCTTTGATTGATCTGTCGTCAATTGTTTTAGCGATAAGACACCTATATTCAATCGTTTGAGTATCTGATTTTGTTTAAAGACAACTTGTTGGATTTTCTTGCTATTAAATATCGTATTTACCTTTTTAATTAGCCCATATTGCATACTAAAATTACCAACAGTATTTTTAATAATCGTAAAGTTGTAATACTTGATGTAATAGCGGAAAATATTGATGATAAAAGGAATAGATAACAATCCAAGTACTACAATCGCTATCATGGTGAATAATGATTCCAATACAAAGATACGCATAGCCTCTGCATCTAAATTTTCTTCTTCAAACTCAAAAGTCTCAAATACATCTTGTATATGTTGGTAAATAGAAACCAAAAAGGCTAAAAATAAAGCTAGCCCCTGTCTATAGTTACTAAACAAACTAACTAACAAAATATTTCTTGAAGGAATTGTTAATACACGATCTAGCTGTGGTTCTGAAACTATGCTATCTCCACCATTAAGCGTGTAAGCTTTATCAATTTTGGATAACAAAATATTTTTCAACTCTTTTGCTGTACCCCCATCCAAAGCATATAAATCAACTTCCACCTTATCACTGCCAGCTGTATCCAAAGTCAAGCTGTACAAGGATAGGGCCTTTTGAAGCATATTCTGTGTAACATTCACTTGCAGAATATTTACAAATTTGATGACAATTTTGGATTTATTAAACAAGCCCTTCTGCACCACAAACTCTTCAGAATCCTCATCTAAGTAAAATTTGAAAGTTTTAAAATTTATAAAAGCAATAACTACCGTCAGCAAGACAAGTGCTATAAAGAATAATGCAATATAAAGGCCATCTAAGTTATTCCAATATTTATACAACAGGTATAGGATAAAAAAGAAGAACTGTCTAATAATTAGTACAAAAGTCTTAACAATATTCAATATATAACCTAAAGAATTTAATCGTTGAGGAAATCGAAATAAATTTTGGTCGTACATATTAGCTATGCATTTGGCGTGTGACTAATTTTTTGGAGATGAACTCTTGTATTTGTGAAACTTTTCCAGCCTCAATTCCAGGGATTCTAAGCCCCTCACCCGCCCCTGCAGTATGAAGTTCAATACTAGACAAACCAAATATTCTAGATAATGCGCCTTCATTGATATCCACATGCTGTACGCTAGCAAATGGAATAATTTTAACAGCTTTAGAGAATATTCCTGAACGATATAGAATATCTTTTTCGCGCACTGCATATCCCCAATACCTCATTGACCAAATATTAGCTAGTAATAAGGCGATTAGAAATATAAAAATGCCTGAAATAATGCATACAAACTCTATAGGCAAAATCTGACCATTAGCAAAATACACAACCGAACAAACTATGACTAATATTACAATAAACAATAGGTAACGTATAAAAACTACATTTTTATACTTCGGTGAGATTTGCTCAAATTCTACCTCCTGCCAATCAGGTAAATTGGAAGTAAGAATCTGGTTATTTGAAAATTCTATCATAAATATATTGTCTAAAATAAGAAAATATTTACACAAAAATATTATGCTAGCATAGCATAAAAAACTATATTTGGGTATGCAACCATATTAAACTTTATTACCATGCATTTTGAACTATCAGAAGAACATAAAATTATACGTGCAGCTGCACGTGAATTTGCACAAGAATTGAAGGTTGGTATCATCGAACGTGATGAAGAAGCCAAATTTCCTTACCAATTTGTAAAAAAAATGGGTGAATTGGGTTTTATGGGTATTATGGTACCAGAGCAATATGGTGGAGCTGGCTTGGATACACTTGCCTATGTGTTGGCTTTAGAAGAAATAGCAAAAATCGATGCCTCAGCTGCAGTAATATTGTCCGCACATAATTCATTAGTAATTTGGGGATTAAACGAATACGGTTCAGAGGAACAAAAGCAGAAGTATTTAGTTCCTCTCGCTAAAGGTGAAAAATTAGGCGCTTTTGCGTTATCAGAACCAGAAGCTGGTTCTGATGCCTCATCTCAGCATACAACAGCAGAAGATAAAGGTGATTATTATTTATTAAATGGAACAAAAAATTGGATTACCAATGGAGGAAATGCAGACATTTATCTCGTCATTGCCCAAACTAATCCAGAACTAGGACATAAAGGGATAAATGTTCTTATTGTAGAAAAAGGGGCTACTGGCTTTACAATCGGACCAAAAGAAAATAAACTTGGTATTCGAAGCTCAGACACACATTCATTAATGTTCACAGACATACAAGTACCTAAAGAAAACCGCATCGGTGAAGATGGATTTGGGTTTAAGTTTGCGATGAAAACATTGGATGGAGGACGAATAGGAATAGCAGCCCAAGCTTTAGGTATTGCCGCAGGTGCTTATGATTTAGCTTTAGCCTATTCGAAAGAAAGAAAAACCTTCGGTAAGCCCATTTCCAATCATCAAGCTATACAATTCAAATTAGCCGATATGGAAGTTGAAATCGAAGCAGCCAGACTCTTGACATACAAAGCTGCCTGGACAAAGGATCAAGGATTACCATATGGCAAAGAGGCCGCTATGGCAAAATTGCATGCTTCGGAAGTTGCTATGAAACAGACTATCGAAGCTGTACAAATCCACGGTGGCTACGGCTATGTAAAAGAATATCACGTAGAACGCCTGATGCGTGATGCTAAAATCACACAAATCTATGAGGGCACTTCCGAAATTCAAAGATTGGTAATTGCTAGAGAGGTGCTGAAATAATGTGATGAACACGAAATATCCGTATTCATCACATTATTTTACCCATTCATCACAATTCTGAAAATTAATTTTCACATCTTAGTATCATTGTGCATATCAAAAGACAAACACAATGAAACCAACAAAAGACCTAATCAACAAAATCGAATTTTGGATCGCGACTATTATATACATTTTAGTCATTTCAACTTATTTTAAAAATACGATTGCGCATGATGTACCCGAAGTAATTTATTTCATAGAAGCCAAAGTGACCTTCTCCTATTTTTACAATTACTTCTTTCCTAAATTCATTAATGCAACATTAGTATATATTGGTTTTCTACTGCTTAATTTCCTTATTCTACAACAATTTCGCAAAGAAAATAGTTATAAACCTATCGCTTATATAGCACTTGCGCTTATCGTAATGAGTACTGCTTTTGGAGTTACAAAAACGCACTTAGATGCATACGAATTAATGACTTATTCAAGCTTACAAAAAGCTTATAATAACTTTTTCTTTAGAGAATTATATCATGCTTTCAAACTTACGATGTATGTTATTGGCTATTTTCTTCTGAAAGAACTCCTAATAGCTAAAGCTTCACAATTAAAAATCAGTGGAGAGCAAAAAACAGTTAAAACATTAGTACTAAGTTTAAGTTCATTATGGTTGATAGGATTTCTATTCATTCAATTTAGTAATTCAGCAAAATTTTTAAATATCACCTGGACTGGTTTGGTCATATCAGCGCTGACGAATTATATATATGTTACCTATTTCTTATTACCCAAATCGAAAACTCAAAATAGATATAACTATTATTTTAGAACATTTATATTTACGTTAACATCATATATCCCCATATCAATTATTCTTATTTTGATAAGTAGAATATTTCATATGGAAGTTGAACAACCTTTTTTTTTATTTCTTATTTTTAGCTTTCCTATAAACATCCTAATCATTGCACCTTTAGCTCAGTTCAAATATAATTCAAATAGAAAAACACGTGAATTGATAGGAAACTTACGAGGTGCTATAGATACGACAAATTCAAATTTGAATCTTTTAAAATCACAGATAAATCCTCATTTTTTGTTCAATACGTTAAATTCTCTTTACGGTACTGCCATTGTCGAAGAAGCACATCGTACCAGTATAGGCATACAGAAATTAGGCGATATGATGCGTTTTATGTTACATGAAAATACACAAGATTACATTTCGCTCAATCGTGATATTGCTTATTTAGAAGATTATATTGTTTTACAGAACTTAAGACTTCAAGACGATTTAAATGACAATATTGTAGTCAATCTAGAAAGATCTATGAAAGATTTTCGCATAGTGCCTATGCTACTAATACCTTTTGTAGAGAATGCTTACAAATTTAGTATTAGTAACCTAACGCCATCAAAAATTGAAATCAGCTTAAAAACAGAAGAAAATGTCCTATTTTTTGATGTGACGAACAGTATCAATCCAATAGCAGAACAAAAGAAAGAGAAAAGTGGCGTGGGTCTGGAGAATGTAAAAAGTAGATTAGAAATATTTTATCCTAACGATTATGAATTAGTCATGCATAAAACTCCTCAACAGTATTTCGTACATTTAAAGATAAACTTAGAAGACAAATTGTAATGAATGTTATAGCCATAGACGACGAACCTATTGCATTGCAAATCATTAAAGAATTTGCTAAAAAAGTTCCTTTTCTCAACATGAAGGGAACTTTTACGAATCCGCTAGAAGCACTTCAGTTTATAGCAAACGAAAAAATTGATCTGGTTTTTCTAGATATTAATATGCCTGATATTTCGGGAATCGAATTGACGCAATCCCTGTCAAAGCCCCTTTCTATTGTTTTTACAACAGCTTATAGCGAATACGCTGTACAAAGTTTTGATTTAGATGCTGTTGACTATTTATTGAAACCTTTTTCCTTTACAAGATTTTTAAAAGCTTGCAATAAAGCACAACATATACTGGCTTTACAAAATTCCGTGAAAGATATACAGGAGGAAGATTTTCTTTTTATAAAAGATGGTTATGAAAATGTGAAAGTAAACTTTAAGGATATACTGTATTTGCAATCGTTTGGTAATTATTGCAAAATATATCTTTCGGAGGGAAAAATATTCGTAAGTAGAATAACTTTAATGGAAATGGAAGAAAGTTTATCTCCAGATTTCGCTCGCTCACACAGAATGTATATCGTGAATAAAAAAGCCATCACAAAATATACAAGATTAAGTTTATTTATTAATGATATAGAAATTCCGATAGGTCCATCTTTCAAAAACATGACGGAAGAACTATTTTAATGCTTTATCAATCTGACTTAAAAAGCCGTAATCTTCAAATGAAAAACTTCCAGAAGATTTCATGTGATATTCAAAAAGTACTTTCGCCTTTTGTAAGATTTCTTTATCCGAATTGAACAATCCATCATACATGAGGAGTTGGGCTAACGGTCTAATTTGTTCGGGTTCTAACGACGAAGCGAAAATAATAATTTCATTTTCACTAAGACTTAACAATTCTTCGCGATCTTTTTTGAAAAACTCCTTATACCCTTTGGGAATAGTTTCTGGCTTTAGATCTTCCAATTGTCCTTCCCATTTACCCACTAGCAAACGAAGGAATTTGCCCATTTCATTAATCCAATTCAGGATTGTATCCTTCTCATATCGAATCCCCATCTGTTATCGTATTTGTCCGTCACCACGAATATACCATTTTTCGGTGACTAACTTTTCCAAAGCAAAAGGTCCACGTGCGTGCAACTTCTGTGTAGAAATACCAATTTCAGCACCTAAACCAAATTCACCACCATCAGTGAAACGAGTAGAAGCATTAGCATAAACCGCAGCTGCATCCACAACTTGCAAGAATGTTTCAATACTTAGTGCATCTTGCGAAACGATACATTCCGAATGTTTAGAAGAATATTTATCAATATGTTCCAAAGCTTCTGAAAGCCCATCAACAGTTTTAATCGAACATTTATAGTCCAAAAATTCACGACCAAAATCTTCTTCTTGAGCCTTAACTAAAAATGGATAATCCATATTTTGAAAATCATTATAAATATCATCTGAAGCAAAGACTTCCACTCGAAAAGAAATAAGCCGTTTTACTAGTTTTTGAACAAAATCCGAAGCTATTGCTTTATCAACCAGTATTGTATCTAATGAATTACATACAGATGGACGAGATGTCTTTGCATTCACAACTATGGAAACTGCTTTATCCAAATCAGCAGTCTTTTCTACATAGGTATGACATACACCTGCTCCTGTTTCAATAACTGGAACTTTAGCATTTTCACGTACAAAATCAATCAGAGATTGTGATCCACGTGGAATAATAATATCCACATACTGCGTTGCAGTCAACAAATCATAGACCAACTCTCTTTCCGTTGGAAGTAATTGCACTAGATTAATATCGACACCTTGACCTAATAATACATTTTGAATTAAATTCACCAAACAAGTGTTCGTGTAAATTGCATCCGAGCCACCACGCAATAAACAGACATTACCAGATTGAATACAAAGTGCAGCTACATCTATAGTCACGTTAGGTCTTGCTTCATATATCACCCCAACTACTCCCAATGCTACCGATTTCTTTTCTATCTGCAGACCGTTTGGCAATGATTTTGAACTTAATGTAACGCCAGTAGGATCAGGCAAATTTGCTACATTCAACACGCTATTTGATAATCCAATAACACGCTCTTTCGTCAACAATAATCTATCGTACTTAGAATCGGAGGAATCCATTCGATCCAAATCCTTCTTATTCTCATCAATTATAGTATCAATTGCTTCTAGTAATGCTTCAGAAATACCAATCATAATCGCTTGCTTTTCTATCTTAGATAGTGCGTTTATGAATTTCTTTGCCTTTTGTGCAGCTATTAATTGGTCTTGTATACTTCTCATAATAAATTCTTATATAAGCACAATATCATCTGCATGTGCTATTTCCAAATTTTTTGTTTTGCTTTTAGCTTTCATCGACAATGAATCAATCTTTGATTTTGCGACAGCTTGAATAGTCCCCTCTTCATCAGCAATATGAAACACCTCTCCCACTTCAAAATGCTCAATGATATCTATTATACCGACCGCAAGTAGACTTTTACGATTAAGTAAAGCATTTAGCGCTCCTTTGTCTATAGTAACCAAACCTTTGATTAGACTACCGCTGGCCATCCATTTTTGTTTTGAAGATACTTTCTTTTCTTGTGCTCTGCATACAGTACCCGCATCACCATTCACTGCTTTAATAATACTATCAACACCTTGCATACAGAAAATCACCACTTCAATTCCCATTTGAGTTGCTAAACGAGCAAAATTTAACTTTGAAGTCATTCCCCCAAGTCCTACAGAAGATTTGTCTTTTCGTGCTAATGATAGAACACTTTTATCAATGGTATCAATTTCCTTGATGACATTGCCACCTGCATCTAATACCCCTGGAACAGAGGTACAAAGTAATAATTTATCTGCCCCGAAACCTGTAGCTATTAGTGTTGCTAGTTCATCGTTATCAGAAAATTTTAATTCTTTATTACTTACAACATCATTCTCATTGGCAATTGGAATAACATTGCTCTTCCAAAGTGTCTCGTATGTACTTTTTAATTGTAAAAACTGTTCTCTATTCGAAAAATGATGTCTTTCACAAAGACTTTGTGCTAAGGCAATTTTAAAAGGCTTGAAGTAAGTAGAATATTTTCTAACTAAAAGTGGATTTCCTATTGCTGCAGCAGCCTTACGTTGCTCTAAAGTTCCTTTGTACTTCGGGATAAATTTCTTGCCTGCAGCCACCGCTCCTGATGATACAATCACTATATTGTATTGTGATTGTAAGACTGAAACTTGTCTAGCAATCTCTAAAATAATTCTTTCATCTATTTCTCCATCTGAAGTCACAGATGCAGAACCGAATTTGATGACTAAAACACCCTTCTTCATTGACACATTTTCAATTATAACTTACTTACATTACCAATTGCGTAAACTTAACAATTGTTCATTACAAAATGAACAAAAGTAACTAAAGAAACTTAACAATTCATATTTCGGAATATTTTTTGCTTAAAACAACAATAATTAATCATGCAAAAAAAATGAAATTTAACCTATTTATTATTAGTTTCTTATCAATTGTTAGTTGTCAATCAAATCGGACTACTTCATCTACGAATACAGACACCCTTTCAATGATAGGAGGCAGTAAAGATAAAAATGGATGTTTGACATCTGCAGGTTATTCTTGGTCTCAATTGAAAAATGATTGTATACGTCCATTTGAATTGGGTATCTCCATGGATATTTTGAACACAAGCAAATCTTATCAAACCGCAGCATTCGTGTACATTGACTCTGTACAAAACAAAGCTGAAATTTTTATTCCAGATGAAGAAAACAGCATTGTCTTAAATCATAGTAATGATACTTTGTTTACAAATGGAAAATTTAATTTGTCCAAGGAAAACTTCTGTTGGACATTGAGCCTAAATAGTATAAAATTATATCAAGAAAGACAATAAGAAAGATTTGGTTACCCAAATCTTTCTTTATACTGTGATTCCATCGCAAACATTTCGTCACGAAGCTTGGCAGCTTCTAAGAAATCCATATTTTTTGCAGCTTTCTCCATTCTTTTACGAACGGTTTCAATTGCTTTCTTAAAATCTTTTTCTCCCAAATACTCCATCAATGGATCTGCAGCTAATATTGACGAAGCATCAGGCTCAATATAAGCTTTAGCTTCTCCAGGTTTGTAATCAGCGACAGAAGTTTGTTCTAATATTTCTTCCCTAGATTTACCTACCGTACGTGGAATGATACCATGCGCTTGATTGTGGGCAATTTGCTTTTCACGACGACGATTAGTTTCATCAATTGTTACACGCATACTATCGGTCATTTTATCGGCATACATAATGACACGCCCCTTATCATTACGAGCCGCACGTCCAATCGTCTGAATCAATGAGCGTTCTGAACGTAAAAAACCTTCTTTGTCCGCATCCAAAATAGCAACTAAAGTAACTTCTGGTAAGTCCAACCCTTCACGCAACAAGTTCACCCCCACCAATACGTCAAATTCGCCCAAACGAAGCCCACGTAGTATCTCTACACGTTCCAATGTCTTTACCTCCGAGTGTATATAACGCACTTTAATATTCAATCTTGACATATATTTTGTCAACTCCTCAGCCATACGTTTAGTCAATGTCGTAGCCAATACACGACCTCCGTCTTTGATAGCCTTATCGACTTCTTCTAAGAAATCATCGACCTGATTAATTGCTGGACGCACCTCAATTATCGGATCCAAAAGACCAGTGGGACGAATAACTTGCTCGACGAAAACACCTTCAGTTTTTTGCAATTCATAATCACCAGGTGTAGCTGACACATAAATTGTCTGATTCGTCAACGACTCGAATTCAGGGAAATTCAATGGCCTATTATCCAAAGCTGCTGGCAATCGAAATCCATGCTCCACCAATGAAATTTTACGTGAACGGTCACCTCCATACATAGCGCGTAATTGTGGTAATGTGACATGACTCTCATCAATAACTAACAAATAGTCTTCTGGGAAATAATCTAATAAACAGAAAGGACGCATCCCCGGTTCACGACCATCAAAGAATCGAGAATAATTTTCAATACCAGAACAATAGCCCAGCTCACGCATCATCTCCAAATCGTAATTCACACGCTCCTCGAGACGTTTCGCTTCCAGCATTCGTCCCTCACTCTCCAATTGTTCCTTACGAGCTACTAACTCCTCTTGAATTGACCAAATAGAGCTAGTGAATTTATCTTTCGGTGTTACGAATAGATTAGCAGGAAAAAGAGACAATGTTTCGTGTTTGATAATGGTTTTGCCACTCACTGGGTCTATCTCTGACAATTCATCTATTTCGTCACCAAAGAAAGAAATACGATATGCCGTATCTAAATAAGCAGGATAAATATCCACTATATCGCCTTTGACGCGAAAAGTTCCTCTTTTGAAATCTGCTGTCGTGCGAGAATATAAGATTTCAACTAACCGATGCAAAAACGCATTTCGCGAGATAACAGTACCTACACCAAAGCGAAATATAGACCTAGAGAAATCTTCTGGATTACCCATACCATAAATACAAGAAACAGATGACACGACTATAACATCTCTTCGACCAGACATCAAAGCCGATGTGGTTGCAAGTCTCAATTTTTCTATCTCCTCATTGATAGCCAAATCTTTCTCGATATACGTATTTGTAGTAGCAATGAAAGCCTCGGGTTGGTAATAATCATAATAAGACACAAAATAGTTGACAGAATTGTTGGGAAAGAACTGCTTAAATTCTCCGTACAACTGTGCTGCTAACGTCTTATTGTGGCTAAGAATAAGTGTTGGTTTTTGTGTTTGTTGAATAAGATTAGCTACCGTAAAAGTCTTTCCAGAACCTGTTACACCAAGCAATGTTTGGTAGGTCTCTCCTTGTTGTACTCCAGCTACCAATTCTTTGATTGCTGCTGGCTGATCTCCCGTAGGTTGATATTCAGATGTAAGCTCAAATCTCATATAATGCCTCTAACGTAAAAATACCAATTCTTTATACCAACTCCTAACATTTAGGATTTATTGTGACGTCTTATAAACATATCTAGATATTTTTTGTTAAATTGAAAAATAAACTCGACAGCTATGATTACGATTCTAACAAAAAAAAACAGTATAGCTAATCAATTCATCAGCGAGCTCCGCCACGTATCTATACAACAAGATCGAATGCGATTCCGCAAAAATCTGGAACGACTAGGCGAAATTATTGCTTACGAGATAAGCAAAACCTTAACATACACTAAAGAAGAGATTGAAACACCACTTGGTATTTCTGAAATGCATACCCTAGATGAACAACCTGTACTGATCACTATAATAAGAGCTGGATTGCCATTTCACCAAGGTCTTTTGAACATTTTTGACCATGCAGATTCCGGTTTTATTGCAGCATTTCGTCACACTAAAAAAAGTGGAGAATTTGAAATTCATAAAAAGTACGAAAACACACCGAACTTAGACGACAAAGTTGTTATCATAGCAGACCCCATGCTAGCGACAGGCCGAAGTTTGGTCTTATGTTGTAAAGAACTATTGAGTCAATACAATATAAAAGAACTACATGTTGCAGCTGTAATTGCTTCCGAAGAAGGCGTACAGCATGTGCGTGCATTTATTCCAGAAGCTCACCTGTGGATTGGTGATGTTGACAACGAATTGACCAGTAAATCCTATATCGTACCCGGACTGGGAGACGCTGGAGATCTAGCCTACGGCAACAAAGATTAAATAACTAATAATATCACAATACATTAATATAAAATGAACAATAGACTACTAACTTCAATACAAAAAATTACAACGTATGGGATGGCAAAAATACAATGGCGAAAATCTTCGCTCCTCTATCAACGAAGCTGTTGAGTCAGCAATCATTAGAGAAAGACAGGTAGGCAACAAACTTAAAGTATACATTGGCACAGACTCTCAAGTCAAACGAAATACTATAGAAATGGCTACTGTCGTTGTCTTTCTCCGCGAACATAAAGGCGGATTTATGTTTACACAAAAAGAAAAAATATCCTACCGTATGAGCATCAAAGAAAGAATGCTCCTTGAAGTACATAAATCCATAGAAGCAGCTTATCAACTTTGTCCTTTACTGGACAAATACGAAGTGGACCTAGAAGTACATGCAGATATCAATACAAATCCAAATTTTGAATCTAATATCGCATTAAAGGAGGCAATGGGATATATATTGGGAATGGGGTTTGTTTTCAAAGCTAAGCCAGAATCTTTTGCTAGTACAAACTGTGCCAACAGAATAGTACAATAAAAGATTTTCAACTGGTCACTACTATTAATTTTCAGTCAAATATTTTGACTGAAGAGAAGACTCATTCTCCCCTCTTTTTTCATTCCAATTTCCCATTAAACACCCAATAGTTCAATAGAATTATGTAATATTGCATCAATGTCACATTCATCTAATTCGTTCATAAAAATTGCTGTAGTAGGCCCTGAATCTACAGGAAAATCTACAATGGCCAATTATTTATCAAAAGAATTAAACACTTTTTGTGTGCCAGAATATGCAAGATACTATTGCGAAAATCTCAACAAACAGTATACACTAGAAGATGAGATAAATATGTTTCACGGACAACGGGCACTAGAAACAGCTATATCGAGTAACATTGACAACAATATTCTGATATGTGACACTACGATATTGACGGTGAAAATTTGGTGCGATCACCTATTCCATTACACACCTCCTATAGTCCTTCAAGAAATCACTAAAAGAAAATATGATTTGTATTTACTAATGGATATTGATTTACCTTGGGAAGATGATCTATTGCGCGATTTTCCCAATGAACGACAATATTTCATGAAAATATGGAAAGAGGAACTTGGAGCTATACAAGCGAATTACCAAATAATAAGCGGTTTGGGAGATGAGAGATTAAAATATGGGTTAAAGATTTGCCAAGAGTTTATTCGTAATTCAAAATAAATATCCTAACAACACACACGAACACTTCAAATAAAAAAAGGTTTCAATCTCATCGATAAAACCTTTTAAATATTTTTATTTACAATTTTACATTGTAACCATTGATAACACACCTTTGACTTTATAAACAGCTTTCACAGCACGTTGATCTATAAAGATATCATCATAATCAACAGAATTCTTAGCCACTAATTTCCATTTAACCTCATCGAATCCCCTCACAAAACGAATTAGATTAATATGTTCTGAAATAATTAAATATATATCACCATATATAACTGCAGATTTATCAACTTCTTTTACAAAAACAATGCTTGCGTGCTCAATCTCTGGGGACATAGCTTCACCTTCATTAACTATTGCAAAATCACTACCTGATAATATAGGTATCTCCAATTCATGAGCCGGGGTCATTAATGACAAATCCGTCTTGAAATCATCCAAACTAATATTAAATAAAGGAATCTTACAATAACTATCTCCATCCTTAAGCATATTACCTTCACCAGTAATCAACCAAGCCTCATTGATATCAGGGAAATGAGATGCAATAGTACCCGCTAAATTTTTGCTAATAGCGTAATTTCCACGCTTTATTTGATATAATCTTTCAGCACGATTTAGACCTATTTCCTTTGCAAATGAATTTACATTAAATCCTAAATATTGTATTACTTTCTCAAGACGTTCCCAATTAGACATTTTATTATATACAGCTATTAATTAAATTAATTATACAGTAGTGATTCTTTCGTAATTCAATGAAACAAAAATAAGACCAAAACTTCAAAAACTAAAATATTTGACTAAAAACAATAAAACAATTGTATAAAACAATTTTATATTGTAATTTTACATCTACAACTTATTGTAGACAACTTATAGTAAACTGTTAACTTTAATCTATGGAATGAAAAGCCAATCATCTGATGATCGTAACACGAACAAAATAGATAATACAGAAGACATAACTAAACAAGACATTATTAACTTAGCATTGTTAAAAAACATCAATTTCAAAGACAAAGACTATGCAAAAGAACACATTATAATACAGAAGAAAAACATCAAAACATCATATGAAGTAGAAATAATTGACATTGATGGACAAAAACATAAGTTAATATTTGATTTAAAGAAATACAGTAAATAAATTTCAAAAAAAATTTGCTGCTGCAATATTATATTGTATTTTTACAAAAAATTAATTTTAACATCTAAAACTATTAAAAAAACAATAATTCGAACTAATCTCAAAAAGCGAATATGAAAATTAGAAATCTATCCAAACTAGCCTTAGCTGTAGCTATTAGTAGCTCAGTAGTATTAGAAGGCTGTAAGAAGTATGATGACGACATCACACGACTTGAACAGGGCATCGATCAAAACAAAAATGACATTGCCTCACTAAAAACTCAACTACAAACATTATCAGCGACAAACGTAGTTGAATCAGTTACTTCAATCTCAGGCGGTTTTAGAATTACATTCAAAAATGCAGCTGGACAATCTACTACATACGATGTGGTAAATGGTGCTGCTGGTGCTGCTGGTGCTGCTGGTGCTGCTGGTGCTGCTGGTGCTGCTGGCACTCCAGGTACACAATGGAGAATCAACTCTACTACTGGAGTGTGGGAAAGCTCGACAAACGGTACAGCTTGGACTGCAACTACTGTAAAAGCTGCTGGTACTAATGGTACTAATGGTACTAATGGTACTAATGGTACTAATGGTACTAATGGAGCCGCTGGTAAAGACGGTGCTACTCCTCAAATTAAAAAAGGTACTGACGGTAAATCATATTGGTTTATTAACGACACTAACACTGGAGTACAAGCAAGCGCAGGAGACATTACTTTAGTAGCTGTTGATGGTGGTTACAATGTTGTTTTCACAGATTCAAAAGGTGTTGTATCTGAAACTGTATTCTTAGGTAAAGAACAAGTAGCCGTAAGCAACTTAGCATTAGTTCCTACTTATACACAAAATAACACTCCAGTTATATTTTTCCCTCGTATTGTAAATGATGTAACTAACAAGGTTACTAAGTTACAAGGTTACGGTACAGTCAAGTATAACTTAAACCCTTATGGTGTTGCTATTGCAAATTTTGATGCAAATGGTTTATTAGCTAAATATACTGACGAAGTTACTTTTAGATCTACTGGATCTGGCGCTGCTATTAGTTCAGATTTCTCAGTAGTAAATTCAGTAAAAACTTTTGGAGATATTTCAGTAAATATTAAACCTAAAGGTCAAGGAACAGGAAATACTACAAGTTCAATTTTCAAATCATCTCAACCTTTATTTGTAGCTCTTCAAGTAGAAAACAAAAAAGCAGCAGAAGGTCAAAAATTCGTTGCATCGAATTACAACTTAGCTAAAGAAGAAATTGTTGAAATTGATGAAGTTACAATTGAAAAAGCTGTTAAAAACAACACAACAGGTGATAAAGTAACGTTATTAAATGGAGTTACCCCTACGTTCACAGCAGGTGCATACGCAGATGGCGGCAGCAGCAGTTCAGCATTAGCCTTTACTCAAGTATCTGCTTCAGCAAGAACTAAAGCAGATTTCCAATTGCACTTCAAAAACGATGCATCTGAGAACTTAGATAATAATTCAGCTTACAACAAGGTTGGTGTAGTACTTGACACTGAATTAAGCGGTTTCTTCTACCGTACACAAGTTGGTAATGTTACTAAATCTATGGATGATTACGGTTTAGGTGACTACAATATCAGATACGACTTAGATCACTATGCGGCTACAGACCCACAGAAGAGAGATTGGTTAGATTTAGATACTGAAACGGGTAAAATTTCTGTTAAGATATCTACTACAAACAGTAAAACTTACAACTCTGCAGCTGTTAATAATCATGCAGTAGTTAGAGCTAGATTATACTCAGGAGCTGGAAATGCATCAACTGATTTAATCGCTACTCGTTATATTAAAGTAGCTTTCATACAAAATAAAGCAGAAGTAATTGATGTAACTGGTACTGTTAATCACAAAGTTGTATTAGCAAATAACTCAAACAAAACTATTACTTGGGATACACCAACAACACTTGATGCAGCATACAACAAAACAGGAAAAACTGCACAAGACTTCCACGCTGTATACACATTCACTGCTGCTACAACAAATCCAGTAGGTATAACATTCAACACTGCTACCATGAATAATACGACACAAGGTACAGATAGAGTTATATCGATCGCAAACACAGTAATGCCTAAAACATACATCTTAGAAGGTACTTACAAATCATCAACTTCATCTGATCCTGAGGTAAAAGTTAAAATAACTGTTAATGTAACTAATGATTTAATCACAAACATTAGCAAAAAAGCACCATTCTGGGATACAGCTTTAACTTATGGTATTATCAACGGTAAAGATGTTGCAGGTACTTGGAAATTGAATGCAAATCTTTGGGATTATTTTACTGAGACTACAGTAAATGACGCAACGAAACCAAATACTACATATGAATTCTCAGTTAATACTCCTACGAATAACATCGCAGTTAATGGATCTGAGGTAACTCTTAATGATGCGGATGCTACAGCTCGCACAAAAGTAAACAATGGTGATGTTTCGTTACGAGTAACTAGAAAAGTAAACGGTGTAATATATGATATTACTGACTTTAGTAAAGACTTTAATGTTAAATTCATAAACCCTGTTAAAGCTATTGAAATTAAAACTCCATACAGAGAATTTAAAGACAAAGAAACATCAGGAACGAATACTTCTCTTGTTGACGTAAGACAATTAGTTAAATTAACTGACTTTAACAATACAGTATTATTTAACTATAACGGAACTACATTCACAGCAGACAATTCATTAATGGGTAAATACGGAGTGTCTAATATCAACACTGCCAACAACTATCAATTTACTCTAGTTGAGTTTGTACGTGCAGAAGATATGAGTGGTAATAACATTTCATTAGCATCAACAAGCCGTGCATACTACTCAGGTAATGACTTAGTATGGGAAAACACAGGTGCTAATTTACAACAAGCTATTAACCTTGTATTTAAAGTAACGGTTACTAACAAATTTAACCAAGGTGACGTAACAAGCACTAAAGGTGAAGTTGTTAAAGAATTCAAAGTTAAAGTTAACCCAAATATCTAATAAAATAGATTGATGGACTATACGAAAAGGGTGGCATATGCCACCCTTTTTTTGTACTTATATTTTAGCAATACAAGCTAAATCCGTAAATTGTAGCATATCTACACTCGAAAAAACAATAGTATTATATTTTCCATTTACAACCATGAAACATATATTAAATTCGCTACTACCCCTTCTTATCATTAGCTTTTTATTTAGCTGTAAAGACTCAAATCCAGAGCCAGAAGAAAAAAAAACATTTCGTACAGTATTACTTTATCTAGCAGCGAACAACAACCTTTCTAATGAAGCATACGACAACCTAGATCAGATTGAAAATAATATCGCAGAAGTAGATGGAAATATGATAGTGTACGCCAGACTACCCAATAGCAAACCAGCCCTATACCAAATCCAGAATATAAAAGGAAAAAAAGAAAAAAGAAAAATTAAAGAATTTGAACATCAAAATTCTTCTGACCCTACTGTACTTAGACAAATTATTAATGAAGTAATTACATCATACGAATCAGAAAGTTACGGATTAATACTATGGTCACACGCTACTGGATGGGTACCTGCCAATATAGGCCCTATTAAATTAAAATCATTTGGCAATGATAATGGTAATGAGATGGATATAAAAAATCTCAATAGCGCTATTCCAAGTAATGTGTTCGACTTTATTATGTTTGACGCATGCTCAATGGCTAGTGTAGAAGTGTTATATGAAATAAAAGATAAAACAGAACATTTCATCGTTTCACCTGGAGAAGTAATTTCAAATGGGATGCCTTATGAGAAAATGGTAAATGATTTGTTCGAAAAAGGAACGCAGGCTTACATCAATATTGCTAACAAATATTACAACCACTATAACAGCCTTTCGGGTAATTTTCAATCAGCAACTATCTCCGTTGTAGACGCTTCGAAGTTGCAAAACATCGCAAACTTAACAAAAGCCACCATGCAATCTCAACACCCCCTATTTAATGACTTTAAAAGAAATGAGATTCAACGTATGGACTTTGATCGTTTTAGCAATCCACTAATTGCTTTCGATTTTTTAGACTTCATGGAGACAAATTACAATACACCTACAATAAACACGCTAAAAGACGCTATAAATGAAGCTGTAATCTACAAGGCTAATACAGCCAAATTTAATGGACATATAATAAACAAACACAGCGGATTAACCTGTTATATACCTATTTCGGATAATGAAAATTTAGTCCACGACTATTATAGAACACTAAAATGGCACTCTGCAAGTGGCTTTAATACAATTCTTTAATATAAAATACTTATTATTAGGTATATGTTTATCAGTGTATTTGATAGTATATTTGCATTTGAAAAGATAGGAACCAAACTATTAACTCAATATCTATGAAAAAGAAAAATACTAAAGATCATATTCAAGATCTATTAGACAGCATAACGCTTGTTAAGAATTGTATAAAAAACAATACAGCTGAGAATTGTGTAATGGGCTTACTAAACGAAAAGATCACATTCAAAACCGAAAATAATATACTTATACAAATAAAATTGTACAAATAATATATTAATACATTTACCAAACCAAAAGGGCATTGAATTTCAATACCCTTTTTTATTTTTTTGTGCAATAGCCCCACTTACACAAAAAGCAATAAATACTTCTGAAAAAACAAATAACTCAAATAATACACATACATTTGATCAGCTTTGCCTGCTCTATTGAATTTGGTAAGCATATAACTAAATCTGACATTTCATTGAGGAATCTCACTTGCATTTACTTTGGAATCAAAGTATATTTGTATGTTTCAAAGCATATATTTTACGGCTTTAAAATGAATTGTTAAATTTTAAAATTAAGATAAATGTATCCAGAATATTTAGTAGCACCAATGCGTCAAGAATTAGTAGACGCTGGTTTTCAAGAATTAAAAACAGTAGGAGAAGTTGATAGTGCAATTCCTTCGGAAGGAACTGTATTCGTAGTAGTAAATTCTGTATGCGGATGTGCTGCTGCAAATGCGCGCCCTGCTGCTCGCTTTGCTGTAGAAAATGGGAAAAAACCTAGCAAATTAGTTACTGTTTTTGCTGGCATGGAAAAAGAAGCTGTTGACAAAGCACGTCAATACATGCTTCCTTATCCGCCATCATCACCAGCTATGGCCCTATTTAAAGACGGTAAATTAGTGCACATGATCGAAAGACATATGATCGAAGGCCGCCCTGCTCAAATGATAGCAGATAATCTTATCGCTGCATTTGACGAATATTGCTAAGCAATATTCGCTTTATTAAAACAATAAAAGGTTCTCAATTGAGAACCTTTTATTGTTTTAATAACTATAGCTCGGTACATAATAAACATCATGTTTGTGATGTTTCCCTTTTGATTTGTCTCCTTTTCTATGCTTCTTTTTCTGACCTGGGGCATGTCTTTTAGCTGATTTTTCTCCGTAAACCTTTTTTGCTTTACCAGGAGGCAAATGTCCATGTGGATAACGATTACTCGTGTAACAAGACGAAACACTAAGACTTATTATTGCAACGAAAAGTATTGTTATAATTTTATTCATAGAATCTCCTATTTATAAATTTATAATCAATAAATAGACCAAACTATAAATTCCCCCACTAATTTATCCAATTACAAATATTTCGAACTAGCATTTCTTAAAATAATAAGACAAAAGAGGTTTTCAAAAAAGAATAAATAACACAGCAAAATTGAAATTTAGCATTCATTCAGAGATGAAGGAGAGTTTTAACCGTCCTTCATCTCAAATGTTAGTTTTTCTTTGTTACTGATTATTTACCTATCACTAATTATTGTCTATTGCGAATTGTAGTGCCTTAGAAAGGCTTAATTCTTTTAGTAGAACTAAGGTTTAAAAATTTCTGGAGAATTAACCTTATCTATTCCATTAGTTGGTAAATACTCATTCCAATAATAAAAACCAGAAGTGGCATAAGTACCTCCCGTTGAATTAGCTAACCAAAATTGTTGAGCTAACAGACTGTACGTAACTTCCTTAATAGCCGTATCATAATAAGGTTTGTACCTTATTTTCCGACCAACAATCTCTGTATTAGAAGGTATATTAGCCAAATAAACATAATAATCAAAGTAAGTGGAATAATAAACCCCACTAGTTAATCCAACGGTAACCAAACTGGACTTATACTTATCTCCATAAACATTTACTGAGATTGGGGTACTGTTTGATTTCGACCCATCACTAGCTATCAATATAAGGTCAAAACTATGATTCCCTTCTTCCAAATTGGGGATAATTAATTGTAGCGGAGCATTTCCGAAAGGAATATCTAAAATTATAGTATCCTTGCCAGCCTCAGCTAATGCTATTTTGGCAACAGAATTACCTGTAGGTGGAGTAAAATCTAATCTAGCTCTATTAAACCCTCTCTTCACATTCAAATTCTGTAACTTAATATTGGCATCTATAGCATTTGAATTGAAAAAATACTTTTTAGGCGACACATTACCTTGAGTATTAATAGTAAAAATCTCGTAAGGATTTTGTCCTGGCTTAACATTTTTAACAACGACCTTTTGACTTACCACAGATTTATCCAGAGGAAAATCGTAGTAGCTCGTATCTACTCCATTGACCAAAGCAAACTTTGATGCTGTTCCATTAGGTGGAATCATAATGTCTACTGTAAATTGTTCTATACCATTTGACACTATTATAGAATCAATACCACCTGGATAAACTCTAGTTTCAGCCACTTCCATCAAATCTCTAAAATGCTCATCTGGTTTATTACATGACTGCTGAAAACAACAGACATATAGCACAGTCAATAAAATTAATATCTTTTTCATAACTTATATTCCAACTTTAATAAGAACCAAAAAATGTTAGTTCATCGATCATCGCGTAAGTAGCATTACTCCAAGTTTGTTTGATTACAAATCTGTAATAACGATAAGGACCTTTAGGCTCATCAATTAAAAAATCTTCACCCGTAGTAGTCACTAAACTATTTCCTTCGATCGTAGATAAGCCTTCTGGACGCTTTGATTCAAAATCACTAATTTTCTCCCAACCATCAAATAATAAACTACTTGCTACAGGAGAATTACTTCCCCATACTTCAAATATCTTAGGAGTCAGTGTAGCAAATGCATGTGATGCTTTGTACCAATAATTATCATTACCGGCATGTACTAACTTAAATCTCGATACAGTAGCTTGCTTTCCAAAATCTATAGCAAAATTAAGATGCTGATTTGCATTTGTGTTGATAGCTTGGTAACTCAAAAATGCTGTGCCATTATTTACATTACCCACTAAATCATCCCACAAATTAGCTACACCAAAAGAAGTTTCGGATGTATAATACGCTAAAGATCCAGCCTGTAGTGCAAAATTACGATACCCACTTTTACTTAATTGCTCTTCGTATAATGGACTACCTTCAATTACGACAGAGTCTGATTTATTACCAAAGCGATCAGCGATATACAAATAATACTTTTGATCTTTCATAGGAAGATCTAAAAAATTCACCTTACCTTCTGCTGCACTTACTTGTTTATTTTGATCTGTTAAAATTTCTTTCACATCTTCGTGATACGTTGCCAAATAAATTGTCAAATTATCTTCCATAGGATTTGTAAAACGAACTCCCATCATACCAAATGAAAAATATGGATCTAAACTTTCTAATGCTTGGATATAACCGGGTTTAGCGACTTCTACATCAAAAATCTTAGAAGGTCCAGCAACATCTCCCCTGCTAAATGGTGTTAATGTTACAGAATGAACACCTTCCTTCGCAAATCCTTCTAAAACAACTTTAGACTCATATTTAGAAATTTTCACACTTTTATTAACACCCTCACGGACTGTAAAATCAATTTTAGTATATATATAATCATCTATTTGAGGTGTATTGATCGTTAGCTCTACCTTTCCTGGTAATGGCACAAATGATATGTTTTCTATAATATTTGGGATTTCTCCTGGCTTTTGACTAAAATCAATCTCTTCTGTACATGAACAAAGGAAATAGGTAGTCAAAGCAAATAATAAATATTGTACTTTCATAGCTCTTTTAGTTTACCAACCTGGATTTTGAATCAGGTTTTTGTTTGTATAAATACTCTGTAACGAAATCGGGAATAAATAATCTCTCTTCGTGAATTGACGTTGATATTTTGTTGAAATGCGATTAAAATCCGCTGGGATACGACCACTTGTTGTTAATCCATATACAGCACCACTTAGATTTTGCTCTGCTGTTTTCCATCTCAATTCATCATAAAAATGAATTCCCTCTAACCCCAACTCAATACTACGTTCCTTATGTATAATCTGACGTAATCCTTCCTTAGTAGAGTATTTATTAGGAGATTTTGAAAACCTAGTCCAACTTTCTTCTACAGTCAAAAGTCCTGCTCGCTCCCTTACTCTATTAATATATCCTAAAGCTTCTGCAGTAGGTCCATCTATCTCATTTATAACCTCAGCATAAGAAAGGTATAAGTCAGCTAATCGAATTACTGGCCAAGCATAAAGTTTAGCAATAACAGAACCATTACTTTCTTGAATTTCGTAATCCCAAGGAATATTTTTCTTAGGGTAATATCCTGTTGTGTTGCTATAATCCGAACGAGCTGACACCATCGGATCCCCATTCTTTACAGCCACCGAAAATTGATTATTCTCATCATAACGTCCCTGACCATACCATTTTGATCCATCAAAAGCTAGATTCGCATAAAATCTAGGCTCTCTATCTAAATTCAAACTTAATGTCTGATAAGAATTCTGAACAAACAATGAATTAATTTGCCCGGTATTTACCACATTAAAACGCCCATCATAATTCCATGAATTATCCTCATCAATAGGCACTCCATTTTTAGAATAATATTCAAGTGCATGATTTATTGTAACACTATATGTAGGATAAGCTGTCAACAACGGAACCAGTTTTGGCACCATATAGCTAAATTGAGTACTATTAAAGTATGATGCAGGATTAGCCCAAATTACTTCCGAATTATAACGTTCAGAAACTACACCTCTCAAATTTAGATGAAGCTTCATCGCTGGAGATAATGTAGTTGAAGGATAATCAGCATCAGCGTACTTTAATAATTCAAAACCATTGCTTTCGGCCAATTCTATTATCTCCTTCAACGCAGCTCGAGCCATCACCCATTTATTAGCATCGTATACCGGATTAAAGAAATTCTCTCCATTATGATCTTTAAAATTAGTATAATCAGAATTCCCATTATACAACGGACTAGCTGCTGTTAACAATACTTTTGCTTTAATACCCAACGCTGCTATTTTAGTAATTCTTCCAGCATCAGTCATTGGCATATCAACTATTTCTGGAAGATCTACAGCTGCTTCATCTATAGTCCCAACAATGTAATCAATTACATCATCAACCTTTTCTCGATAAGGTCTTGAATCTTCAGAGCTTGTATTCAAATCTAAATTTTCATCGACAATTGGAATCGGTCCTACCTGTTGAAACATCAAAAAATGCAAATACGCTTTGATGACCTTCACTTCTGCTGTCCATTTTAGCTTCTCCATCTCAGACATATCAGGTACTTTTGTTATATTTTCTAAAAATATATTACAATGTCTAATTCCTTCCCAAAATCTACTTAATTCAAAATACGAACCTGTGGGCAATGCTGCATTTTGACCTCCTGCAGGAATAACCCCCATATAGCCGTTGCTCCAGTCTCCATAATAATGATGCGCTTCTAATCCAGCATAAAATGCAGGATTGGTACCGCCTGTAGGTAAAACACCAGCAGGAGTACTTGGATTTCCATTTAGTGGATTTCCATTTACAGGTAAATGTGCATAACAAGTTGCTAGGTAACGCTGAGCAGGTTCTCGCATATTAAATGCCATATCTATTTCTGCAATATTATCTGGGATAATTTCCAAATATTTATTACAAGAAATTGTAGAAAATGCTATTGCTGATATAATAAAAATTTTACTTAATACTTTCATCATCTTAGAAATTTAGATTTAAACCAAAGTTTGTCACACGTTGAATTGGATAATTCAAACCTCCCCCTCGCAATTCCACATCCCAATCCTTAAACTTACTCCATACCATAGGATTAGTCATTGTACTGAATAGACGAAGAGATCTTACTTTATACTTCTCCAACCATTTATTAGGTACAGTATAACCTAATTCAATTTGTTTTAATCTCAAATACTCACCATTACGTAACCACCAAGAACTAGCAGCTGTATTATTAGATAAAGGATTGACTGAAAATCTTGGGGCTAATGCATTTAAATCTTGGTTATTTTCAGACCAATGACTATCTGCAAAAACTTGTAACAACTGGTTAACCCCACGTTTTGACACACCGTTAAAAGCATCTGTTACAGCCACATCAACAAAAGGATGAACACCAGCAGATGTATAATCAATCATGAAAGATGATCTTGCCGACCCCTGAAATAACATCGAAAAATCTAACCCTTTAAAGCTCGTGGAAAATCCAAAACCATACATAACTTCTGGTATATTAGGATATCCCATTGGCGTTCTATCCATAAAATTAATTAGACCATCACCATTTAAATCTAAATATTTAATATCCCCACCTCTTAATACACCACCAATATTTTGTTGAGGTGAATTGGCTACTTCTTCATCAGAAATAAATAGACGATCTGCAACATAACCATAATGCGAATTAATAGGCTTTCCTTCAAATAATAAATAATCTAAACCATAATCTATTTGTTCATACTTAGTATACTTTCCGGTCGCAAATGTAAAATTACCGTTCACACGAATTGACCAATCAGGCGTAAACCTATGATTAACTATTACTGTAGCATCCAACCCTCTATTATAGGCTTCACCTATATTAGCATATTGCGTAACAGGAACCCCCATCGTAATCGGCATATCGATACGAGGCATCAATATATTTTTACGTGTTTCTTGAAACACGTCCAAGTTCAACTCTATTTTATTATTTAGTGCAGTAATATCTAAACCTAAATTTGTCTTATATGACGTTTCCCATGTAATACTATTATTACCATACCTACTTATTGAGACCCCATTCACAAAATTGCCACCTTCTTCACCCCAACGCACGCCATTATTTGAGTTATTCAAATTAACCTGAGACAAATAGAAGAATCGATCGGAATCACTACCAATAGCATCGTTACCGATCATCCCATATGTGGCTCTAATCTTAAACATATTGAATACATTTTTTAAAGGAAAAAATGATTCATTGGACAAAGTCCAAGCCGCTCCGATAGATGGGAAAAAACCAAAACGATGATCTCTATGAAACCTTTCAGACCCATTATAGCCGAAATTAAATTCTGCCATATAACGGCTATCATAAATATAACCGAACTTACCTGCTAACCCCACATTTCTAAATGCTAAAGAAGCTTGTAGATTAGTCCCCTGATTATGTAATGAATTACGCAACAATCCATATACATTAGCATTAATAGCATGCTTTTCATCAATGACCTTACTATACATCAATGTATTTTCAAAATATACATTCTTACGAATTACGCGATCAGCTAAACCTCCAGCATTATAATTTAAAAATTCAGATCCTTGAGTTTCATTTAACAAGCGAATACTTGCTAATCCAGTTTCAGGATTTACAGCTCCAGCCGTATAGAAATAAGGATTAATCGAACGCATCAAATTCATTGAGGAATAACGAGTTGTATTAAACATAGCTCGATACTTCAAACCATCTAACCAACTAGATAAATCTTGATTAAATTCCAATTGTGCAAACATATTAGATGTAGAGCTCTCTCTATACCCTTTAGAAACTTCTGCATATGGATTTAAATAATCTCCATTATCACCGAAATTCCCATATTTTGTATGTTTAATATATTCGTATCCAGGAATATCACCATAGAATGCTGGAAAAAGTGCTGGATTTGCCTTTACAGCATAATTATACGCAGTACTACCACCAGGGATAGGACCTATATACTCATCAAAAGTACCACCTAAGCGAATAACAAATTTTGTCTTCTCTGTTAAATTTAAGTCAATATTACTTTTTAATTGATACGTATTTAAACTAATATTAGAATTGTAATTACTTGTTCCGTTCTTCTTAAAAAGACCATTATCCTTATTATAAGTACCCGAGACATAATAAAGAGCTAAATTATTACCCCCTCTTAAATTAATATTATTACGTTGTGTAAATGCGTACTCATTCATAATTACATCCATCCAATCTACTTGAGGATACAAAACTCGATCATGTCCGAGCATCGTATTTCGTATTTTATCATCAGAATAAAACACAGCAGAAGAAGGATTCCTAGCTAATAAGGCTTCATTATACAACGACATAAATGTTATAGGGTCAGCCGTTTCTACGATTCTTGTTGGCGCAGACAATGCCGCCTCTGTATTTAACATAATTTGCACTTGCCCCTGTTGTCCAGATTTAGTAGATACCAATATTACTCCATTAGCACCACGAGCTCCATAAACTGCAGTCGAAGTAGCATCCTTTAACAAAGAGAAACTTTCAATATCTTGAACTTGTAACCTTGCAAGATCATTAACCGAAACTTCCATATTATCAATTAAGATCAGAGGATCTCTTTTTCCTTCGCCAAAACTACTTACTCCACGAATAAAAAAGCTAGCATTATCAGCACCTGGTTCACCACTTGTTTGAAAGGAAATCATCCCGGCCATACGTCCAGCCAACGCAGTTGTAAGATTACTTGATGGAATTTTTAGATCTTTAGGAGAAACAGTTGTTACAGCTCCGATCATATCTGTTTTCTTCACCCGTTGATTAAAAGCAGTAATTACTACGTCTTCAATACCAATATCAGCTGGCTGTAGGTAAACATTTAAATAACTTTTTCCTGTAATATTAATGGATTGTTTTTCAAAACCAACTATATTAAAATCCAAAGTGCTAAAATTAGGAGGAATTTGAACTGAAAACTCCCCTGCTTGATTTGTTGCAGATCCTACATTAGTCCCATTAACGAGTACGCTAGCACCAATTAAGACAGTAGAATCTCTGGCAGAAAATACTTTTCCTGTAATCAAACGGTCTTGTCCATAAGAGTGCTCGAAAACGAAAAAACATATTATCCATACGAGGTAGAATTGTAATTTCATAGATATTTAGTTAAATTGGAATTATGTGTAACATAATGTATTACAAATCTACTTAAAATAAGTACGACTACGCTAAAAGCTATTATAGGCTATAGCGCACAACTACATATCCTAGTAATTAAAAAAAGAATACAGTTGCTTAAAAAAACGGATCTAAACACTAGTTGCACATGGTGAATTTATTTCCATAAGTAGACCATATTTATAAACTTGGACAAAATAAGTTGAAAATATGCCAAAAATAGTTGACTATATACATATATTATATCTTGCAACTCTTTCACTAGCCTTATAATGTCAGAAAAAACACCATTTATGAAATAAAACGATAATTTGATAACCATCCTCAATAGCCTTACTATTTAAATGAGAAAATTTCAAAGAGTGATTCACTTAAAAATATCTAAAGCTGACAAGCAAAAATTTTCAAATTATAGTCCAAAGTATGACAAACTAAAAGCACAACTTTTGAGGGTTGAAAAAAAAATCACTAGCTATAAATAGACCCATATAAGATGATGAAATTCTACAACAAATCACGATATTGATAAAAAAACAGTCCAGTGGAATTTTTATGAAAAAATAAAAAAAAGTCCGAAAATAGAAAAAGCCACTGAATTTCAGTGGCTTTTGTCGGGGTGGCAGGATTCGAACCTACGACCTCCACATCCCAAATGTGGCGCGATACCGGGCTACGCTACACCCCGAAAAGGTATCACCTTTGTTGATTGTGATGCAAATATACAGCGATTTTAATTATTTCCAAACAATAATTAAAAATAGCTGAGAAAAGCGCTGATTTATTGAAAGATAAATTTCAATCAAATTACAACAGTTAAAGATTTACACAAAACTGATGTAAATTAGTCAATAAAATAGCACCTTTACACTACTTAAAACCATCATGAAAAAAGAAGATATCACATCCCTAGACGATATTAAGATATTGGTCGACAGCTTTTATTCTCGAATAAGAGAAGATGATATGTTGGGGATAATTTTCAATCAAAATATTCAAGATCGCTGGCCTCAACATCTAGAAAAGATGTATAGATTTTGGCAAACAATCTTACTTGAAGAATATACTTATGATGGCAGACCATTTCCTGCTCATGCACATTTACCTATTTCAAAAGTTCATTTTGATCAATGGATAGCACTTTTTGAAAAAACGGTAAATAGCCTATTTGAAGGTGAGAAAGCCAACGAAGCTATATGGAGAGCAAAAAAAATGGCTATTATGTTTGAAAGCAAGTTAGATTACATTCGGACTAATCCAGACAAACCACTACTTTTTTAAAAGATGAGAACTTTAGTAAAACCTCCAAAAACAGTCGATCTGCATACCGATTCTTTTGTAGATGATTGGGAAGATTATGATGCTGATGAATTATTAACACTATCTATTGATCTTTTCAGAGAGAGTTTAGATGCTGCGATATATTGGGATTATGCAGAAATAAAATTTATTCATGGAAAAGGTAAGGGTAAATTGAAAGAATGTATTTATGAAGAATTAAGAGACTACAAAAATGCAGGTAGTATCGCGAGCTATTACCCCGCTTATCACAACGAGGATATTGTTATAGTTTTGATAGGTGTATAAAGTATACACCTATTTCGGAATGCTCTCGTACTGAGAATCTACTAGATAAAGTAAAGAGGCTAACGCCGCAACTCCAGATTGAAGCTCCCTCCTATCTACAGCCTCAAAAACATCTTTCGCCGTATGATGTAAATCGAAATATCGATGTGGATCGGGCCTAAAATTAAACATGATGGTATTAGGAAAATGTTTACCCCACACACCTGAATCTACGCCTGGGCTACCTTCTAAAAATCTAGAAACCCAATATTTATTTTCAAATAAAGGTTTCCAAACTTGTTGAATCCAAGTAACCGCACTAGAAGAAGCCTTTATATCAAATCCTCTCGGAGCAAAACCACCTGCATCACTTTCAATAGCAGCAATTATTTGATCATTCTTTTCCTTTGCATCAGCACCATATTTTACAGCACCGTGAACACCGTTCTCTTCATTCATATAATACACTAAACGAATTGTATGATTAGGTTTATAGCCCAAATTCATTAATGTTCTGATCGCGTCTAAAGTACCAGTTATTCCTGTCCCATTATCATGCGCCCCCTCTCCTACATCCCAAGAATCCAAATGACCTCCAATAGTAATAATTTTCTCTGGAGACACCCGCCCTTTCCACTCAGCAATTACATTATGAGAATTAACATTACCCTTCCATTGCGAGTTTATTTTAAAATATACCTTTTGACGAGGATTACTTTTCAAAATTAAACTTAATCTATTAGCGCCAACTGCAGATATTGCAGCAGCAGGAATACTATCTATCCCATCCGTATACCGTGTCCCTCCCGTATGTGGAAAATCATCCCGAGACGAAGACGCCAATGATCGAAAAATATAACCAACTCCACCTAATTTTGCAACTTCTGAAGGGCCCCTACTTCGTTGAAAACTATTCAATCCATAAGCAACACCAGTTTCTACCATTGATTCATCCCATGGCTTATTGATAAATACTATTTTCCCTCTTACTTGTTCGCCATACTTACGTAAATCTGACAACAACTCAAGCTCCAATACTTCCGCTGTTAAACCACCTTGTGGCGTTTTTACAGAACCACCGAGTGCTAAAATTTCAAACTCATCTTCACCTCCATCAAGCTTTAATACCTCCTTACTCCCTCTATCCCAATAAGGAACTTGGACATCTTGAAGATAAACACAATCAAAAGGTAATGTTTTCATTAAATCATAAGACCATTTAACAGCTATTTCAGCATTTTTCGAACCTGAAATACGGTTTCCAACATCTTTCGTCAGCGACCTCAAGTCATCGTAAGCTTGTCCTTTATAAAAAGAATGATCGTAAATCTTGCTCATTATGATTGAATCCTGTTGCGCCTTAGCGCCTAATACACAAGAAATTAAGAAGATTATAGATAATTTTATTTTTCTCATTACTATTGAGGTATTACTAATTAAAAAAAGTGTTACTCTTACGAGCAACACCTTTTGATTATTTTATTGGTGTAATTGTTATCTTTCTAAATTCAACACCTGTATGATCTCCCTGCAAATAAATTGGACCAGGAGCCCCTTCTTTACTATCTAACGCTCCACCAGTAATACCTGGAATTTCTTGATTATTGATCACAGTCTTACCATTAGAAACAATAGTAACCATACGACCTCTTAACGTAATTTCATATTTATTCCACTGATCTGGACCTAATGTATTGATTTCGCTTGGTGTTAAAAATCCGTAAACACCACCATAATACAACGACCCTGGGTGTCTATCTAATGGTGAATCCTCTATTTGCACCTCATATCGACCACGTAAATAAATCCCCGAATTGCCTTCTTTTGCATATTTGAATTCAACTTCTAATTTAAAATCTTCAAATGTTTGATCAGAAATTAAATTCGCACCAGCCTTTTTATTAACCAATACACCATCTTTAACTTCCCATTGATTATCTTCAGAAGAAGCTTTCCATCCTGCTAAATCTTTGCCATTGAATAAATCAATTGCTTGCCCTAACTGCATATCACCTTCCCTAACTAAATAAGGAGCTTTTTCTCCTTCATATGAAAAGACATTACCTTTATTACTTGTGATAGTTCCTTTCAATTTGCCACCCTCTAGGGCACCTTCTACATTAATTAATCCATCACCACCTTCCCATTGCGGTGGAATTTCAAAATAAAACTTACCATTTTCATATTTTATTTGAGACACAGGTCTAGCACTACCCGCATCCGCTACAAAATAGCCAACAATTGTATTGAATCCCGAAAGCTTCACCTCTAACCATGAAGGTACTTGCTTACCTTCCTTCTCGACAGTAATATCCCATCTTCCAATAATTTGTTTAGCCTCTTCTGGAATCACTTGAGTAGCAGGATTGTGAATCTCTTCCTTGCTCTCTTTGGTTTGTTCAGAATTACACGAAAACATTGTAGCTAATGATAAAGCAGCTAACAAAGCATAATTACAATTTCTTTTAAATTTCATATTAAAATAAACATATGGGTTTATAACATCACTAACAAATATAGTATTTAAATACACGAACATCAGCAAAAGATAAACATTACACAAAATAGTAAAAAATAAATAAATTAGACAAACTATTAACCGTAATTAAACCATGACACGTTATTACTTAATCATCTTATCCATATGCTTCTATTTAGTGAGTAATTCTCAAGATTTTTCGTACGGAAAAATAGCGAAGGAGGAATTTGAAAAGAGCACCTATGCCCCACATGCTGAAGCGATTGTACTTCAAGAGTTTGGGAAAGCAAGAGTTGAATACCAAGAAATTAAGCAAGACCTGGTACTACGGTTTTATTACCATACCAAAATCTTAATTAAAAATAAAGAGGGGTTAGAATATGGAAACTTTACAATCCCGCTATTTAAAAGCAGCAACAATAGCAGCGAAACTATTCATGGCATTAAAGGGACGACTTACCATATATCAGCCGAAGGCAAAATTGAAAAAACAGACCTTGACAAAAAAAATATAATTACTGAAAAATCAACAGACAATATCAATTTGGTAAAGATAGCTCTGCCAAATGTAAAAGAAAACTGTATTGTTGAATTACGCTACACCACAGAATCACCATTTCTATATAATCTAGAGTCTTGGAAATTTCAAGATTTTATTCCAAAAATACATTCCGAATTTGTAACAGAAATACCCGAATTATGCCTGTACAATGTAAATATGAAAGGATATGTGAAACTTGAATCGAAAAAAGACTTACCTTATGATACGAAGATTGTTACGGGAGTAGGTGATGTGCGAGGTACTCAAACCACCTATATCGCAAAAGACATTCCTGCCTTCATAAATGAAGACTATATGACTTCAGCTAAAAATTTCATGGGGAGATTAACCTTCGAACTAGCTTCATTTTCTATCCCATTTGGTCCCAGACATAATTTTTCAAGAAGTTGGACCGACGTTAAAGATCAACTTTTTAAGTCAGAATCATTTGGCAAAGAATTGAACAGAGCAAGTCTTTTTAAAAATATTCTTCCTACCATTCTAAAAGACAACATGAATACTTATGATAAAGCAAATGCAATTTATGACTACATAAAATCACATATAAAATGGAATAAATCATACGGACTTTTTTGTGAAAATGGTGCAAAGGAAGCGTTGGAACAAAAAAACGGAAATGTCGCTGACATAAATCTAGCGCTCATTAGTGCTTTGAGAGCCGCAAAAATTGATGCTAACCCCGTTATTCTATCCACAAGAGATAATGGCTTGCCCTCCCTCTTCAGACCTACAATTACAGATTACAATTATGTCATTACGCATGTATTAATTGATTCACAAGAATACCTACTAGATGCCTCCGATATTTACTCCCCATTTGGCCAAATACCTTTCCGTTGTGTGAATTATCAAGGATACCTATTCAAAGAAAATGGCGACAAATCTATAGAACTAAAATCAAATCTTGTTAGTAAAATAGGCTATGAATTCCATGGCGATTTGGATGAAAATGGAAACCTAAAAGGTCAACTAACCGTACATAGGAATGGCTATCTTGCAACAAATAAAAGAGAAGAAATAAAAAGCTTCAATTCTATTGAAGAGTATGTCGAAAATTTAGAAGAATCGACTGTACATTACAAAATCAAAAATCATCAAATAGATCACTTAGACAATCCTTCAGAAATCCTAAGCGAGGTGCATCAAATCGAATTCAATAATTTTGCATCTAAAAAAGAAAATGAACTCAAATTTATTCCATTTATAACTGGTAGGACATCTAAAAACCCATTCAATCTTGACGAAAGAACTTATCCTGTTGACTTAGGATCTAACATTGAAGAATCTTATATTCTAAATATTAAACTTCCTAGTGCATATAAAATTGCAAATAAACCTAAAAATCTACACTTAACATTACCTAACAAAGAAGCACGCTATCTCTATATTATAAAGGAGAATGAAGGTATGTTATCAATTCAAATACTTTCACAATTGAATAAAGCGTTATTTCTACCAGATGAATATCATGATCTAAAAGAATTTTTTTCGCATATTATACAATCACAAAGTTTAGATCTCACTATTGGTAAACCATCTATATAAAGTTCCGAATTAATCTTTCAATAGCTAAATATTTACAGGTAAATTAAAAATTACCTGTAAATATTACATAATTAACATGTGATTAACTATATTTGATATTATCAAAACCTATTAGTCATGAATTTAGACCCAACTGATATCAAATTGCTCAAACTACTTCAGGAAGATGCAACCTTAAGCAACAAGGAGTTGGCTGAAAAACTATACAAATCTATAGCAGCTATCCACGAAAGAGTTAAAAAACTCAAGAAAGCTGGATATATCAAAAAAACAGTAGCTATATTAGATCGAAAAATGATTGGCATTGGTTTAATTTCATTTTCTCAAGTTTTTTTAAAAGCACACACTTTCGAAACTCTTAATGAGTTTGAGAAGGAAGTCGCCAAATTTCCTGAGGTCATGGAGTGCTATCAAATGGCTGGATCCTACGACTTTATGTTGCGCATCGCAACAAAAGACATGGAAGCGTACCATATGTTTCTAAGACACAAATTAGCTGTATTACCACAAGTAAACACAGTGCAAACATACTTTGTGTTATCTGAAACCAAAAGCGAAACTGCATACCATTTCTAAGAAGAAACATTTTAACATATTGTTTTTCAAATATTTAATGGCTATATTTAAATTTAAAAACAACCATTAGCTATGAGAAATACGATAATATTAGTGCTACTTATTATTTGCAGCATCTCTTGTGCAGTTGCTCAAAATCCAACAGGTGTTTACATTGCCACCAACAATAATGATAAACATCTATTATTAATTGCAGACGGCTATATCACCCACACTATTTTTAGTGCGAGCGAGTATAAAAATACACAGGGTGGTACTTATAAAATAGCTAATAACGAATTAGTAGTCAATTGTGAATTTGATGATAAAAACCCATCAAATATCGGGAAAGAACACCATTTTCCTATTCGATTTGAGTCTGAAACTTTGTATTTAGATAATACCCCTTTCCAAAAACAAGCAAAGTCTAAACAAGATTTAGATGGGTTGTGGCGTATTACAGGAAGACAAAACAACCAAACGGTGAATACTATCAAAAGAGCTGATCGCAAGACAATAAAATTACTTGTAGATGGTTACTTCCAATGGATAGCAATTAATCCGATTGAAAAAGGATTTTACGGTACAGGTGGAGGAAAATATACTTTTCAAAATAGAAATTATCAGGAAAACATACTATTCTTCTCTAGAGACAATAATCGTGTGGGAGCGACATTAAATTTTAGTGGAGAAATTAAAAACAATGAATGGCATCACAGTGGAAAAAGTTCAAAAGGTGATCCAATTTATGAAATATGGAGTAGAGATAACTAAAGAAGCCCAACATCGTTGGGCATTCTTAGATTCTATTTAGGTTGAATATACTTCTTACTTTGCTTTAAATTTTTCTAATCCAGACTTCAAGAAATCAGCATACTTATCTACATTGTAGACAGCACCACTTGTTGGAACTAATAATTCTCCATTCGTGTCTAGCAGTGCATATAATGGTTGAGAATTGCTCTCGAATCTTGTGATTTGAAAATCAGCATTGCGCTTACTTACTGTATTGATTTTTTTGCCCGTTTTTTCTGAAACATAATGCTCACTCTCTGGCAATTCTAAAACCTTATCATCTACATATAATTCTACCAAGATGAAGTCATTGTTGATCATGTCACGTACTTTTGGCACACTCCAAACCTCTGCTTCCATCTTACGACAGTTCACACAGTTCCAACCTGTAAAATCAACCAGCAATGGTTTATTTTGTTCTTTGGCAGCAGCCAAAGCCTCCTCGTAATCATAATAAGGATCTAACCCTTTGATCGTCGCTTTGCTATGGAAATATGTGTAATGTTTGCGTTTAGCAGCATCTGTACCAGCTGCATTCGGAGCATGTGACACTCCCGATGCCAAGTCAAAATCTTGCGTACCTACTGGTGGTAAAAATGCGGAAATAGCTTTCAATGGAGCGCCCCACATTCCTGGAATCATATAGACTACAAACGTGAATACCATAATAGCAAACATCGTACGTGGAACAGATAAAAACTCTAAGTTACTATCGTGTGAGAATTTTATTTTACCAATTAAGTACAAACCTAATAAGCCAAAAATTACAATCCATAACGCTAAGTAAACCTCTCTATCCAATAAGTTCCAGTTGTATGCCAAATCTACATTTGATAAGAATTTCAAGGCTAATGCTAATTCTAAGAAACCTAAAACAACTTTTATGCTATTCAACCAACCGCCAGATTTAGGTAAGGATTTTAACATAGAAGGGAACATAGCAAACAACACGAAAGGTACAGCTAATGCTAATGAAAAGCCTAACATGCCTATCGCAGGACCTAAACGCTCACCACGTGTAGCAGCCTCTACCAGCAAAGTACCAATAATTGGACCTGTACAAGAGAATGAAACTACAGCAAGACTTGCAGACATGAAGAACAGTCCAACAAGGCCACTTTTATCAGAGTTTGAATCAATTTTATTTACAAAAGAACTAGGTAATGTAATTTCAAATGCACCTAAGAATGATGTCGCAAAGACAACCAATAATAGGAAGAAGAAGAAGTTAAAAATACCATTTGTCGAA
Organism: Sphingobacterium bovistauri; assembly: GCF_020295405.1. Lineage (GTDB taxonomy): Bacteria > Bacteroidota > Bacteroidia > Sphingobacteriales > Sphingobacteriaceae > Sphingobacterium > Sphingobacterium bovistauri. The sequence continues at coordinate 54,086 of NZ_JADEYP010000013.1, forward strand.
AGTTCATTTAATGCTTCTGGACCAAAAGCTATGGTAATAAGCATACCCAACGCCACGTAGATAACAATAATAAACAATCCATACATAAAGGCCTGCGAAATAGCCTTGGAACGAGAACCTGCTTTTTTGGTAAAGAAACTCACTGTCAGCGGTACCATTGGGAAGATACAAGGCATGAAAAATGCTGCGAAACCACCCAACAAACCTGCTATAAAAATTCCCCACAACGAAGCATCTTCTTTTTGTGTTTCACTTGAAGTAGAGATATCTGCATTCTGCAAAGAATCAACCGGAGATGTAGCAGCTGATAGTTGACTAGAATCTTGTCCATCAGTAAACTCGACATCGCCAAAGTCGACAACAGCCGAGCTATCTACACTTGCCTCCTCCGATGATGTGCCATCAGAAAATTCAACGTCATCTAAATTAATTATGGTATCCTGAGCAATACTAGGAGTCGTAGACCAAAATAAAAAGACAACAAAAAATAATTTCAAAAACAATTTCATAACATTAGTTTTTTTATTCTCTTAAATAAGATCAGCCGAGTTAGCACTCGGCTTAATCTATTCTAACACAAACAATCCTAAACAAATAGGATGAAACAAAAATTTATATTAGCCAAATAATGGCTTTTCTAATCTCGCAATTGGCATGAATCCTCTAAAATCCAAATCTGTAGAAATATAACCTTCCTTCACAGGCTCGTCTTTTACCAAATCAGTACTCAAATATTTTTTATTATCGTCACATAATAATGTAACTACAACCGCATCATCACCTAACTGCTCTTTCAGTTTAATTGCACCAATCACATTTGCACCTGATGAAATCCCAACTGCTAATCCCAGCTGTTTAGCAATTTTTTGCGCCATTATAATTGAATCACCATCTGAAGCACATACGACTTCTTCCAACTCATCCAATTTTACAATTGCAGGAATAAATTCGTCGGAAATACCTTGAATACGATGCGCACCTACTTTGTACCCTGTTGTCAGCGTAGGACTTTCTTGCGGTTCTAAAGGGTGAATCTTTACAAATGGGTTATAATTTTTCAATTGCTTACCCACTCCCATCACTGTACCTCCTGTACCTACACCTGCCACAAAAGCATCTGCAACCAAACCTTTAGACTCCAATTGTAAAGCAATTTCCTTTCCGGTAGTCATCTCATGCGCCTCAGCATTGAACAAATTTTCAAACTGTCTAGGCAAAAATACACCTCCCTTAGCAGCTAATTCCTCACTCAACTTGATACTACCTAAAAAACCACCTTCTTCTTTGCTGATAAGCTGAATATCAGCCCCCATGCTTTTGATAATATCGATACGTTCTTTACTCAACCAATTAGGCATGATAATTTTCACCTCGTGCCCCAAAGCTTTACCTATAGCAGAGAAAGCTATACCAGTATTACCACTCGTAGCTTCTACAATCATATCATCTGGACTTATTTGGCAATTTTTATATGCTTTATACAAAATATATAATGCCATACGGTCCTTAATACTTCCCGTCAAATTATAATTTTCACACTTCACAAAAATCCTATTCGGCTTGCCTTTATATACATATTGCAATTCCAACATAGGCGTATTTCCCACCAAACACCATAAATGTTTGAAACGACTATCTAATTCTGGCGATAAACATTTACTGTGTATAGACTCTGTAGACATTTCTCTTTATCAATCTTATTTAACAACTACACAAAAATGCATCAAATCAGAATTATTTTCAATAGCACCATTGGTATTCAAAATATTTTTTCGACAAAACACATATAAACAGAAAATATTAAATAAACAAACCACAAATCACCCACTTCATGATTAAATGATGTAATTTATCACCTAATAAGAATTCAAAAATAATCTCCCTAATAAACAAATCACATTATCAATAAATGAAATGGTAACTAGTAATACTGTTGAATATCTAAGAAATGATGGTAATTCTTTTAAAAGTTTCTATTGAAAGCTTTGGACCAATAACTTTTACTGCTTGACTTATAAATACAAGGAATAGCAACTACGAAATCCTAGAGTGCATATAATACGCAATAATTAAGCAGCTATTTTGAAATTTTGTAGATAAAAGTATTTAAGAAAACATAGGATCTTCTGTGATTTAGAACCTCCCGTGTTTTATGGATATTTTATTTCTTTTGATAAACTCTGATATAATCTATCTCATATTTCGCAGGCAACAATGATTCATCTATCTGCCCCCCATTATCTCCACCTAATGCTAAATTCACTAACACATAATGAGGTTGCTTAAACGGATTGAAATTAGTTCCATCTTTGTTAACAAGTCGTTCTAATGAAACTTTATTTAACAATACATCATCTAAATATAATGTGATTTCGTTTTCATCCCAGTCCATCCTCCAAACATGAAATTCTTTTGCCCACATCTCACCACCTAAAGACTCAACAGATTTAACGCCATTATGCCATTCCGCTGTCCACCTTTTATTAGTACCATTAGCAATATTAGCAAGTATATTTCCTCGGTAATATTCCATGATATCTATCTCTCCATTTGAAGGCCACTCTTTATCCACTCCCAATGTCCAAAATGCGGGCCACAGCCCTGACCCAACAGGAATTCTTGCTCTCATTTCAAACCGACCATACTGCCAGTATTTTTTACCCGAAGTATTTAATGATGATGAGGTATACTTAATATCTCTACGAGATTTCTTCCAATCTTGGCTACCGTCCTCGTAAAATGGATTTGGTTTAATTTCCTTTTTTAATTCAATAATCAAAAAGCCATCCTTACAATAAGCATTGTCCTTTTGATACCACTGATCTTCTCGATTACGAACAAATCCATATTCGTAATTCCATATTTTCTCATTTACTTTTCCATTTTTATCAAATTCCTCTGACCATACTAACTTATAAGTACTTTTTTCATGTTGTTGAGCATATACGGAATTCGTTAATATGAATAGTATAATTAATGATTGATAACGCATGTTTGAAAAAATTATTTGAATAAATTATTTAATTAATTGGCACCCCATCTCTTTTGAATCCTTCAATGATTAGACAGGTAATGATGTAATCAGATTCTCTACCTGTATCTTCGTGTGCACCATTAATGCCATATGGCCAAAAGTGCTGTAAATCCCCCTTCAATTGTGCACTAGAATCATTGGAAGCTTTGCGCAATGCCAAATTCGCATTTTGTCCAAGATAAATTCCATTTTGAATAAGAGTCTGCTTCCACACATTGGATGTACCTGCACCAATAGCGTGAGCAAACTCGTGTAAAAATGTACCCGTTTTTTGATAAGAAGTATTACTTCCCCAACGCATCCAACCAGATATACTTGCGTCAGCTGTTCCTACACCAGTATTATATTCAATTGTTACCGTTTTTACAATGCTTGTATATTCTTCTAACAATTTGACACCATGATCAGCCATTGTTTTCAATCTTGCAAACACATCCGTTGGAATATTTGACTGATTATGGAAGTTAACGGTTATTTTTCCCTTATTGTATGTTTGAAAAGCCCCTTGACTACTATAATAAACTCCTTTCGATGTTTTGACATAGGAGCGAATAAAATAACTTTTACCCAATTCTAAATCTATAACATTAACTTTAAATGCTAAATTTTCTATTTTATCAGCGATTACATTATTATTATCGACAGTTGGATTCTGTGTAGTCCCAAAACAAATACCCGCTTCTATAATATTTGCGCCCCCCGTATCTTCAATCTTAGAACTTACTTCTATACTGTTCAATTTATAGAAAAGAACAGATGCTGAACCCATCTTCGCGTCATTATAACTCTCCGATTTAAATTCAAATAATGGGCCGTAAGACCTTCCCTTACTATTGGAAGCAAACGATTTAGCATAATAGGTTTTTCCTCCTTCCAAATTTGTTAATTCTACCTCAAATTCACCAGTTCCAGATAAACTATTAGGAGGTGCATTAGAATCATCTATTGTTGGATTATTATGTATTGCCCAGCAGATTCCACGCTCGATAATTGATGCCCCTCCTGTATTTTCCACTTTTGATTTTAAGATAGCTTTCGTAGTTGATTTACTGAAAAGAGAAATATTTCCCACTGATGGAAAATCAATAGATGGTACTTCGATACCACTACCCTTATCCGGTGCAGAAGAACTAGTTTTCCCACAACCTAAAAATGGAACTATTAGAAGAAACAGAAATTTCATCATAACTATTAAAATTGAAAATCAAAAAACGTATAGATGCTCTATAGAGAAATCATAGAGCATCTATCACACATTTTTATTTTAGTTGAGTTGATGTATTGTTATGCCTTTAACATTAAAATATTGATTACTTGAACTTGTCAAGTTGACTACAACACCAATTGTTACAGCCTGTGTTGTAGGGTTATCGAATTCAAAACTTACAATACGATAATCGTCATGAATCCATTTCAGATCATAGGATGCTAGTTTATTTGCATTTAAGACATCAGCGACATTTGGCAAATCGCCATTATTTGTTACCACAAAATAAATGAGGTTATTTGTAGCATCTACATTGTTCGTTACATTATTACGTCTAAATTCAACTTGTACTCTATACTTTCCTTGCGGTAAAGTAGAAGTCTGATGTATTTTACCATTACTAATATTAGGCGTGCCCCAGCCTGCTTCTGCTGCTAAAACACCTATACCACTATTTTGATCGTAACTTCCTCTCCCACTTATACCATTTGCTGTTGCATTAGAATTCCAATTAGCCAATACCCCCCATCTACCTGACAAATTGGTCGCTGCAAAAGGATATCCCATATTTCTATAAAAAGTTAATATGGGCTTGAAATCACTAAAAGCAGTATAGAAAGTATCTAGACATAATGTATCAGGTAGATACAAGCTTCTGTACGACATTGCCTCTCCAATTTTTACATCATTAAAATTCAATACGGACTGATCAATATTAAGCCGAGCCACCTTTTCCTGACCTGCTTTATTTTTATATTTAACTTCTGTAGCGAAAATACCAAAAGTACGGTCGACATTCCCAAAGGTAGATGAGAAGGTATTATCATATGCTTTTAAACTATTCATTGAAATAGGTCGATTAATTAGTGACATTTGATAATTATCGCCATATGAGCGTCCAAATGCATAAACTCGAACAGATTTATTCCCCTCATTATCGAATGTTACAATCTCAAAATTATAAACACGATCTTCTAGGTTTGAAATATTAGCTTTCAAAGTATCTACACCTTCTGTACGTGTAATGGGAATCGAAAGTGAATCTCTTCTACCGTCCCAATAGATTCGAGCCTCTTTAATCTTTGGATCGGACACCAAGAGTCCAGTTATTAGCACTCTATTTTTTCCAGAAAATACTTTGACAGAATCAACTTTTCCTGTATAATTAACAATCGGCTTATCCTCGATATATTTTTTATAGTCGTCCATTTTTTTACATGATACCGCTGATATTAAATAAAACAACACAGCGACACATGTAAGGATTCTATGATTATTTATCTTCTTCATGTTCTTAAAAATTAAATTTATCTTGGATCTCCATACAATTGTATCTCCCCAATAGCCATGTAACTTGATCCATCCCAATTCTTAGTACTGCGAATACGTATATACCTTACTTTTGGAGCATTGATATCAAACTCCCAGTTCAACCCATTTACAGCAGTTTGATAATCCTCATCCGACTGTTGTCCAAATGGTAATCCAGAAGGTTTAGTAGCATTAAATGATCCCAATAAATGCCAATTATTCCACGACCCATCTGCAGGAGGATTATTCGAACCCCATACTTCAAATTCTTTTAAATTGCCTTTATAATAGTATGTACGACCATTGTAATATTCTGGATAATCCCAAATCACGATACGACTTAATTTTGCCATAGAACCTATATCTACCGTTGTATAATGAGGGCCTGAAATGGCAGCTTGTGTCATATATATACGCGGCCAATTCATGATATCTCCATCCCACATACCAGTATGTGATGTAGATGTATGATTAGGAGCATCGCCAGGCAATCTAAATCCTCTATAACCTGATTTAGAAATAGCAGTTTCATACAATGGTTTTATCTGTGCAAATAAGGTATCTGTATTATTGAGCCAGCGATCACGAACAACGAAGGCAAGATCTCTAGCAATTGTATCCATTCCACGCATAGTAGCATGAATTTTATCTGTTGAGGTGTACACACTATTTGGGTCAGCTACCCATTCTCCATATTCATTCTTTTCCATGATGAGAATAGCAATCTTAGCTCTTTCAATATTCAAAGCCTTTAATTGCAATCCTCCAAAAGACGGCTGAACTTCTAATGACCGATAAATATCCCATATTGGGGATTCTTCTGGATTAACAGTAACTTCCAAGGGCTCCGAAATTGCCTCTGAGCGATTTACAGCATATAATTTCACTTTAAAAGAACCTGGTTCCGAAAAACCATCAACCACCATTTGATTCGTATAATATGATGCTTTAATAGTACGCATAGTACCATTAGGCAAAATATATTCAGCCTTGACATATGATAAATCATCGTCAGAAGGCAAGGAATATGTAAGTACAGCCGCGCCATTTTTATTTGTTACGGATACATTACTAATTTTGCCTGGAGGAGTCATATTGCTTTCCAATGGCTTTAGCATAGTTTCCTCTTCACAAGAGATATTTAATAATACTATATTGATTAGTATTATTAATCCATATAAAAAATTTTTCATAGTATATAACTTATTAATTACCAACCATAATTTTGAACAAGGTTCAAATTTTGAATAACCGTATTTTCACTAATTGGCCAAAAATAATCTCTTGGAGCTACAAAGCGTTGGTTAAAAATTGTACGAATCACATAATATGATGCTGTATTTTCACCTTGCATATTCCATCCAGTAATAGGTTCATTAAGAGCTATTGCAGCAGTTTTCCATCTTCGTAAATCCCAAAAACGCTGTCCCTCGAAAGCTAGTTCAATAAGTCTCTCTCGTCTAATTATCTCGCGAAAACCTTCCTTTGTAGTAAATTTAAGAGCATTGATAGAATAATTACTCCAAGACTCTTTCACCCCCTTTAACCCTGCTCGAGTCCTTATTTTATCAATATATTCAAATGCAACTTCATTGGTAGGTCCATAAGCTTCATTCAATGCCTCCGCATACATTAAATACAGATCAGCTAAACGAATCTTAGGCCAAGGATATGTTTTGTAAGTTACACCCGAAGCAGTCGTAACTTGGTTCCAATCAATTAGTTTTTTGATAAAATAACCTGTTTCATTAAAATGAAATGCATGCGTACTACCTGCATAATCAGGTCTTTTACTGCGGACTACTTTTGAATTTTCATCCGAATACCCTGGTGTATCATATTTAAACCATCTGGCGCCATCAAAAGCTAAGGACGAATAAAATCTCGGCTCACGATCAAAATGTAATCTAGCCGTTATGAAATTAGGTTCAATATAAAATCTATCATTTTGAGTAGCTGTCCTTAACTCTGAATCATCTGAAAAACTTAATGTCTTGTCTTCATTAATTGGCACTCCATTTTTCGTATAAAACATTTTTGCAATCTTCAATGGAGGAGAAAATATTTTACGGTTATCATTATGATTTTCATCCGCACTCAAAGGAGGCATAGCATCACGCTGTAAATCCCTTGTCAAACTATTAGGATCTGCCCAAATATGTTCATCATTGAATCGTTCCGTCACCGATTGCCTAAGTGTCAGCTCTAGCTTCGTAGCATCAGATATATTAAGGTTACCTCCTTGTGTAAATGCAAATAATTGATGCAAATTACCTTCGGCTTCATCTATAGCATCCTTCGCTGCCTCTGCTGCGCTTTCCCATTTTGTATTATCATATTCTTGAGGAAACAGAACCTTACCATCTTTGTTTTTAACATTAGAAAAATCCGTATTACCATTGAACAAAGGGCTTGCTGCCAACAATAATGTCTGCGCTTTGACAGCTTTTGCAATTGACAGCGTAATTCGCCCTAACTCATTTTCTCTATCTACAATTTGATTTGGCAAATCAGAATAAGATTCTTCAAGCAGATTAACGATATAATTTACGCACTCATCAACAGAATTTCGAGACACATCCATTACTTCTTTGGAAGCGCCTACATGAATATCTTCATCCATAATAGGAATTGGACCATACATCCGCATCATGTAAAAATGAAAATATGCCTTTAAAAATTTAGCTTCTGAAATCCACCTTGCTCGTTCGGTAGGGCTTATGTCAGGCACCAAACTCGGCTTAGACATATTATCAATAAAAATATTGCAATGTCTTATCCCCTGATATAGACCTCGGCTTGCATCATAATTTCCATACCAATAATTAACATATGGATCTGTAACACGTTGATTCCCTCGTGCAATCTCAAATGACCATGGCGATATACTCGTTTGATAAGGAATCCAAATCTCATCACCAGCAAGAAAAGCTGGATTACTCCATACATTTCCCTCTTTTGGAATATAATTATATAATGTAAATAAGTATTTTTCTGCCTCAATTCGTAGCCTGAATGCATACTCGATAGTAGCAACGTTATCTGGTACAATATCTAAGAATTTCTTACACGAAGTTGTTGAACCTATCAATACAGCCGATATAGAAGCTAGTGTTATATATTTTTTAATGTTTGTAGCTCTCATGATTAAAAATTTGCTTGAATACCAAAATTGTATGTACGTTGGATAGGATATCCCAATCCATTTCCTCCCATTTCTACATCCCACAACTTAAAATTGCTGATGGTAAATACATTCATCATATTCGCATAAAAGCGAACTGACCCTAATTTATATCGCTCAAGTAATGTACGAGGGGCATTAAATCCTAATTCAATATTCTTAAGTCTTAAAAATTCACCGTTACGCATCCACCATGTCGATTGTTGATTATTATTTCCTACGAAATAATCACTCAATCTTGGAAAAAAAGCATACATATTTCTATTTTCCTCAGACCAATGACTCTCTGCGACCGCTGTTAATAAACCGTTTTGTGCTCCACCATTACGCACAAAAGGTGTAATATTTTCTGGGTTAATAAAGAATGAAGATTTACCTGAACCTTGGAAAAAGAACGAAAAATCAAAGCCTTTATATCCAGTCGTACCACCAAATCCATAAATGAATTCTGGAGAAGTAGGGTAACCAATAGGTACAGCATCATTCGAAGTAATCATTTCATCACCATTCATATCACGATACTTTATATCTCCGGCCATGTAATCGCCAAATTGTTGGATAGGTGAATTAGCGACATCATATTCATCAATGAATAATCTTTCAGCAATTAAACCAAATGCTTGAGCAGCTGAATGACCAACTTGATACCGATATCCCATATTATCAGGATACAAGAGCTCGTCTCTTTTTGTGATCTTTGACTGTGCAAATGTCATATTTGCCCTGTATTGAAAAAACCAACCTGTTGATAAACTCTTGTTATAATCTACCGCAATATCAAAACCTTGCTTTTCTACCTTGCCTGTGTTTGCCATCGGTGTAGCTTGCAAACCGATTGTAGTGCCAATATGAGATCTAGCTTCTAGGATATGCGATTTGTAATCTTTATAGGCATCAGCAACGATATTAATACTTCCATTTAATAAGGATAAATCAACCCCCAAGTTTATCTGCCGAGATTGCTCCCAAGAAATATCATGATTTGCATAACGACTTACACTTACACCAGGTCGCGAATAGCCATAATCATAGCCAAAAGTTGACAAATAATCATAATTTCCAATATTTACTTCTGACAGATAGAAAAAACGATCAGTATCACGTCCGATGGCATCATTACCTATAATGCCGTATGTGGCTCTGAATTTCATATCGGAAATAACGGGTTTCAACGATTCAAAGAATTTTTCATTCGAAATTCTATATGCCAAACCAAATGAAGGGAAGAAACCAAAACGTTTTGATTCATGAAAGCGTTCAGATCCATTATAACCAAAGTTAATTTCAGCCAAATAACGATCATCATAACCATACGTAAAACGTCCAGATAGCCCATTATTACGACGTGGAAGCCCCAATTGTAAAGATGTAATATTATCTCTTGCAATTTTGTAATCCTGAAACAACGTAATTAACATCCCCGAAACACTATGCTTACCAAATATGCGTGCATAATTTGCAGCAGCTTCAAGATATAATGTTGCATTAATATCCGAGCCAGAAGATCCATATCCCAAGAATTCCTGGCCGACTAGACCTACGGAACCTGTAGTACCATCATTGATAACACTTAAATTCACAGCATTAGTGGCGGGATCCAGTCTTGAAGAGTAATAAAATGGATTGTATGAACGTGATGTCTGACCATAAGAATAACGCTTTGCATAAGCCATTGTTCTAAAATTCAATCCTTTGGTTAGAAAATCCAAATTCTGCTTAATTTCCACCTGAGGCATTAATGTAGAGCGATTATATTGTCTATATCCTCTGACCAATTCCGCATAAGGATTCGATAATAATATACCATTTGTTGAATTACCATCCATAACTACGTGTCCTCCAAATAATGGATGTTGGATATATGGCAAATAATCAGCAGGATACACGGCTGGGAATTGTACTGGATTAGACCATAATGCCATTCTGAAATATTCAGCACCATCACGTATTGGTCCATTATAATCATCGAACTGTCCGTACAAATTAATACGAGCCTCTGTTGTGCTGGTAAGATCAATATTTACATTAGAGCGTAATGAGTAATTAGTCAATGATATATTGTTGTTAAAATTACTTGTCCCATGTTTTTTCAAGATACCATTATCCACATTATACGTTCCTGAGACATAATATCTAGCACGGCTACCGCCACCACTAGCACTCAAATTATACCCTTGATTGAATGTATAATCTTTAATTAACATATTAATCCAATCGTTATTAGGATACAAATATTCATCCGTCCCCCTTAATGTGTGTTCTATTTTGGCTTGAGTATATGGTAATGGTTTTGGAGTCGGTCTAGTAAGCACAGCCTCATTTGCCAAATTCATATATGTAATATTATCTGTTAGTTGAATGTTTTTTGTATTAGTCGATAACTTACCTTCAGCTCTCACCATAAATTTCGTAGTTCCTTGGGCACCCGTTTTAGTAGTAATTAACACCACACCATTTGCGCCACGCGCTCCATAAACGGCAGCAGCTGTTGCATCTTTCAATACAGAAAATGCTGCAATATCATCTGGTTGAAGGCGAGCCATATCGGTTGCAGACGACTCAATACCGTCGATCAAAATTAAAGGGTCTGTTTTCCCCGACCCAAAAGATCCTAATCCTCGAATAAAGAATTGAGCGTTATCAGACCCCGGCTCTCCAGAACGCTGATAAGCTATCATCCCCGATACTCGCCCCGCAAGCATAGTAGTCAAATTTGAACTTGGACCTTTAAGTTCCTTTGGATTGACAACAGTAATAGAGCTCACTAAAGAAGCTCGCTTCTGCGTTCCGAATCCAACAACTACAGCCTCATCTATTGCATTGCCTATTTTTTCATTCAATATCAGATCAATAACATACACCCCCATTGAATTGGGTTGATAATCTGACATTTTCACTTCAGCATTCTCATAAGCCATATGATTAAATGAAAGAGTAGATGATCTAGAAACTTCAAATTGAAATGCCCCCTTTTCATTTGTAGTACCTAGTGTCCTGCCTGATTTAATTGAAATAGTAACACCCGATATTGGCCCCTCAGCTCCAGTAATTACCCCCGCTATTCGTATCAAATCCTCTTGAGCATAACCTGATGCTACGATCAAGAGACATAATAGCGTTGTTAATAACCGCCTAAGTTTGTTTGATTTTAAGTAATAATTGTCTCTCATAATTGGTATTTGTAGGTTGTATAATTGTATTTCAACAATAAAGTGTTAAATAAACACTTATTGATTTGTGTAATAAAATTCTTTACACAGTATTAAATTGAATCATATAAAATTAATTGGCTATAATCAGTTGATAAATCTATACAAATATTTATTACATCTATCAACAATAACTTAAACAGGTTAAATCTTGGTAAGAAGTTGTTAATATAATGCCAACTCTAGATATCATTCACCATTTAGGACTACACCACAATAATAAATGAATATTTATCTAATACAAGAATTTAAGAAGGAAAATTTGTTGATCAACACATCTAACCTATACCCTATATGATCTGTATCAAAAAAATAGATAAGATAAACTTCTAATTTAAAGTTAAAGTCGTTTTTAACTCAGCATTCATTCTCTTCTATCAGAGTCATTCTAATAAAAAACTATCCCCATATTAAGCCAGACAAACGTGATATCATTAACAAATGATGCTGCAAAAATTAGACACAATAAGAAGTATTTACCTTCAAATTCTATAGAATTAAGTATGATAATAATTTAAAAAAAATAGAGAAAAGTTGAAGCACCGCGAATTAAATGACTAAAAAAAGTTTATTTTATAAGCAAAAAAATTTTTATTAATCATTTCATTTGTTACTTTTGCGCCCTAAGTAAAAATCACAAATAATCTCTTAGACACTCAACTAATAGAGATTTACACATTAACTATGAAAAATAAACCAAATTAACAATCCGCAGGGATGATAATTTGGCAATTCGATTAAAATGAAAAAACAGTATATCACACCTAGCATTACTATGCTTTCTATTGAAATAGAGGACACTATTTCAAATTCATCTATTAGCACTTTAAAAATAGTAGAAGACAACACTATGGTTAGAGAAGAATGGTTAGACGATTCTTCTGATGAAAAAATTATCAATTGGTTTTAATTTAAGAAGAGAAAATGAAAAATCTTAACATACTATTTATTACAATCATACTACTAAACACTGTCTTTCTTTTTTCATGCCAAAAGAATTCTTCTGAAAACAACAGTCCTGTAGAAAATACAATCATAAAAATTAGTATACCAAAAGTTAGCAATACGTCTGAGTCTAATCTAATGGCCAGCGTTCCAAATTCAAATACACAACAAGAACAAGTCATTCATTTGGAAGACGGAATTATTGCTTTTGCAACTTTAACTTCTAATAAAAACAATAATTTAAAAAGCGTTAATAAGAATGCTAATACTGGGGTACTTCCTCAACATTCAGATTTAACACCTGAAACTAAGTATAGTTTATATGTTTACAATGTAGATGGCACATACGTTGATCATCGCGAATATATCGCTGGGCAAGAAAACAGCACACCTGCACTAAGTGTATCAGGAGGAAGAGATTTTATTTTTGTAGCATTTTCGGTCAATAGCAAGACATCTCTTCCTACACTCGAGAACTATAACAATCTATCAACAGCTAAATTAAAAGATATCACAGAAGATTTGATGTATTTTAAAGAACGTATTAGCATAATAGCCTCACAAGAAAATACGCTAAGCATTATATTGAAACATCAATTTTCTTCAATAACAACAACTGTAAAACTTTCACAGGAAGATGGTCAAGATATTCCTAGTACAGACATTAGAAACATATACAATGTAAATGACCTTGTCTTCAGCAACATCTCATCTTCTGCAACATTAAGTTTGAATGACAACTCAATCGTCTTTGCACAACCTTCAACCCAGACGACTAAAAGAGCATTATTTAACAAAACTGCACCAGATTACTTAACCTCTCAAAAACAAAAATCAACATTGCCTACAATCTTGATTTCCCCCAACACTACCACAGCAAAAGTTACTATCCCTGCCATAACGATTACAGAAGGAACTAATGAGCATACTTTAGGTAATATACCTATTGAAAACATCAAAATCACACCAGGATATAGATATAATTTAACGATAAAAATATACAAGCCGTCAACAACTCCAGGTACTATTACAAACGATGTAAACACACCTGCGCTTAATAATCACGAATTCTCTAGATCAGTACCGGCTGAAACAGCAACTGACACTTACTACAGGTACAATTCAGCAGCTGATCTTACATATGGATTAACCGTAGATATTCATGAATTAGACAACTCTTTTAATTTAATTATTAATGATAGACCAATAGCTATATTATCCACAACGAGTGAGGTAATTGAACATGAAACATCCACAGCTCCATCCTATGAAATTGAGTTTCAGTCTGCCTTTAGAGCTGCAGCTGGTAATAAAGCTAATATTCAATTTAAAGACAATAACATGTACGATCATTATTTAAATAGCACAGGACAAAGAATAGCGGGCTACGCAATCAATGGTGGGGTTACCAATAGTTCTTCTGTTCCATCAATTTGGTCTGTGATAGGTGAACTCAAACACCCTACTATACGCGTTGTTATCTCTCCTTCAGGAAAAGTGTCATTATTTGGAGCAAAATCATCAAAAGCGCCACTTGAGCCTCTCACATTTAGATCTGATAGTAGTATACCGAATCCTTATAGCGCCATCAAATTGCAGGATGTCGTATGGAATAAAAATAGCACAAATACCATTGCTATTACACAGAAAAAAGACGGTGCTACAGTAATAAAAGGTACCGTTAGAGGTTTCAAAGCTCAATAAAAGAACAAACGCATTAATGCACAACAAACAATCCGCCCTATAATAATATTCAGTAAAATTATACTGTTAGGTCGGATTGTTAATGATATCAAAACCACAACTCTAATTTACCTTTAGTATCATAGGGTTCGCTGAATTTAGGATACCTATTCTTAATTCAATTAACTGGGCTATTGACTATTCCCTCCTCTCTAATATTCCTCGTATATACCATCTATAGCCTTTTCAATTTTTCAAAAAATTAAGGTAATTTCATATTTATAAGTGACCTCCCTATAAAACACTTTTACAACTTGATATTGAGTTAAAATTCTACCTCCTTTTTAATCTTAAAATATGTTAATCATGAGAACTAATTCAACTAAAAACCAAGGTTAATTTTTAATTAAAAACAACACAAAGAACTACCTGAACTTCCCTTTTGTAATAAATTATTCCCTTAAAACAGTGATTTTTTAACTCAATATTTATTCTCATTTTTGATATGCAATCAAAATTCTAAAAGTTTACCAAGAATAATAATCAATCTTCATGGCGCATCGCATTTACATCTATAATATTGATTTCTCTACAGGAGAAAGCTACCCAAATTATCTAGGCGAGTGGAATTATGAACTACCTCCCTTATTGTTACCCTTATTTGGACATAATATTCGTTCAAAAAGATCACAATTATACGCAGATCGCAAACAAGGAATTGAATTATTAAGGCAATTTTATGATTTATTAGCTGAAGTATATCAATTAAATAGCAATGCTACTTTTACAGAAGCAGTTCATCAAATGTTTACTTTATTAGAAGAATTACCTTTTAATACCTTCCTAATAGAAGGAAGAGATGTATTTAATATGAACGAAGAAAGTCACAGCAGCCAGGCTAAAGATTGGGTGTTACAGATTAAAGAAAATATTACACTATTTGAAAAGGCAATCTCAACTAGAAGCTTAGATGTATTAACAGATTTTGTAAAAAGTTTTGGTTACGAATCTTTTCTAGACGCCTTACAAACGGAGTGGATTAATTATGGTTTAGGTTATTGGAACGATGTAATCTACAAAGAAGTGTATACAGAAGTTTTCATCGAAAATGATTTAAAAGGTTTAAAAGATCTGAAAAATAACATCATTGTTCCTGCGCAATACCATGAAATATATGAATTTGAGTTTAATACTGCAATTGTTCAGAAGGACAACAAATTTGGATACATCAATGATCGTGGTTTCGAAATTATAAAACCTATTTATGATGAAGCTTTTGATGTATTTGAGATTTATGGTATTCATTCTGATGATATTTTTTCTACATTAAAAGTAGCTATCATCGTACGCAATGGTGCCTATGGATTAATCAATATTGAGAATAGTCTGATACTCATTCCTACAGCATATGATAACTTGGAATGGTTAAATCATCAATATTTTAATGCTAAAAAAGGTAATTCTTATCAGCTAATTGACTTTCAAAATCATGTCATCATCAACCAAGAAAACTTGGAACCCTATGAGCATGAATATCCCAATTTATTTTTCAAAAAAGTAAAAGGAAGCTCAAAACGTGATTACTTTTCTTATTCTGGGGTTTATCTAGGTTCTTTCGTGGAAGATTCTTTGGTTGCATTGGCGAATCAACATTATTATGCTAAACAAAATAAATGGCAAAAAAAGATTGTAATTATTCAACCGAATGGTCATTTGTTAGCGGAAGATGTAGATCAAATTCTTTTCTCTGACAATTATCAAACTTTAGCTTACAAAAAAGAAAAACAATGGTTTTTGTACGATACAAAGTCGGAAAAACATGTAGCAACATCAGAAGTTATTTCGCATGCTCATTTCGATCAGATTAATCATTATGTGAAAGATTTATTTGTTTTAACAACTGCTGTTGGTATTGGTATGTACGATGCTAAAAACGATAAATGGTTAATTGCTCCCGATGAAAACATCAAAAAAGTTCAGCATTTAGACAACGAATTTCTAAAAATAACATATAAAACTGGAATGAAATATTGGGATGCTAACACTCATTTTTTGAGTCCAATTTATAACCATGTTTCAGAAACTTATGATCGCAATCGATATCAAGTTCTTATTTATAAAGAGGATGAATTGTTGGTTTTACAGCCCGATAATGAACTGAGAACTATTACCTCAGCAGAAATAGGTCATCTGTACAATCATGCCAATCGACTACCAACAGAAGATAAAACTGCTTTCGAACAATTTTTTCAAAAATGGAAAACGAAACAAGGAATTGACTTTTACACTCTTTTTGATGAAGATACGCTGTATCAAATGGGATTGAATTTTATTAGAGAAAATAATATTTCAGAAGCCAAAGCTGTCTATGAAATAGGAGCTTCTCGCAATCATGCTAAAATCATGACCGAACTAGGCATTATGTATGCTGATGAAGAGAATGTAGATTTTTATGATGTATCCAAAGCAAATGAACTGTACAAAAAAGCTTCTACCTTAAATAATAAAGATGCTTGGAACAATTTAGGATACCATTATCAGAATGGATATGGATTTGAGCAAGATACGCAAAAGGCAATTGAAGCCTACACGCAAGCTGGAAATTTGGGTAATGGACTAGGTTGGACGAATTTAGGTGATTTGTATTATTTTGGCGAATTGGTAGAAAAAGACTTGGATATTGCTTTAGCGTATTACTTAAAAGCTTCCAAACTGCATGAAACCAATTATGACAAGCTTACGTATATCTATTACCAAAAAGACGAGCATAAAAAAGTGTTAACCTACTTGAAAAAAGATTACGCAGAAGCATATTCACCCATTTATTATGCAATTATGTACGAAGAAGGGCTTGGTGGTTTAAAAATAAATATTGCAAAAGCCATTTCATATTTCGAAAAAGCAATGAACATCATGGAATATCCGCATGCTGTAAAACAGCTTTTATTTCATTATCGAAAAGAATCAGAATTTGAAAATGAGGAAAAGTTTGAAGTATGGTTGCAGTACGCTGAAATAAACGAAATTGAAATTGATAAAGTTTTATTAGGTATAGAAGGTAAACAAAAACAATCCCTTCTGAAAAGATTATTTAAACAGAAAAAAGAATAAAAATGAAAGCTACAACAGTATTTATTAAATCAATAGAAACTTTAAAAAGTTGGATTACCAACGGTAAAGTTGTTTTGGAAACCAAAAAGTGGAAAGATGGTTTAGAAATTACAGCGTCAGAAGAATTGAATTTTAAGGTAGAAAGAATTTCTAATGTTGAGTTAGAAGAAATTAAATCCTACACGAATCACTCACTTCCAGAGTCGTATTATCATTTTCTTCAAGAAATTGGTGCAGGATCGTTCTTTTTTTCTAAATATATCGATGGTTTTGATATGTACAATTTAGCACAGTTAAAAGAATACAACACGCTGTTTCAACAAGAAATTGAAGATTGCGAAGAAGAAGTGAAAGATCAATTTATAATTATCGGATCTCATCTTTGTATGGGCGATTGGATGGGATTTTGTACCACAAAAAAAGAAGAAAAAAACTTTGATGTGTATTGTCACGAATATCCAATTGACGATTATGTAGCGACTTCAGATGAACTCAACTCTTGGCGTACATTTGAAGAATGGCTGATAAAAGCTGTAGAAACTAAGGGAAGTGAAACATTATAACTGTTGGTAACCCCTACGTATCAACGAGTAATGTTTATTTTTAAAAGAATATAAAAACATATAGAATGAAAGTAATCTTGGATAAGGAAGGTTACAAAGAACTCATTGTCCCTGAAGAATATAAACTCTTAACCGAATACTTTAGCACAGATATTCAATCTGTTGGTGGCGAATATGAGTTAATGTTACTTCATCAGTTTCAGGAAAGTGATAAAGATTATCAAGAAATTGGAGTCGGAAATGCTTTCCCTTTAATCTTCAAAAAAGATTCTGTCACGATTGAAAATATGTTTACGGATAAATTACTTAGTGATATTCCAATAGATTTTTATGAGAAATGTCTGCAATCTTGGATTGAAATAAAAAATATAAATGATGAAAGAAACAATAAATGAATTACTCAATAAATTGGACGAAAGTCTAAACAGTAGTTCTTTATATCTTTTTTTTGAGGAAGAAAATACGGTGAATTATACAATCTCTGATTTCTTATTAGAAAAATTCAAAAGTGGTGAATTTCATCAAGCTTTAGTACAAAGCGATTGCGATAGAGGTTTTGACAATTATGTCGAACTTTTAATTGAGAATGATGTATTAAGAAGAAAAGTATTATCGGGAACAACTTACAATGGGGAGACCAATTTGGCTCTTTACCCTATTTCAGAAGCTGATGCTAAGAAATACATAATCGAATTATTAACAGGAAATGGTCAAAATTTTTCAAAAACGATTAATGGGAAATTCGTTTCTATTGAAGAAGCAGAAATCCTAACGAATCATTTTTTTCAATTTTTTGAACCATCTAAGGAAGAAGTATTGTTTTATCAAGTCATTCCTAATTTTTTATGGAAAGTTAATGACATTGATGAAAACTTAGCTCATTTAGGTTTTTTCGAAGGACATCATAAAGATTTTGTATTAATCATTCAAAGCACAAAGAAGCAAAAAATCAACCTCCATATACTATTAACAAATGGTTATGGATAATAAATTTTTAAAAACAAAAGTATGCAAGAAGAACATTCGACCATAAAACTGACAAAAAATGAAACTTTAGAAATGATAATGGCTTTAGACAAAATTGTCGTTTCATTGGATAAAATTAAAACCCATTTGACCTATACATATACCTCAACACAAAACCATGACAAGGCACTAAGCAATTATCTTACTACTGGAATTTTTTAAAAAAATCGAAGAAATAGCTTAATCTCCTTCCGCTAAAAATAGCTGATTCTTGGGATTGTTTATGCTGCTTAGATTCCTAAAATTTGTAAGATTATACACATATCATTTTTTCAACCATGAAAAGCTTAAAGGCACCTATTCTACTCCTAGCATTAATATCATTCGCTTCCGCCTTTGCGCAAACGCAAGATGAACTGTCTACGCCCATAAATAACAGCACTATAAATAGTATCATTGGCGTTGACCGTGATTTAAAATTCATCCTACTTGTGGAACAGAATAATGCTTACTTCTTAAGTCTAAAGTCAGCAGATATGCTTGAAATAAGAGATAACACCATCTATTTAACAAGGCCCGATAATCAATTTAGCTCTTTTAAATTTGATATTAGCAATACACAATTAAATATTTACCTCACCCCTGAACGTCAGCAAGAATTGGAAATTAAAACCTACAAAATTTTAAGTGAGGATATTGAGTCAATCGTATTTGACCTGTTTATAGATACACCAGAAAAGTTGAATACCGTAATGGCCAATCAGGATAGGTTTCCTTATCAGTTTCACTTCCTGCTGAGTTCTTATTACGCATTTGAGATCCCTTATGTAGAAAACATCAATAACCTATTTATAAGAACGATGCTGGCAGATAGTAATTATGAACTGGCAAAGGAAGTTTACAAAAAATTATACAGCCCAAAAGATGCTAATACCTATTTTGATAAAGAATTGGACAGCTCTTTCGATAATTTGTTGATTCATGCCATTGAAGCGGAGGATATAGCGTTGCTTAGCAGCATCCCTGACTCCTATTTTGAAGATCATATTCAGCTTAATACGAATATAAGCATTTCCTACTTAGGCTATGCTGTTCTTCAGCATAAGAAAAAAGCGATGTTATTCCTTAGTAAAAAAAGCGCACAGCCCGAATATATAATTATAGATACCTCTAGAAATAAAAAGTATACCTATCAGAATCTTCCAGAACTTGTGCGAGACGAGGATGCCTTACTCGATTATTATGAGATCCTATACAAGAAAAGAAACTATTAGTTCACTATTGTTAATGCATGATAAAAGCTTAAACAAAATGAAAAATATAAGTCCTGCTATACTGTGTATTATACTGCTCCTTTGCTATGGAGCATGTAAGGAAAGAAAAGCAAGCAGCGCTATAGATATCACTTGGAAAGACAGTGTTGCGGGAGATTTTAGTTTTACTGAACAATGGAGCTACCCAGAGGGTGTTTATAAGAATAAATTCGGGCAATTAAGTTGTGACGGTATTTGTCCTCCAGAAACAGATCTGATGAAAGACGAAAATGGCAAAATTTATGAAGACTCATTGCAAGCTTTTTACAAGGTAGTAGATACCACACATATTTACTCCACAATGCAATCTCAAAGTACTGCGATAGAATTTACAGATCCTACACAAATGACAGCAGAACGCATCGATAAAGATACAATAGAAGCCTTTACAAGGCTCAATAGTGCTACACATAGCGCACTAAAAATCAAAATCATAAAAGATCACTATTTTATACCTACGGTAGAATTAATAAGTATTCATGTTGGAGATAAAATAATATATCCGTGCATTGAAGGAAAATTAGAAATGGATAAGATGTATTGGAAAAAAAGAATTATAAAAGCAAATTTCTCTTTTCTATTTTTTGATAAAGAACAGCCTAATAAACCCATTGAATGGAACGGTAAAATATTTTCCAAAATTGAATCCAATTAATATTGTAGGGACTTAAGTTATTAAAAATGAATTCAGAATATTTAAAAAACTTGGTAAAGAAACTGAATTTTATAAAAAAATATATGGAGCACACCAAGATATGTCCCTTACATACAGCCATCTTTAACAACAGAAAGGTTAGATACTGCACAAAAAGAACTAGGTATTATGTTTACAAAAGAATTGGTTGACCTATTAAACAATCAAACCTTGATGAATTAGAAATTGAAACGGCCAAATCCCTAAAAGAAATGTCGGCAGAAATTGAGCTCATTCTCGACTTCAAATGTATAAACACAGCATAATAGATATTGGTCACCCTAATTATAGGTATCAATACAAAGATTCTGAGATTTGGGTATTACCAAATAAAGTTAAATGAGGGTATTACCGTAAAAGTGAACGTCGATCTAAACACTTCTTCAAACAAATGGAAGTTGATCTTTACACTTTAACGAATTGCAAGAAACTAATCTTTTACTCAGCTTTCTAGATATATAGTTAAAGAATGAAATTGTGACAATTTTTGCAGCACATAAAATTACAACAATGACAATTGAGGATCAAGGATAGGATTATAGACCAGATTTTAGTTTAGAACTGCAATTCAATCAAAATATAAACCTTCAACCGTGCAGGAATTTTAGTAGTTGAAAGTCGATTTTGTATTTAAATCCCAAAATAGGAATTTAAGGAGTAACTTTTAAAAGCTACTCCTTAAAATTTATTTTTAGATCATGGAGAACCAAGATTGAAAAAAACTTCCCACAACAGGCAATCCTTTTTCTTCAGATTTCACAGCACTAACGATACCCAATATCAAAGCAATCAATAAAATAATACCCCCTACTGTGGAGATAATACCTCCAATACCAGGAATATAAGTTAAAAAACCTATCGCAATACCTAATACAGTAACACCAATACTTTGACGAATATGAAAACGTCCCAAACTAGTTGGTTGTTTATTATTCATCACCAATGCTACAATAAGCCCTATTATTGTAAGATATGATACGATAGCAACTGTTTTCCCTTGACTTACTTCTCCTAAATTAATTTGCTTTTTTTCCATGATTAGATAGTTTTTTCTTCTTTTATGTGGGACAAAATTAAATCTAAGTCAAAACAATTACTATAGCCGAAAAAAGGGATATTTAACAATATCGATTCTACAAGTAATCATTTTGGCTGAAATCAGGGATAAACAAGTACATCAACTATACCTAACTTTAATACCATAAATTAGAGAACAATAACATGAAATCGATTATAAATATTTGGAATGAAAAACGAAAGTAATAAAGAACAAATTATCCCTATACAAATTCCTGTTATTGCAGATTATGTATTGAGTCCGATTGTTATTTACAATGACGAATTCACGTCCATCAATTTCGAAACTGAAGACGAAGCTTTTGGACGAATAACGATTCAGAATCTTGATGCTATTAAAATATGTCGAGGAGAACTCCCGCCTTATCACGATCCTACCGAAATTGAAGATTATATCCCTGGAACTTGGGTGTACAAAGTAGAAAATTCAGATTGGTTGCACGAGCGTTATCACTATGAAAAAGAACATTATGAACAAGCTTATGAATGGGGCAATTCGGTAGATGAAATGTTGACGGATTATACTCATTATTTTTTCCGCTTTCATGACGAATTTGTTGAAGTGATTACCAAAGGTTTTTGGTACGAACAAGCAAAAGAATCTTTTGTAGGAAAACCTTTAACCAAAAATCACCCATTTCTTGCGATTGATAATGGGTTTTCGGATGAGATGACAATTGGTGAAAAAAAATATTTTTTCAAACACAATCCGTTAGCTGTTGAAATTTTAGAAAACCAGGCGCAATTCTGTCAACAAAAGTTAATCGAAGTTTGGCTTTCTTTACCAAAGGATGATTTTGTAGAAGGTAGTTTACGCATCAAAAATACAAATGGTAAAACAATATCATTTTATCAACCCACATTCGGTAAAGCTGTATTTATAAAAGAAGGAATCTCAACAATAGAAGATTTGAAAAACTATTTAAAATTGAAATAAAATGATGATGAAAATGGACAGAACGACTAAGATTCTAAAAATTGAAAAAGTAGTCACTTATATAGAAGATTATTGCTGTGTCGTTTCATTTGCTTCTGATAGTAGCAATAATCCCGAATCTTATCTGATTTTAACAAGGCAATCCAGCGAAATGGAAGGTGGAAAACCTCTAGAAAACTTTGAGTGGGATTTGCAAATTGATTACGATGGAGAAATCACAACATTGACTTCTTATGTTTACGAAAACGATGATTTAACATTCATTTTTGATGATGGAAAGTTTAATTTGAAACTTCAACTATCAAAAAAAGTTGATTTGAAACCTTGGTTAGAATTTATTTTTAAAGAAGAAGTTTAAAAACTTCAAAACAAATCTTATGAAAAATTTAATCCTTCTTTCTTGTCTAAATCTTTTGTTTTTAACGGCTTGTGGACAAAAAAACACGATCAATATTCAAACTCAAAAAACAGTGAATTGGATACCTTATCTAACTAAAAATGGTGATTACATTTATGTGGACAGCAACTTAAAACAACAAATAAATACGGCTTATGCTGGTGCGTATAAATTTACTTTAACAGGTTTTACGATTGTTAACAATAAGGATAGAAAGTCGGCTGTTATTGATACCAAAGGAAATATTATCGTTGACTACACAGAAGAATCTATAGAATTAGAAGTGTTTAATCAGTTAACATTGATGATGAAAGAACTTGAGTACGAAAAGAAAATGCCTTTGTGGAAATGGGATTGGAACATTATGGGCGGTGATATTAAAAAGACCAAAACTTATAAGAAAATAGAAATCAGTGTGCTAGAAACTCAACAAGTTTTGTTGAGTAAAGATGTGCCTTATGACGAAGATAATTTTTATCTAAATCCGAATAAAATGGATGAAAATCACCTTGAGATGAACGATATTTTGTACGAAATCAAAGACAATAAGTTCAAGAAAATAAGAAGCGATATCGAACTTTCTTTAGACCAAAAAAGATATATCCCCACAAGCGAAAATCAATTTGAAATTTATAGTATTGATGCTAAAAAGCCTTTATTTTCTGGCCTTACAGGAACCGATCGTATTGAAATCTCGGTAAACAACAAGCCTTTTGTTTTAGATTCTATCAATCAAGATCGTTACGCTCCTCCAATTCCGCAACTTTTTCAAGATCTCAAAACCACAGCAATTTTCCCGTATCCGCAATATGACAAAGCTTTTCCAAAAGAGATAAAAAATGCCACAGCCGAACAAATTAATTTTATGAAAGATGTTTCGTTGGTGTATTCCATCAACAATTCGCCTTATTTTGTGTTGGGTCGTTTTAATTACGATCACAGCGTTTGGGCGTACGATTGGTTGTATGTGGACACAGCAGGAAATTTGCTAAAGAATGTTTCTGTAAAAGATTTCTTTATACAAGATCGAGTTGGTTATGTCGTCTGGCCCGATAAATACATGATTTTATCGGAGAATGAACTGAAGAAAGATCAGAAAATTGGCAAAACATCATACGTTTATCAATCAGGTAATCAATACATTACCCAAACAACAAAAGATGACAAGAAATTGAAAGAAGGAATTTGGAATGCCGATTCTAAATCGTGGATTTTATCTCCCGAAAATTATACCGTTGAAATTTTAGACTCAGAACGCCAAATTTATGCTTTGCAGAAAGAAAAAGAAGGAAAATTCATTTTGTACAACAACAAAACCAAACAGCAAATAGGTACAAAATCATATGATTCAATTGATGGCAGTGGTTGTGTTCGATATACCTCCGAAAATAAAAAACAAATTTATTATTACATCGATATTTTAACAGGTAAAGAATATAAAGAGTAAGAACTGATTAAAAGAAATTTTAGAAAAATTTCTTTTTCAATCAGACTTTCAAATCAAAAAATATAAAATAATGAATACAAGATATATTCTAATGGGTCTTTTAGCAATTTTTTTAATAGGTTGTAGCAATCCAAAATCTGAAATAGAGAAAACTGAGGTTGTAAAAAAAGATACAATACTTCGTAAATCGATCGATTCTGTTAATACGAGTAAAATCAATGAGCTTTCCCCTTTAGAAAAAATAGAAAAGGATAATAACGAAAACATTCTTTCAGTTGGAGAGCAAGTGAACAAAGCCTTTATAAGATTAAGTGAAGGCGATAGTCTATTTAAGGTATATTCTAGCAAATATGGAGAACATCGCTTTTATGGCTTTCAAAAACCTGATTTGAAATCAAAAAGAATGATTTTATTCTCTATTTATACAAATGATGTGGATAAAAATCCTTTCAAAATGCCTTATGGAGCCTATTATGATATTTCAGGAATGGATGATCAAGGGTTTAAATTAAAATATGTTGGAACAAAAGGAGATTTTATAGAAATGAAGTTCATTGATGCGACAGATATTGGTGGTGAACCCATATTTTTTGAAAAAAAATGGATTGATATTGAATAACTATGACCAGAAGAAATTTCAGGAAAATTGTCATTGAAGATAAAGTATACAAATGGCAGTTTAATTCCATTATCCAGATTTGTCCAGAAGGGCTTTATAATAATAAGTTAGAAATTGATTTTGGTTACTATGATTCTTGGCTTTATGTGAATGACAAAGAAAACGAACCCGAAGATTACGAACCCAAAATTGTAACGCCGGATTTTGTAAGATTAGGTATTGAAACAGCTCTTCAAATGGGTTGGAATCCTAACGCGAAGCAAGGTAATTTTCAATTAAAGTACAGAAACCAACAGTTTAATAAAGAAAATAAACCATGAAAAATTACTTTGTAATGGGGTATCAACCCGAAAAAAACATGATCCAGAATATCGTTTCGGTAGCTTATTTTGTGGAAGATTTAACGCATTGTAAGAATTATGAAGATTATCCCTTTTACCGGAAAAGTGATATTAAATCTTTCAAATCATTGTTTATGGTAACAAAAGACTTCAAAAAGTATACATTTGATATTCTTCATGATGACCCCAATCGCTATGTTGTTTCAGTTAAATTTTTGGAAATATTAAAATCATTTCAAATTCCAATTCATCATATCATTCCGTTGGTTGTTGTAGAACATCGAAATCACAAGTTGAGATTAGAAAATCAATTTTTTTATATCCAAATCGAAATATTATCCATTGAAAATACCATAGATCTAGTAAAAAGCAAGTTTACATATGATGAATACAATTCTATTGAAGATGTATTAATCTTAAAACCGAATGAAAACTTAGAAGTCGACTTTTTTATTTTAGACGAAATTGGTATAAAAAATCAAACACCTATTTGCTCTGAAGAATTTAAAATCGCTTGTGAAAAAGAAAAAATCCGTGGAACAAAATTCTTCGAAATTGCCCATACACCTTGGCTAAAAGGTGATTCATTGGATAATTATTTTGCAGAATTAAGAGGTGAAACCAATGTGGAAACTTTAAAAACGCTTTAAATGATGCAACGAATAGACAGTATCCTATTCATTAATCCCGAAAATCCTAAAGAACAAGCGATCTTCAATTTTCGGACTTGGTGTATGCTCATTGAAGGAATCATGGTAAAATACGCTAATAAAGCTCCCGAGGAAGCATCAAAAATTTTAGAAAATTCGAATCTCTACAAATGTTTGCTCGAAGATATTCGCAATAAGGATTATGAAGGTTTGTTTTTTTATCAACATGAGCTAGAATACCATTGGGCGATGTTGCTGACTTATGGAGAATTGTATTGGCACAAGGGAATTAGTTCTATCGAGCCAGAAGGGTTTGATAATTGGGAAAGTCGATACATAAAAGAACACAACTTAGCAGCATTAAGTTTTATCAATCTTGAATTAGAATAATATGGAACCATCAACTTTGGCACTAAAAACGTGTAATTCGCTTATCGACGATCAAAATATGGTTTCTGAAGAACGTGTTTTGGATATTTTGAAAAAAATGCCCGATTATTTCGTTAAACATTTTGAAATTCCTAATGATGACTACGAAGGCTGCCTTTATGAATATGAATTTTGGATAACTACTTTAGGTTTACGTTTAACAAAAGGATTTAAATTGTTTTATCCAAAGTACTTAAAGAATTCCAAAATCGTTCATGAGATAAAAAGAATTCTTGAGAATGAAAAATATGCAGGTGGTCGCGAAGGATTTATTTATCTGTTACAAGAAAATAAATTAGATCATTTATTTGTTGAAATAATATCGAATCATCCTGAGTTCTTCCTAATTCCGAGATTACAATTTCCAACAATTAATTCTTTAGTCAAAAGAAAAATTAAAGGTTTTGAGAATGAAGTCGAGCAACTTTTCAAAACTTTAGATAAACGAAAAGATGGTGCTAGATTTTACAATATCTGCCAAAAATATTTAACGGATTCTGTGAATTATAAAAGACATTTTAAAGATATTTTAGGATAAAAAAATTATATGTATAAATTAACTAGAGACGATAGCGAAGATTTAGGTTTTGTTATTACTTCCTTTTTCGAAGGTGCTATCACTAAAGACGAATTGTTGCAATGGTGCTATCATATCATCGAGAGTTTTATGATACGGAGGATATTCCATTGTATATATTTGATTTAGCGACTGAAAAATATCAAAATAATGAGATATTCAAAATAATTGGTTTTGTACCCGATTCTAATTTAACAGCAAAACAAGAAAAGGCATTGTATGGCATCGCAACAAAAAGAGGAGGTACATTAGGTGATGTAAATTATAAAGAGAAAACCGTTTTGAAAGCTTTAGAAGAATCTCCTGAAATAGTGGAACTATTTCAAAAAGCATTTCCATTTTACCAAAAATAATTTAACCATGAAAATTCCACAACACTGGCAAGAATTTATCGACAAATTCCATCAACAATTCGATTCAGAAATTGTTTATGACATCGTTCGTGTTTTTCAAAATGAAGAAGAAATAGAAGAACGTTACACTACTTATGAATTTACTGATTATTTGCCTAATTATATTCCGATTGCCGATGATTCGGGCGGTCAAGTAGCAGTTATTTCGACTAATGAAAAGGATACTACAGTCTATTTAACGTCTTACGGAACCTTGATTGAAAGTGATTTTAAAATACTAGATCGGAATTTAGTGCATTGGATGTCTAGAAAATTCTCTTTTGGCAGTGAAGAATACGATGATAATCAATCATTAGAGAATCAACAGAACATATATCATTTAGAAGAAGATAAAATTTCTTTAAAAATGAGTCAATTTCCAGAATTGATCACGTTTTTCAAAAACACTTATAAAATTAAAAACTTATGTCTTCCCGAAAATTACCCCAAATTAGAAGCTATTTTTGGTTTTCAAGATGGTTATGCCTATAATTCAGTAACGAATACCTTTTTATACGGAGAAAGTGAGGGCGATTTTAAAGAAAGTTGGCTTGTGATTGCAACGAATTATTTTGCAGATCCTTTTTTTATAGATTTTGATGAGGTTCAACAAAATTTCCCCGTTTATTTTGCCTATCATGGTGCTGGAAAATGGTCACCAATTCAGATTTCGAATTCAATTTTAGCTTTTCAAGAAAAGTTAAAAACGATTTATCAACATCGATTTAATAAAGAAGAATTAATAAAAATTGTAGCAAACGAAATTGTTTCGCCTAATGAATTTTGGGAAGAAGTGCATGAAAGTATTTTGAATTTACCTGAAAGAACGGAAGAAAAACAAGCGCAAAAATATGAGGAAACAGATTGGCAAGAAGCCGAATTGTACATCACAAACATAGGTCCCAATAAAATGAAGATTGTTTCTTTGCTGAAAGAAAATTTTAATCTTTCTGGAACTGAAGCTTTGCAAATGAGCAAACAAGAACGTATCCTTCTTAGAAAAGGTTATCTTAAATGGATCGAAAAAGACGTGCAACAGTTAGAAAATTTGGGAGCAACGGTGGAAGTGGTTCATTTATCATGAACAATTTAACCTACAACTACCACGATGCAATCTTAGAAACGGTTGTATTACAACAAAACGATTTGGTGTTGACCATTGCATTATATCCCGTCTTCTACCCCAATCATCAACAAATAAAATTGAAAATTATTGGAATATCCAATGTCATTACTTGCCAGAAATGGATAGCAGAAGTAAAGCTTGTTTTTCAAGAAGAACATGAAGCTACATTAGGAGCCAGAATCAATGAAATTTATTTGGATAAAAACAATAAAAATCAATTATTAATTGCCATCGATTCCACTAAAACGGTAAAACTCAATTTTGAAAACTTACAAGAAATTCTAAATCCAACAATATGCTCATAAAACATCACGATGATTTTTTCATTCAATGGGAAACTGTTTTTATCGTAAATGGTAATTTAAACTTAGGTATTTTCAATTTCTGGATTGATGATAAAGCATATCCTGCCAAAGGAATTAATATCACATTGAATTCACTCTTTTACGAATTAGTGTCTGAAATTCCTATGATTGAAAATCTACAATTGGACATAGGAAATCTCCCGATTGATGAAATTGATTTTGGTAATTATGAAAAAAATAATTTGGTTTGGATAAATTCTGGCGAATTATTTCAATACGGTTTTGCTCTAATTATTGGATTTAATGGAAATACAGAACGAATATTTTTTACCAATGATTTTGAAAAAACGTATGATGAAATCGTTCTACCTAAAGGAACATTTTTGCAAATACTAAAGGATTTAAGTCAGGTAACTTTTGAAAAATAGCCAAAATCAGCTATTATTTCTGTTTAGAAATTAAAGTAATTTTAAAATAAAAATGAAACTACTTTATATACTGATGATATTGCCTTTTTTGAGCTGTTCTGCACAAAAAAAACTTCAGATTGAAACCATTCTTACGCAACCCGCTCGTGTCACCTCTCAAGATCCAGAAACTGGTCGAGTGATTAACCGATCGACAAACATTCCCAAAACGAAACGCACAGAGCCTGCAATTATAATGCAAATGCAGTACGAAGATAAATTGACTTTTTTAATTCAAGGAAATATTTCATCTGGAGGACATACTATTAATAAGGTAAAAAAAATACGGTTCGAAAAAGGGAAACAAAACGGGAACACAATTACTTTAAAATATTTTGTAGAAATTAAACGTATTCCAGGAAAAGAAAGTGCAAATGTTGGAGGTTACAATTATACAAAGGAAGAAACTTACATAATCCCAGAGGATGTGAAGGTTATCCATGTGGAATTGTATCATGAACGACTAGATCGCAGTTATGATCAATACCTAAAAGACAAAGAAAATCCTAAACTAGTGGTTCAACAAACTTTTGATATTAAAAATACAATAGTAAAAAATGAAAACTAAAGTTATTAAAGATATACGCTTATAC
Organism: Sphingobacterium bovistauri; assembly: GCF_020295405.1. GTDB lineage: Bacteria > Bacteroidota > Bacteroidia > Sphingobacteriales > Sphingobacteriaceae > Sphingobacterium > Sphingobacterium bovistauri. The sequence goes on from NZ_JADEYP010000013.1 coordinate 84,663, forward strand.
GAAAGTAATCAGCCCAATGTTTCGGAAAATTCCTTACCTGGAGAACTAGGGAAACTGATGCATTCGGATACTTCATTTACATTTTGGGCCATTCGTATCGCTAGAAAACTGAACGAATTGCAATTTACACTTTTGGAGGCAGATCATTTATACATCAACTTTACCAATTGTTTGGAGACGGATCAATTGCAAATTTCGGATCGAAAACCAACTTCGTGGATTCAATATGTTGATGTGCAGATCAATTTTGAAGAATTCAACACAAAATCTTTAAAAGAGCAAGAAAACAACGTAGTTGAAGCTATTTTTAGAGCATTGAACCTTATTGCAAATGAAGAACAAAAAAACATTTTAGACGAATGTCTTTCTATTATAAAAGAACAAGCCAAAAAAACGGAGATTCATTACAAAACAAAGGAAACTAAAAGTTACAAAGTTGAGATTTCTTATCAAATCGCTCCCGATGATAAAACATCTGTAATGCTTGTAAAGTATATTGACAAAATCGTAAACATTCAACAAGTTTTTCAGTTTCCAATTCGTTTTTATGAAGATGTCTATGCCTTAGTAGATAAAATAAATGTGGTGAAAAATTCAATCATTCTTATACCTAAAAAATCATTTAAAGCCGAATTGTACAGCAAATTTTATCAGACACCGCTACATTTTGAGTTGAATTAAAAATACAAATTATGAACACAGACAGTCTATTAATCTTTATTTGTACCCTAGTTAGTTTAGTTTCTGGATCAATAATGAGTTTAGTAATTTTTCTGTTTAATTATTTTATAAAGCGTAAAAAAACAGTCCTTTTTTACCTCATTATTGGTGGAATATCAAGCATTTTAGTAGGTATACTTATTTATGGATTATTAGAATATTTTATCACCGATCGATTTTATAGAGGATAAAATCTGAATTGTACCATCATGTCTAAGCAGAACCTCTCCTATTTGAATTATAATAAATTAAAAAAATGAAGCTGATTTTTCACAAATACATCGTTCCATTTTTTGTTGCCTTTATTGTTTTTGTGGTGACGATGATGAAAGGTGAAGCTATGGTTCAAGAGCATGTAGAATGGTCGCCAAAATTATATGGTCACTTCTTCCCTGTTTTACAAGACGGGGCTAATAGTTTGAGTGTACAAATGGATTTAGGGAAATTTTTATTAGAACTATTCATTTTTTACATCTTATTTCTACTGATTTGTAGGGGTTTCAATATTAAATTCAATAGGGTTTCGACTATTGTTACCAGTGTGATTTTCGCTTTTACAACCATATATTTTGTTTTGATGATTTCTATAGAATTCAGTTTCACTAAAATCAATACTCAATTCAATTATAATACGTTACAATCCATGTGGTTTAATAATTAAAAGAATATGTTGTCAGCTGCCAATTTAAATTTAGAAGGACTTTTGATCCAATTAATTTTCTATTCAATGCTTCCACAAAATAATGAAACTATTTACTTTAAAATCTTAGAACAATAAAATAAAATTATCAAAATGAAAAAAATTTATACGTTATCAATTTTACTACTGTTATTAACAGTAAACTCTTGCAAATCAACAAATCACGTATCGGATGTTGCTGCATTTTCATATATGCCATACGCTACAATGTCAATTGTTTGTGATGGGATAGATTATGGTATGGGAGCTGGCGGCGTATCAACCGACGTCACCCTAAACCCAGGCAAATATTGGGTAACTTGGGCAGATGCTGGAACTGGCAAAGTATATAAATCTAAAAATCAAATTCTAATTCCGGAAAATATCACTAGTGATTTCACAATATTGCATGTGTATCAAGATGATACAGTAGAAATAGAATTTTCCAACAATTGGCCTTCACCAAAAGCGGATAAGAAAAAACAATAAAAACAAAGTCATAATAGGAAAACCGAAGAAATAGAACATTTTATAAAATCATTTTCCTTACAAATATTTACCTCCAAATTTCGTATTCAGTGCCAAAATCCATGTGGAATTAAATAAAATACATATGAATCCATTAAAAGAAAATTCCAATTTCATTATAAAATCAAATACAAACGAAGATCTAAATGCTGAATTTACATCTCGATATCCTCGTATTCCAAGCGAATATTTAGCTTTTATAAAATCTTTTTCTTCATTAATCAATGCGAGTGAAACCACTTGGTTCAATAGTATTTCGGATTTTAACGAAACGAATGAAGAATCTGACTTTAAATGGAATGAGTTCGAGTTACAAAGTTTAGAAGCTTTTGAAGGCGACCTGAACGGACAGCTTCTTGTTACCCAATTTTGGGATGCTCATTTACCTATTGTTCTTTCGGTTAAAAATGGATATGCATTTTTTGCCATTGGCGTTTCTGAAGAAAATTTTGGAAAAATATACTTTGGTGAAGAGCCAGAATATGAAGAAGTAGAATGGATTGCTGATGATTTTACTTCATTTTTAGAAAAAATAACAGCTAAGACTTTACCTGAATATCTTCAAAATCTATTTTAAATTATGGAAATAAAATTTGACAGACAAATACGAGAAACAATTGATGGTAAAAGCAGGATTTTCTGCTACGCCAATCATTTTGAAGAAGCCGTTGCATTTGCAGCCGAACATGAAATTTATGAGTTTCAACTTCGTGATAAATTAGGACCAGAATCGCTCGCAAAACCTTTAGATTTTTCTTTATTAGAAAAGTTAAGCAGTCATTTGGAAGTTTTTTCTTTTCAGAATGGCACTAAAGATTTTGACATCATCAACTTTGAAAGTATATATAAATTAGAGTATTTAAAAGCAATTTATATCGATAACAAGCAAAAATTCACGTTAGATTTTACAAAATTAGCTCATTTAGAAGAATTGGGATGTATTTATTGGAATGATCTATCAAATTTTAATGAATCCAAAACACTGAAAACCATTGTTTTTGCGAAACAATTTCCTTTTGAAGATTTGAAAGTATTTGAGCCACTTAAAAGTTTAGAAACGTTGCATATTTATTTTTCCAAATTACAATCGCTAGATGGTATAGAAAATCTAGAAAACTTGAAAGATATTCGATTCGCTCGTTGTCGTCATCTTACGGATATATCTGCCTTAGAAAAATGTAAAAGCATCAAAACCATTAATTTGGAAAGTATCCAAAATATTGAAGATTTATCTGTTTTAGAGGAATTGAAAGCTAAAGGTGTAAAAGTACATTTGTTGAATGTAAAACACAAATAGTGAGGAAATTGTACGATATTTTCGATGAAGAATCGAAGGAAAAAGCCTATTTGATTTATGTTTTGGTCGCGTTAAAAATGACTCGGAAAATTTATCATCAATTACCCGAAAAAATACAGCAAATTGCAGATGAGGCAACCATCTATTGGACGAATAATGGAGATTTTGAAATCTCGGAAGATCAAATGGATAAAAACGCATCTTATATTACGAAATTACGAGCTACGTCAAAGAAACGATACGATATTAACGCAGATTTAGAGTTAAAAGTGGTTGAATTAAGTCTAAATCCTCATATTGATTTTGATTATTTCGACTATCATCTCGATTGGATGTACGAAGTGGGAAATAAAGTAGGTTTCAGTAATCAAAAATTAGATCAATTAATTGATGAAACAATTAACGAAATTAAAAATTAATAAAAAATGACACCATCAATTCAACAACTCGAACAAGAAACCAATACAACAATTCCCAACTCTTATCAACAGGTACTACACTCTTTTGAGAATATCTTATTGATAGAAACTGCGAACGGTGATGAGGTTGATTTCCTTTCGCTTCAGAAATTATTTCAACCTTACGACAAACAACACAAAAGGTATCAAATGGTTCAGGTTTTTATGGAAGATTATTTTCAACGCATCCAAACTACAACACTTTTCAATCGCGATACAGCAACAGAAATTGAAGGAAAAGATTTTTTTAATAATTTATATTTCGCAAGTTTAGGAGATGATTCGGCACTTTTCTTTCACCTAAAAGATTGGAGTATTTGGGAGTTTTGGCATGATGATAAGTCCATCGCAAAATTGGCGAATTCATTAGACGAATTTTTAGAAAATAGCGAAAACATCGTAAAAGATGATTGGAGCAAATTTTTGAATGAATAATAAAATGAAAGTAATCTTTGACGTAAATAGCTACAAAGAACTAATTATAACTGAAGAATATCAACTACTGTCAGAATATTTTCAGATGGATGTACAATCTAATGGGGGTGAATATGAATTGGGATTATTACGCGAATTTCAAAAAAGCGGGTTGGAAATGAAAGAAATTGGCGTTAGAAACGCTTTTGACTTAACTTTCTTTAAAGAAACCATCCAAATTGAAAACATGTTTACAGATAAAATTCTAAAAAACATTTCAATCAATTTCTATGAAAAATGTTTACTAGAATGGATAAATACAAAAAGATGAAAAAGACCAAAAAAATTACGATAAGTGGTGACGAAGGCATCGAAATCATCAAAAAATTAGATCAAATGGTGGTTTCTTTCGATAAAATAAAATCTCACTTTGGCTTAAATCCTGATACAGAAAAAGAAAACGAAACGATTGCCAATTTTGTGATAGAAAATCAGGTAGCAATTCAATTGGCGTATATCAGAGGTTTGTTGAGCTCAAAATTTGATTTGGAAGTAGGTGCGGATGATATGGACGAAATCGAAAGAGCTTGTCAACACAACAATTATTGGAAACCGAAAGGAAATTCTGAAGAAATTCTTCCCGAAAACCCCAATTGGCATGAGGAAAATGTATTGACTTTAAAAACCGCTATCATCAACGATTTTGAGTTTTTATTTCACTATATGCAAAAGAAAAAACAACATATTTATGGTTTTGCTTTGATTTTGGATGATGATGTTTTGACTGCCTATTCGGTTGTTTCTACCACAGAAAGTTTAAAGAAAATTCACAAAAACAGAGAATGGAACGCTGAAGAATGGTGTTTGGGAATCGAAGAAGAGGATGTAGCATTTGGGCTTAATAAATTCACAGATATTTTAATTAATTATTATGATGAATCAATCGCTCCGCTATTTCAAAAAGGGTTTGATTATGAACCTATTCGACAAAAAAGTTTACAACTTTACACTATTGCCATGCAATTGGCAAAGGAAGAAATCATTCAAAAATATGGTGATGAAATTCAAGAAATAGCCTTTTTCTTAACAATTCCTGGCGAACCAGAAATTACAAAAAATTCGGCAATAGCAATTAACCAACCTGCCTCCCAAAAAGTAAATGAATTAATTGAAAGCCTTTACATTTAATTGAAACTATGAATAAAATCCAACTGAAAAGAATAATCCAAGATGCTTTTATCGGTTATATTGCAGAAGGTTTCCGAGCGGTAGCTTTTGATTTTTTGGATACTACCATCAAAATTATCGTTTATCTAAACCGAAAGCCTAATGAAAAGGACTACGAAATTGTGGATATGGCGGTGACTGAAATTTTGGCTTCAGCACCACAGTTTTTGAAGCAAGAAATTATAATTGAAGAAAATCATTTGCCAATTGGCAAATTAGAAGCTTTTAAAGGTTGGATTTTTGTTAGATACGAAGATTAATTCATTAAAATAAAATAGTATGGATTTAAAACATTTCAAAAAACTCATCAAAAAAGTAGAAGATAACTAAGAGTAATACGACACAAAATGAAAGATAAAAGAATAGACAATAGCTTTATAGCAATAGAAAAAGGAGATAATGAATATGTAAAAGCTCTTTTTTCAGAAGTTGGAATTGAAGCGTTGGATCGTGATGGTAGAACGTTGCTTTTGAACGCCACTTTTTACAATAATCTGGAATTAGTACAGTTTGCGATGGAAAATGGAGCGAACATTAATCATCAAGATAACATTGGATTTTCGGCTTTGCATTTTGCGATTCAGGAACAACATTTGGAAAGTATCAATTTATTATTGTTGCACAATATTTCCATCGACTTGCAAGATAATTATGGAAATTCGGCTCTTTGGCGTGCTGTGATGAATGATGTTTCTGTAGAAATTATTGAAATTTTATTGAAACATGGAGCGAATCCAAATCTTCAAAACAAAAGCGAAGTCGCTCCAATTGATCTGATTGATGAGGAGAATGAGGAAATAGTACGCCTATTTAACCTGTAACACCATCAATAAAATTCCAATGTTCCTGATAAGCAGAGCTAAATTTTGACATAAATATAGCCGATTTATCCTTTTCAGATTTCGGTTTGAAATATTGTTTTTCCACTGCCCAATCTTATGCTGAAATATCCAAAGGATAAACAGTCAAAGTACCTGAAAGTTGATGTAGTTGAATCCACTTTTCAGCTTTTTTATACGAAGAAAATACAGCCGACGGAAAGGCTGCATTATTTCCGTTAAAAACATAAATTTTAGAATCGTTCATTCTTTATCGCTTTATTAAAGTCGTTTCTCTTTCATGATAATGGAAAAGAAACCAAGTTTGAGAAAAATCAAAAATTAAGAGATCATCAGACATAGCAAAAATATCTTCGGCGTAATTCAGTAGCATTTTCCAGGTCATCAACATAGGATGAACGTTAAAATTAGGTATTACCAAAATCCAATCTGCGAAAGGAATTCCTCGTTGGTACAACCATTTTTTATAAGCCTTTTTATTCGAAGACAACTTATATTTTTCTTGATGTTGAAATTGAAAATGGTCAAAAGGTTGCCACAAATCTTTGTTCAAAATCTGTAAATCTTCCACATATTGATAGATAAAATCTGACACCTTTTCATTCAGAAATAACAATTGTTCACGATGGTGAGCTGGAATTTTCTCCAAATCATTTTCATCTCCCAACAAAGTCCAGTAAGGTGTTTTAGATAAAGGATTTTGTTCGCTATTTTCTTTAAAAAATGTAAGAGTAAACATCAATTATTCGTTTCCAAAAGCTTTCGAAATTCTGCGTTGCGCTTCTTCGTAAGTAATACCATTTTTCCAATCCAACACCAAAGGATGCATCGATTCGTGAGGCGTTAACAACGGCCTGATCTTCCCCAACTGAGTTTCAACATCCATATGCAAACCTTTCGTATCCGTTTCGTAATCGCCAATCCAATTACTAATCATCCCAAAATAAGTATTCTCCTCAGGTTCATCGTTTTCTATTTGTAAAAAATAGTCTTTAAAAGATTTTTCACTTACCGAAACCCAAACCCCATAATCCAACGTCTCGTCATGATTCTGAATAGGGATTTGCAACACGGCATAAATAAAATAATCGGTCTGATCTTCATGTTCAATTCGGCATAAATCTTCATTAATTAGTGCTCCATTTTCTTTATCTTCTTCATTCAGAATTTGATAATAAAAAGGTTCAGAAAATCCAATAGATGGTAAATCTTCATGTATTTTGCCACATTTAGTGCAAGTATAAGTCTTCATAAATATTTATCAATTCTTCAAAATTAAGGTAAATATTATATTTCAAAATAGCCAAAATCAGGGATTCTTTACCTTTAAGTTTTAGTTTATTTTTGATAAAAGCAAGCAAATGAAAGAAACACGCCTATATGTCGATTTTAACGATATGCTGGAACACAATTTAGTACTCGTATCAAAATCAGATGTCAAAAATGATTCCGAAGGAAATGAAATTAGGCTATATGAAGGTTTAACTGTTAAAATTTATATGGATGATGTTGACGAAATGGGAAATCAAGAGAATCTTCTTGCAGAAGGTATAGTAGAACGAAATATGATTACCAAAGGTTGGGGAGCAATAGCGTAATGGAATTGCAGAATCAATCAAAATGGAATATATCGCGAATCTGATAAAAAATAGTTATGCTAATTAATAGAAAAATTTACGCTGTTTTAGTTGACACTGAAAATAATCCCGAAGGGTGGCTTTACTTGCCCAACTCAAGCAATAATTGGAATCTTGAAACCATAGGAATATTTGTAAATGATGAATTTAGTGAAGAGGAAGAGCAAACACAAGAATTACTAGACAATGGTTGGATAGAAACTTTAGAAGCTGCGATGATTGAAGATGTCGTCTATAATGCGAAAGAACAAAAAGAAGATGCAACGCCAGACGAATTACTAGAAGCTTTTATTTATTATTTTGAAAATGATGCATTTAAAGAATTTTAGCACAACCTACTAAAAAGTTTCAATTTGAATTTAAAATGAAATGAGTTACACCATTACCACAATTTGCAAACATTGCAAGCATGAAAGCATTTTTTAAATATCGAAAGCTATCAGCTATTTGAATTTGTCACTGAATATTATCAAAACAATGTCTTTATTGCTGCCGAAAAAATAAGTTTTTCAACCGAGATAAAACGTTTGTATGATTGCTATAATTAATAAAATAAACGGTGATTTTCAGATTTCTGAAACGAAAACAATCACTCGTAATTCACAATTTGAAAATTTTATAGATGGAATTACACCAAAACAAATCCACGATATACAAAATGGCTATAAATGGATCTATCTTCATGAGATCAAAGAGGAACAATTGGTATTTAATGTTTCCTTATGTTTTTACGAAAATAAAATTCAAACCATCTTATTCAATTTCTATGGAATTTATGAGAAAAAGCCATCTTGGGAAAATTTTTCAAGAGAAAAAGAACAAAAACGATTAAAAATCTACGAAAAATGGTTGACCAAAAATATTGGCGAACAAAGGGAATTTGATTGGGGGATGGTTAACGCATATTATGATTACAAAAATGAAACAGTTGGGATGGGGTTGAGATACAATGATTCAAAATAGTTTGGATAAGCACTAAATATGGTCTAGTTAACGCAACGTTTTCCACAACTCTCTTGCAGCGGCACTTCCTGCACGGTTTGCCCCTACTGTTGAGGCTGAAGGTCCATAACCCACTAAATGGATGCGAGGATTTTTCTCCACTTCAGTTGCTAATCGTCCTGACATGATGATTCCACCAGTTTCTTCAAAAGGTAAAACAGCTTCTAAGTGCTTCAAATCCCACTTAAAACCTGTATTCCATAAAATAACATCCGCAATTTGTTCTGTACCATCCTCCCATTTTATTCCCGTTTCTGTTATTTCCGAAAACATAGGTAATCGTTTCAAAACACCACGCTTTTCCATATTTTTAACCTCTTCTGTCACTGGAATCCCTGTCACTGAAACAACGGATAAAGGCTCTAAACCCTTTCGCACTCTTTCATCTACCATTGCTACTGCTCTGCTGCCAGCATCAGTATCAAAAGCTGTATCTCTAAACTGAGGAGATCGCCGTGTTACCCAAGTAGTTGTAGCAACTTCGGATATTTGATCTAACAGTTGAATGGCTGAAATACCAGCTCCTACAATTACAACGTGTTTTCCTCTGAAATATTCAGCATTTTTATAATCTTTCGTATGCAATTGCTCACCTTTAAAAAGTTCTGCACCAGGATATTTCGGAATATAAGGATTTCCCCAAGTTCCAGTTCCATTAATAATCCCTAACGAAGAAAATAAACCATTATCGGTATTAATATGAAAACGATCTTTCTCCCAAGAAACGTGATGTACTTTTGTAGGTCGAATTACCTTTAGATCGAATTTTTTCTCATATTCCTCAAAATATATAGGTACTGCGACATTCGCACGCACATCTTTATTTTCTATATTCAAAGCTTCTGCAAAGGTCATCCCAGGCAAATCGTGAATACCATTGACAGTACTTAACGTTAACGAATCCCATCTAAATTGCCATGCACCACCGGCTTTTGGAGCTTCATCTACAATCAAGAAATCTTTCCCCAATTGTAGCCCCATTTTTTTTAAGTGATATGCTGCCAAAAGTCCTGCTTGTCCAGCACCTATCACCATTATTTTTGTTTTGTATCTTGTTTTCATAACTCACTTTCACCTAGCCAAACTTTCTGTTTTTCAAAAATGTAATAATCCTCGTTTTGTATTTTATATGTTCCAATGATTCTAGATTCTTCAATAGGTTTGTACAAATCAGAATCTCGAAAATCTATTGGTAAAATATCTATCTCGGTATATTCTTCCCAAACTAAATTTCCAAAACGTTGAATACCCGAGTTTTTAGAAGACGATTCAAAAGATTTTGAAGAAGGCCTTTTTAAAAAAGTATTGTGATAAAAATTTATTTTATCGGTGATGGCACAAACTACTTGTGATCGTTCCAATTGATTTTCGAACAGCCAAATTTTCAAATAATAAGGTTTATTTAATGTTTTCAATTGCAAATCCCAGTGACGAAAAATGGTTTGCAAGCCTTCCAAAAAAGTTGATTTTAGTTGCCCCTTAAGCGGTTCATAACCATTGCCAATCACAAAATCCGACCATGGTCTTACCCAAAATTTGACATACTCACGATGTTGTTGTTCTAAGAGTTCTAAATTCAATATTTTATTATTCTTTACCCATGTCTGGATCGCTCTTAGTCTTCTGTTTGTTCCTCTTACTTTTTTAAATTTCATTAATAGCTGATATTAAATTGTCAATACGCTTATTCAATGTTTTAGAAAAAATCTGGCAATAATTAAGCGCTACACACTTCAAAACGATCCAAAAGCGTTAAATACCAATTATTTTTATACCATGTCAAATAGAAAATATGTGTTCCTTCCTTACCATATGCGACAATTCTTTTACTACTGGCTTCTATTTCTTTCATTTGTTCGATATGCTCAGGTTTCCAACCCGCCTCTAAATACTCGTTTTCAGAAAGTGCTGTTCCAGAAATATCCTTGTATTTTGAAGCCATATCACAATAGATTCCTTCTTTTTTAGTAAACTTTTCTGTATCACAATCAAATTCGGGTAAAGTTTCATATTTCACCCTTTGATTGGCTTTTACTTTACCAAAAAAATCATACGGCAAATATTCAGGAATTGGTTCATTTTTATTTAATTTTTCTACAAGCGCCAAGTTATCAAATGCACCTCTACGAAATAAAACAGCAACTCCAAAATCTTTTAAAATCATTGCATTCAACGTATTGAAATCTTGATTATTTAACGCTGTTATTGTTTTTTTGATCGCTTTTTCTAATTCAGAATTCTGCTGCGCTTTCACCGAAAAACCAGCAAAAATGAAAAGCAAAAAAGTAATAAAAATCTTAATTTTCATACGGGTACATTTTTTGTCTAATTTAATTAAAATGATTTCACTAAAAACCACCATTTAAAGGGATATTTTAGCAAGAAAATCTTTCCTAATTTCAAGAAAATTATCAATCAAAAAAATGATTCAAGAGAAAGTACATTGTGCAAAACATGGATTACAAGATTTTGGTTTCTTATGTATTCATTTGGCCTCAAGTAAAAATGGCTCATCTGTTGGTTTTGTGAGCAGCAAAAAGAGGCCGAAAACGGTAGATTTTCCTTTTTCCGACCATTATAAAAATTTGGTAACACAAATTAAAACGACTGAGATTTCAGCGGATTGTGTGTTGTATAATTCGGTGGAAGCTGTGAATGAATCTAAAGAGTTTGTAAGCCAGGAATATTGGTGTTTTGGAGGTGACGGACAAGGAAATCGTTGGTTGTTCGACAAAAATGGATACGTTTTTTATTACGATCACGATTATGACGAAGATCTTGCCCCCATGGCAATAACATTTGAACAATGGTTGCAAATGGCAAATCTTTGTCAACAAATGGATGAATGCATTGATAAAGATTCGTTTAAAAGGGATGATGAAAAGAAATTTAATGAAACTTTGAATCAAATTCACCCGAATTTAAGCAAAAATTTTCCGTATGAAATTTAGAACAACATGAAACATACCTTAGTAAATCCTCCTGAAAAAGAACGTGCAAAAGAACTGTGGATGCAACACGGCGCAGGCTTTTTAGTTTTTGAAAACATTCGAAAATATGCGTTAGATAAAATAAATCCTGAAACCGATGAAACAACAAAGGCACAAATTATAAAAGGCATCAACGATACTGTTTATGGTTTGATGATGCAAATGGATGGCGTTTTCGACCCTTTAGAAAATGAGCAATACCGTTTGGAATTGCAAAGTAATATTGTGCTTTTTAAAAATGAAGAAGTGGTTGAAGTAATCAATACGCTAGATGGTGACGGGATGTGTATGGCGTACCACGATTGGTTGGAAGGTGATTTTGGAGAAGATGAACTTATAAACGAATAGAAAATGTTAAAAGACAGCGCAACATTAGAAGCCAAATACAACCGTTTTATAAAAACCGTTTGCGAAACCGAAATCGTTTATACCTTAAAAGAACCACGTGGTTTTGCTTTTTTATATTCGAATCAGTTTGAAGACGAAGATGGCGAAGATGCCTTATTGCTGTGTTTTTGGTCGAAAGAAGCGTATTCAAATGCATGCAAACAAGCCGAATGGAAAAATCACGAATTGGTTGAAATTCCGTTGGATTTGTTCCTGAAGAATTGGTGTATTGGCATGAAAAAAGATTACACTTATGCCGGTATCGAGTGCAATAGTCATTTATTTTGTTCTGAAAAAGATCCTATTCACTTAGCCATCGCTATTTTAGAAGAATTAATAGAACAAGATAAATTAGGAAATTTTGTTCAATATTATACCATTTATAGTGATTATTTAGATAACGAAGATCTATTCTGATGGCAATCAATAGTAAAGGAAAACGTAAACTACTTTTAGACAACCAAAAATATTATTGGTATGTTTTGGATGAATGGGGACGTACAGAATTTGATGGGGTGCAAATCAGAATAATTCCGTCAAATCAATCGTTTCAAATCAGTTATGGTATTAACCAAATTGAAAATAGAAGATTTCTATCCATTCATTTACAAAAAGATGGGGCTCACCTTCGATTTTATTGTCCAAAATTTGAAAACGAAAATAATATTATGACCAATCATGGTATAAAAAATATACTTCTTTGGTGTAGAAATACAATAGAAAACAAAAGTCATCAAATCGTTCCTAATCTTTATCCAACATCAAAAAACGAAAATAGTATAGAATTCATTGATAATGTATTTGAAGAATTAATAAAAACAATCAAGTAAACAGCTATAGGAATGAATTATAAAAATATAATTTTTGAAAATATTTCAAAAAGTGAAGCTCAACTTCAAAAGTTGTCTTTAATAGGTATTAATTATGATAAAAAGTTAAAAAAATCATTAATAGAAGAGTATAAAAATCCTACTGAAATTAGTGACAAAGATATTATTCAGTATGAAAATGAATCGAATGTATTGCTTCCAGATGAATACAAATTATTTTTATTAAAAACGAATGGAGGCAGTCCTTCAAAGAATGTTTACAATTTAACCTCAAAGAAGAATTTTGTGATAGGTCATTTTTTCACACTTCTTTCAAAGGTAGAAATGTACACTTTAAGGCAGAACAACAATAATGACATACGATCTTTTCCGAACAACTTTTTAGCAATAGCCGATACTGTTAACGGCGATTATATTTTATTAAACATTGATAATCAATCAAATGATTTTGGAAGTGTTTATTTGTGCTCTCATGAAAAGAATGGAGCTACTAAGAAAGTTTCTTCAACATTTGAATCATTATTAGATAAATTATACGAATAATCCAGTAATATGAACATTCCCAATTTTATAGAAAAAGCAAAACCATTCGTACGCCAAGCAGAAGTTTTTGTGGAAGCCTCTGAAACGGACGAAATTGTCGCCTATTCGAATGAAAACGAAGCGATATCCTTTATTGTTAATCATAACAATCAATGGATGGCACTTTCAGAAAACAATGATTTCGAATATTTTTTCGAACCAATTGATGTATCTACTGTCGATTTGAAAAATTATACAGCTTTAACAACTAAAAACCAGTTAGTTTATCCCAATTTTGAACATCTTTTGCATTTTGGAGATGAAGAAATTCAGGATTTTGTAAAACAAAACGATTGCGATAAAGATGATTTGTTTGACCTCCAATCCATTCATGATGAAGGTTATATTGATTTTTGGATGGATCATCACCCAATGTATAATAATGATGGAGTCTATTCCTATAAAGGCGGTTGGGCAATGATTTGGCCTGATGATGATATCCCTATGCAATGGGACGAAAATCTAGAATTTGTCTATCAGGTTGGTGTTCAAAATGAACCATTTATTGAAATTTATTATTCAAAAAGTGACAAAAATTTTATTTGTGTAGAACGTAATACGTAAACCATGTACATAGGAACAACAACAGCTGGACGAAAAGATCATTTTATCGTTTTAGAAAAAGGAGATGATGCTAAAAGTGTTCAAGAATTAATAACCGAAAAAAACATCAAAAATTTGATTATTTCGAGGGAAATAAAAGAGGAAGATTTTTTAGGAAATCCTGATTTCAAATCTATTTTTCAGCTAGTTGAAATTTTACATCTTAACAAAATAGAAATCGGTGAAAGTGAAAAATTATACGCTTTTCAAAATCTGAAAAGGTTCGAAATTGTAGATTGTACGCATCACTGCAAAGAACCGATTGATTTTCTGAACTTTACCAATTTAGAGGAAGTTGTAATGCCTTACTCTAAACGATTTGTCAATCTTTTCAATCATCCAAAATTGAAAATGATTATGTTGGAAAATTTTAATCAACCTAAATTCATTTTTCCAGAAAACAACGTTTTAGAAACTTTATCCATCGAAAAAAGTAAAGATTGTGATTGGAGCTCCCTAACTAATTTCAATAATTTAATATCCTTGTATTTGGTCAAAGTTCCATCTTTAATAGATATTTCGTGGATGCCTCATTTATCAAACTTAAAAGATATAGAATTGAGTAACTGCAAAAAGGTTGAAAACTGCATCGAAAATATAGCTAACATCAAGACTTTAGATACTATTTTCCTAAGTTACATGGGCGACTTTGAAACTTTAGAACCTTTAAAAAAATTGAGCCATTTGAAAGAACTAAACATTGAAAACGGTGGGAAATTAACAGACAATAAAAACGTTGATTTTCTCTTCGATATGCCTAATCTAGAATTTGGTATTGATATGCGAAATTGTAAATGCAGTGATAATTGTGTTAAATAAAAGTCGAAAATAAGAAATATTAAAGTATGGTTACCATAGAAAATCTTAAATACTATATTTCATCACAGGAATATCAAAACTTGATTGAGGCCGTTAATCTTTCATTTAATAACTTAGAAAATGATCGTTTACAAATTTTCAATATTTACAGTTCTTTGATGAACAAGCTTCAAATTGAGATAGACGATTTTGAATTAATTACCTCAAATAAAGAACATTTTATCAGCTATTATCATGCTTTTAAATTATATGCTGAATCTATTGAAAAAGAATGATTACCAGATGAAGACGACGATGACATAGAAGAATGTGAACCCTATAAATCGTTTTTAATTCCGTACATGACCGAATTTATCGCTTTATCAAAATCTAAAGATTTATTGATCAAACATCACAAAAAAAATGATCCCAAAGGATACAAACAACATATCGAAAAATTAAATGAATTTCTAGTTAAGTAAGAATAAAGTTATGAACGAAGAATTAATTCAATGTGATAATCATTACTTACAAGCCTTTTCAATAGTTTGTAAGCACCTAAGCAAAAAAAGTGAAAACTTAGGTTTTCATGAAGTTGAAATTGGTGCATATAGACCAGAGGCCTGGTGCGATGCCTGTAATGAACGTTGGCAATTGCAAAATGACACAGAAACTGAACGAGAAAAGTGGGAAGATGCATGTGATTTTAAAATCGTCTGCGTCCTTTGTTATGATGCTATAAAAGCAAAAAATGAACTTGCTCCAACTTTTGATTTAGATGTATTCACTTTAAATGAGATTGTTAATCTGCTTGATCAAAAGAATACTTCAATTAAGGAAAATTTTGTGTTTCCTCATTTTTTATCGCAGCTATATTTAAACATTCTTTCAAAACAAAACACCCAACTTATCGCTATAGAATGTCAATTATTAAGTTTGGACGATGCAATAAAAATCAATAATTCTTCACAAAAAAAAGATGAATGGATTTTTGCAACAAGCATTGAAGTCGAATACTGGTCTTTTACAAGTGACAATCATATCATGTATTACGAACAAATTGAAAATAATGTGATCGCTAAAAAAATTGAAATCACGTTTGAAGAATGGTTAAAATTCGCTTTTTTACTAAAGAAATTAGACTTTATTCAACAAAAATACCTGGTAACTGTTTCCCTACAAAAAGCACTGCAACAAAGGTTACAAATGATAAATCCAAAATTAACAACTTACTTTAAAGATATTATTTAAGCTTATAAATTAGCCATTATCAGTGAGTAAAAAATATGATTCGTTTAGTAATTTTAATGAAACTTTTGAAAAAATGAAGTCTCTAAACGAACTTGAAAAAGAACTCAATATCAGCTATCCCGAAATTTATAAAAGCCTATATACTAACGGTATGCTCGATTGGGGAACAGAAGAAAATGGTTGGTACACCAATGTTTTTCCGAAACTGAAAGAAAATCCTCCACTCCTACTTTTTGGGGCAGATATCGAAATTTGGGATCCGATTGATTGGAAAGGTGGAATAGAAGAAATCCTCAATCACGAAGTGTACGATATCCACGAAAAATTTAAATTAGTTCCATTTGCCAAAAATGGAGCTGGAGACATGTATGTTTTTCAGTACGATTTGGAACAAAATGGCGAAATTCCGATTTCTTTTTTTCCACACGATGATGATGAACTTGAGGTACAAGCTAAAAATTTTCAAGATTTTATTTTCAGACAATTGTTAGAGTCATTAACCGAAATGGATGAGTATTCGATGTTTGAAGGCGATTCTGAGGAGCAAATCAAAACACATTTGCTTAATCAATTGCGGACACATCAACCATATTTAACAGAAAACCAAATCGCAGTATTAGAAGAAATATACAAACGTGATTTGTTTGAATATACGTACAAAGTGCCAAATGGTGGAGAATTTGAAGCGTACGGATTGCTCACTTTTGATGAAGTAGATGAAATAGTAAAACGAGAAATCGACTTCCCACTCCTTAATAAAAAAATGGAATATTTAGCTTGATTATGACAGTAGCTGGATAAACCACTCCAAAATGATCCCCCTAAACCATCAGAAACTGTCCCCCTCTACCAAAGGAAAGTGATCCCTTTCTGCCAAAGCAAAGTGTCCCCCTTTCGCCAGGCCAAAGTGATCCCCTGAAA
>NZ_JADEYP010000014.1 GCF_020295405.1 Sphingobacterium bovistauri
TTTCAGGGGATCACTTTGGCCTGGCGAAAGGGGGACACTTTGCTTTGGCAGAAAGGGATCACTTTCCTTTGGTAGAGGGGGACAGTTTCTGATGGTTTAGGGGGATCATTTTGGAGTGGTTTATCCAGGTATCAGAAAATTCGAGTGAATTAAGAAACATGATAAATGAGGGCGACAGCTTGTACACCGATTATTTTCTTCTTCAAGAGGAGGTTGATAATAGCCTTTTTTATAAAATTCTTTTCCCACAAGTTTACAATCAAAACCTTAATAGAATCACGGAAGTGGGTGTAGAAACTAACTATTCTGCTTATGACAAAAATGTTAAACTTCCTATTGAAGTGTCAATTAATGTAGTTGATAGTGAGGAGAATTATCTCTATGTTGATCATTATTTTATTTACGAAAAGGAGAATGAAATAATTCCATTTTTACAATTTTATAATAATCAACAAATCTATGATTACTATTGTAAGAACTGTACATCTTATTCATTTGATAAATATGGACGGATACCTCGTGGGATGACTATTTCTCAAGAAACTATTGAAAGCCAGGTTGATTACCTTGAATATTTATCCGTCAGATTAGCTGAGTCATAATTAGACTTGACAAGTAAACTTATTGGAAAATTCGAGTAATAATAAATGAATATTACATTTTTTACGCAAAAAGTATATATACGATTTATATCTTTAGATTATCAAGGTAAATAATATTTGGTGGATAATACAGGCTGAATTGTAGAGTAATTCTTTCGGGTTGTGTTAACGTATTTATAGGAGACTAATTATGAAGATATTAATTTATATGATCTATTTTTTGATCTTTACGTTTTGTTATTATTTTTTGAATCGTAAATTATCTAATAAATGGATATTGATAGGTTATCCTTTATTATTTGTTGTGTCAATTTTACCAATGAAAATTTTAACGGATTTGTTGATTAAAGAAATTGGAAGACAACCTGCTAAATATATTATGGTATTGATTTTAATGGCATTAGCTTCTTTTACTTTGTTTAATTTGTTTTATGCAATTGTTAATTTCATGATTGGATTACAGAAGACATTTCATCAAGAGTTCAATCAATCTAATCTAGGGAAAAATCCCGTCATGTATTTTATTGACAATGCTAGTAATTTAAGAAATATGTTACACTTACTGTTTTATTTTGCGGGCGTAATATTGTATGCTGTCTTTATCTATAAATTTAAAATTTGATTATGAAAAATATAAAAAGTATTATTATTGTTGTTGGAGTATTGTAGCCTTACCATTAGAGAGAATTTTAATGTTAAATTTTTGGAAGAAGACCCGGAACAAAATGAGTTTGATGATTTGTTAGACCAAATGATTGCAGATAGTAAATCAAAAAAACAGTAAAAAAGAATCCAGACAAATACATCAAAAACTAAAGTCATATGGAAGAATTAAGTGATTTGCTATACGATTCTATCGTTGCAAACTTAGATAAGGGAGACTAATTATGAAGATATTAATTTATATGATCTATTTTTTGATCTTTACCTTTTGTTATTTTATTTTGAATAAGAAATTGTCTAACAGGTGGGTTTTAATGGGATATCCTTTGTTTTTTGTTTTGTCTCTTTATCCTGCTTTCCTATTTTCAAGACATCTTATTTCTGAAATTGGTGAAGAAGATGCTTCTGAATGGGTGAAATTAATTTTATTTGCGTTGGCTATGTTTACATTATTTAATTTTTTTTATGGGATTATTAATCTAATGGTTAATGGACAGAAAAATTTTCATGAAACCTATAATTCATCGAATCTGAATAAAGGGTCAGTGAAACTTTTTAGGGATAATGAAAATGGAATTAAAAATGCGGCTCACTTTTTCTTTTATACCGGTGGAGTTATACTTTATGCTATAGTAATTTATCAATCAAAAATTTAAATAGGAGAGATTCTTATGTTATTTTGAATAGGTAAAATAATACCCCTTGTTGATCAAATGAAATTATTTTGATAAAAAGGGGTATATGATTACAATCCCACTATTTTATAGGATTAATATTATTGAAAGCTATTTTGTTTTCAAAAATTCTTTTTCTCTTTGCCAAGTGAAAGCTGTAAAAATAATAGCTAGTACACAAGCTGCTGCTATAGCTTCGAAAGAAGCGTCCCAACCATTGGTATCTACTAAACCACCTAATGCTGCATTCGCTAATAAGTCTCCTATAAAATAACCAAAGAGTCCTGTCAGACCTGCTGCTGTTCCTGCTGCTTTTTTGGGTACAAGATCTAAAGCTTGAACGCCAATAAGCATAACAGGACCATAAATTAGAAATCCTATAGCCCAAAGTGAAATGTTAACTAACATTTGTGATGTGCCTGGTGTTAACCAATACATCAGTACTGCAATCAGTGTTAACGACATATAGATTATAGTAACAGGTGCACGTCTACCTTTGAATAATTTATCACTCATGATACCACACAAAATAGTACCAGGTATAGCGGCTAATTCGTAAATAGAGGCTGACCATGTCGCTTCGGAAGCGGTAAATCCCTTTGCTTCTTGTAAAAATGTAGGAGCCCAGTTAATAATTCCGTTGCGTACTAAATATACAAAGGCATTGGCTATAGCTATGAACCACAATAACTTATTGTTGAAGACATATTTAAAAAAGATATCTTTTGCAGAAAACTCTTTTTCTTGTGATTCCTCGTATGTTTTTGGGTAGTCATCTTTGTATTTTTCAATAGGAGGGAGTCCACAGGACTGAGGTGTATCTCTGACCAAAAAAAGTGTAATTATAGCAACAAGCAAAGCCGCTAAACCAGGAAAGTACAATCTCGCTTGCCAATTTAGGAAGAGTTCAACTCCTAGTATAGCTAATGGCCCTACCAAAAATCCTCCTACATTATGTGCTAAATTCCAAATGGACATGGTCGTTCCACGTTCTTTGATGGAGAACCAGTGTACGACTACTCTTCCTGATGCAGGCCAGCCCATGCCCTGTACCCATCCGTTAATAAATAACAGGACAAACATAATCCCCACAGAAGAAGTCGCTAAAGGCGAAAATCCCATGAATATCATTGTTAAAGATGATAAAATAAGTCCTGTAGCTAAAAAGTAACGTGCATTGCTACGATCAGATACATTACCCATCATGAACTTACTAAGACCATAGGCAATAGAAATCGCTGACATAGCAAACCCTAATTCGGCCTTAGTATATCCTAAATTATCTTGTAAATCTTTGACCGCAAAGGAGAAATTTTTACGTACGAAATAGTAAGCGGCATATCCAAAAAATATACCAGCAAAAACTTGAAGACGTAGTTTCTTGTACTCTGAATCAATTTTATCTTCAGGAAGTAATTCTTTATGCTTCGGTGGTTTTAAAAAATTCAACATCTAATTCTATAATTTTAATTAAAATAAGTTAGGGTAGTCTGAAATAATACCATCGACTTTTAAGGCTTTTAAAGCTTCAATTTCTTCTTTTGTATTCACTGTCCAAGGAATAATTTTCACACCCAATTTGTGTGCACTTTCTACGAATTGTTTTGTGACAATCTTATAATTTGGGCTGATAATAAAAGGTTTGTAGCCTAACTCATCTACTAATTCTTGGGGTGACTTTTTGTTTTTTGCATCGATCAAAAATGAAGTACGAATAGAAGGGTATTCTTTGTTGATATACTGTATAGTTCGCTTGTCAAAAGATTGAATTACCGTACGACTTTCAATGCCTTTTTCAAATACTACTTTCAACAATAAATCAGAAAATTCTTTTGGCTCAGGGTGTGCTTTATTATCTTTTTTCTCGCTACTCTTTGTTTCGATATTATAAAACATCTTTTTGCCTTTAGATGCAGCATATTTTTCAGACTCATCGACCAAATTTTCCAACAGATCGATTTTGGTAGAGACTTTCTTTTGTTGCGGGAAATCTACATTTCCTTTCAATCCCAAATCAAATTGTTGTAATTGTTTATAGGTATAATCGTATACTAATCCTTTAATATCTTTTCCTGCTAATTCTTTACCATTAGCGTAGGTAACAAATTTTGGGTTTAAAAAATCATCGTGAAATACCACTACTTTCTTGTCCTTGGTGATATGACAATCCATCTCCAATGTGGTAACAACTGGTAAATCTATGGCAACTTTCATCGCACCAGTCGAGTTCTCAGGATATAATCCTCTGGCTCCTCTATGCCCTTCGTAGGCGAATGAAGGAAAGTTTGAATCTATATTTATTGAATTTTTCACTGCGCAGGAATAATTAAATGCTAAAGTTGCAATAATTGCAATTGATAATTTATAAGTTTTGTGCATAGTCCGTATTTTCAAAAATAGTTAATTATTATATGTAGGGAATTTTATTTCATGGAGGTTGAGAAGGCTTTAGGTCTAATCATAGTTTCTCTATATATATTACCGAACTCATCTTCAATTGTAATTTCTATTGTAGAAGTAGGGGACGAAGCTTTAGTCAAAAACATATGTGACGTGTTATACGAAACAAAAGAAGAAGTCGGATTGGCATTTGCATTTAGCCTTTTCATTGGATATGAAATAATGTGTAATGGGTCATATTTCGTGACGCGACGAACAATCAAATCTTTATTGTTTTCCCTAACATAGATTTTCCATTTGGGACTATATCCCCAAATGTTTAATAGGATTTCATTAGAAGTATTTGATTTTGCATATTCGCCAGCATATTCTGCGACTTTAGCTTTAAAGCTACTATTTGCATTTATAGCGTATTTTTCGGCAGTAATATGGATTGTATTTAAATCATATGCTCTAAACTGATACTCTTTAGGATAGCCGATGCTCTTATAATAAAGTTTTTGCTGAGTACCATCGTTCTCTAATAGACCATAACCTCCTGGACTACCATCTTTACAAATATGATTGTTGGAATAACCGTCTTTGCCCGTCCACCACCAAGTTGCACTGACAGAAGCAATGTTATATTCTGATATTTTTGTATTTTCTTGTACAGCAGTCGAATTAATGTGGGTATGACCAGACATAATTTTGACGTTGGAAAAATCTGCTAAAGCTCCTACAAATTCAGTTGCATTGGTTAATTTGGTGGAAAAGCTATTTTCAGTATTGGGTGTAGAATAAAATGGGATATGCATTGCTACAACGATGGGGGTAGATTTGTCATTGATCATTGCCAAATCTTGTTTCAACCAGTTTATTTGATTTTGTGTAATTGTAGCTTTGTAATTTCTGTCACCAATAACACCATTATTAGCATCAGCATTTAGCCAAAGATTATTATCAAGTACAATATAATGGACTTTACCAATATTGAAGGAATAATACGTTGGGCCGAGTGTATTTCTATATTTATCTTCCGCTAGAAAGTCATTTGAGCTATATGGATCGTTGTCATGATTTCCCATCACATGAAAAATAGGGAAATCAAAATCTTTTATTTGATTTTTGAATTCTTGCAGCCCATAATTATTTTCATACCAATAAATATCCCAAGTTTGATCTCCCAATGTCATAGCATAGAATTTCTTGTTTTGTGCACGAGCTTCTTTTGCTAAATTATTTATATCAACCTTGAATCCATTGTTAAATTGAGAAATATCATTATTACGATTCGCTAAATGCATATCTGCTAAGAAAGCAATTACATGATCATTATTATTAATTGGAGTTAATTCAAAGTCAATTATTTCTGACGTCTGCTGATTAAAGGTAACATATTTGAAAAATTGAGGAGTAGAATTGACTGTTTTGACTTCATAATTTGATGGGATTGATATAAATACATATCCATTTGTTTTTTTTGAAGGTAGATGATATATCCCATTTTCATCTGTTTTGGTAACAGATTCTCCATCAGAAACGACTACATTCGCTAATCCCTTAGAATTACTGAATACTGTACCTTTGATGGTCATTCCAGTTTTATCAGAAATATTAGCGTTGAACGCTTTTAAAATGTTGGTTTCCCCGAGAAGCTTACTGAAATTATCTCTTTTGACAAAAATCTCGTATTTACCATCTGTAAGGCTGGGGGATAATGAAATTACAATATTAGAAGGATTCAATTTCGTGATTTCACATTTTATATCTACTGCGATCGATTTATTTCTTAAAACAATGCTATCAGAGGATTTAAAGCCATGACCACTTAAAGTAAGCAATCCAATATTATCAATATAATATATAGGTGATATGACAAATTCTTTTATTTGAATATCATTACCTATTGATGTGATTACATCTTTCTTATCTGGTGATTGACTTTTACATCCTAACAAGAGTATAAGACATAATAGCAAATGTAGAGTATAATATATTTTCACAGAATTATAGGATATTTTGGTTATTCAGATAATATATAACATCAGCTGTAAATCATACAGCTGATGTTATTGCATATTAGTCTTCTTGAATTGTTGTTCCGTCACCAGATTCGATTTCGGATAGCACAGAAGCTTTTGTTAATGTTGTAAATGTATACCCTCTAGGTGTAGTCCACTGACGTTTTGTAGTGTTGAATACTCCCCCTAGTTTCACAAATGCACCTAGATCTGTAGGAGTAATATGTGGAATTCGGTATGTATTTGTTCCCATCGAGAAGAACGGCTGTAAAGAGCTGTCATCAGTATTCGTGATTCTATAATGATCGTTGTTACTAATGCGGTAACCTTTTTCATTTTCCACGTCTACGATAGTAGTGTTGCTGTTTCCTCCAAACCATACTACATCAATAGGTACAGATTTTTCAGTAACATTTACACCAATAAACACAGCCATACCACCTGCATTTCCTGAATTTGGCAGTAGCCCAGAGCTCGCATTACCTAATCCATCACCTGCTGTATTTGAATATTGAATATATCTAGCCCAATTCGCACTATTTATTGAGGTAGAGTTAGGGCCATTGATTCGACGTTGATGCCCACCTACATAAAAGTAATCTCCTTTTTTTACAGCTCCTTCAGTAATATTGAATTTGTAAGTTCTTCCACCTCCTGTAGCCCATCCTGCGCCTGGTGCTGCACCTGGGTTAGGTGTTGCTGCACCTGCATTGGTACTTAAGACTAGTGAGAATGGAACCTCATTGAAGTTAATATCAACGTTTGCTTTCAACTGAATATATTCATAATTTCCATCTCCACCATTTGGATCATTTAGAAAACCAGTAATAATTAGAGGATTGGAACCAATATATTCAGGTACTTCAGGATCAGATATATCTTCAATATCTTTTAAATGTCTAGGAAAGATATCAAATTTATAATTTTCACTTTTTGTACCTAGTGGAATACCTGTAACATTGATATTTCTTGGTAATATTTCATTTGCAAAAGTTGCAGAGGCAAGCGTAACTATATTTACGGTATCAGCACCATTAATCATTGTCTTACTTCCAGTAAGTGTTTCTTGAGCTGTAGGTCTTGGATACATTTCGCCTCCTACGATTTTTATAATAGTACTTTCGAACTCGTTAGGTTTAGCATTAAGTGTACCTGCATTTGTATTTCTTACCGTGAATTTATTTCCACTAGAAACTTTCTCTATATCAGATTCTGATATACCATCTAAGTATAAGAAACCGTCTTTATTAAGAGATTTATCTGCTATGTTAATTACAAGTGAATCTCCGGGAAGGTAAGAAGCAGCATTTAACATTTTGAAAGCGATACCACGTGTGCGATTTCTTTTATCCTGTTGAATAATTACGATGTCTTCAGGTAAGTTACTATCAGAATGGTCTGATACCACAACACCATAAATCTTTTTAGCATTGCTAATTTTTTCGCTTGTTAATTTGACTTCACTTCCTCGATATAATGCTCTGATATCTTCAATTGCGATATATGGACTGAATTCCCCAATATAGTTTTGTTCTTTATTTTCACATGATGATAAAAGTGCTACACTGGCGAACAGACCAACGAAAGCTTTACCTATATTTATTTTATTCAATATGCTTTTCATAATCTATGAATTTATGGTTTTTGCCACCAAACTAATGTGTTGACATCATCTTGCCCTTGTCTCTGTACTGCGATATTATAGTTTTCTTTATTGGCAGATTGGACATATACTGGGTAATTTAATCTAGCTGGCATTTTTCTATCGTTCAAATGCCCTGATAAGATAGGAAGTTCTGGTAAGCCAGTACGTCTATATTCAAACCAAGATTGTAAATCTGTGAAGAAAAGGGCGTAGTATTTTTGCTGATGAATCAATTTCATTTTCGAATGTACATCTGCAGTTTCATTCCAAATAATATGTTCGCCAGTCAAATAATTAGTAGGTAATTCTAATCCCCACATTTCTATTGCGCTCTTTGTACCTCTTTCGTAATAAGTTTGTGCAGATTTACTAGTGTATCCTTTTACAGCCGCTTCTGCTAGAATAAACTGCAACTCAGCATAATTTAAGATATTACCTAATAGTGGCTCTACCATAAGTGTAGTAGGGAAAGCCGATTTTCCTAATGGATTACTTCCAATAGGATATCCACTAGGCACACCCGCATACTCCCCATCATATAGGGAAGCCCATTTTTGAATTCGAGGGTCTGACCATTCATTTAGATTATCGACAAAGAAAGTTGATAATTTCGGACCATACCAATCTCCAGGTCTCCATGTTGCAAATGGAGAAACATATGGAGAAACACCAGTCCATCTTAAAATAGCCGACTCCTCATTGTTTCCTATAACAGGAAAATCACTAGGAGATTCATCCACCATCTGTTTGATTTTATTAATAGCATTTAATTCTGTCTTATGCGCAATTCTCAATAATAATCTCAGATGTAGTGAATTTCCAAATTTGCGCCATGAAGCAACATTACCTTGATAAATCGGATCACTAGAACTAGGAACATTCGTGGCACCTCTTAAATATACATTAGCTGTATCTAATGCTTGTGAAATCCCTCTGTACACATCCATTTGAGTGTCAAAGGTAGGTGTAACATTATTTTCACGTCCTTGTAATGCATCAGCAAATGGGATATCTCCATATGTATCAGTTAAAATGGAGAATAACCATGCTTGGCAGATTAGTGATATACCCATGAAAGATTTATCTCCTTGTTTTTCAGCAAGATTATATATATCTCTGAAATTGTTTAATTGTACGTATGCATTGTTCCACATGTAATCGGCAACATTCGCGCGTATGTCATACCTGAATATTTTACCATCACTGTCTCCCATATTTACTGTGACTTGCATTAATTCATTAGTAACACCTTGGCTTCTGTTCATGCTGTATTCTACTGATTTTTTTAGCGCAGGAGCCAGTAAGTTACTAGGAGTTACATCAGATAATCCATTTGGGTTGGTATTGATATCTTCAAAGTTTTTATTACAAGATGAAAACCCAAGTAATAGTACAAATGATAAGATTATATTAACTTTTTTCATGTTTTTCCTTTCTTCTTTTAAATACCAATAACTATATTAAGACCAAATGTACGAGTAGAAGGCATTTGCCCTAATTCAAATCCCTTATTGATATCTGAGCCACCTAACGTACCAAATTCAGGGTCAAAAACTGGCCATTGTGTCCAAGTGAATAAATCTCTACCAAATACACCGATTGTAGCTCTTGTAAGTCCTATTCTGCTTAATTGTTTAGGTGATAGTGAATAGTCTAGTCGTGCTTCACGTAATTTTAAAAAGTCTGTTGAATAACTAGTTCCTTCCACATTGTCATTACCAAGGTGAGCATTATAGTAGTCCCAAATGTTTTCAGCGATATAATCATTCGGTCTGTATGTACCATCTCCATTATCAATTACGCCATTTCCAATAATTCCATTGTAACGTCCTGGAACTGTGTTTTTTGTCTTACCTTGATTAGCAAGGTTGGCTGCCGTTAATGAATAAGCTACAGCACCTATTTGCGCATCAAACAAGAAGCTTGCTCTAAATTGCTTGTAACGGAATTCGTTGTTAATACTTGCTCTCCACTCAGGATTTGTATTTCCAATATATTGCATTTCAGCACCTAATTGAGGGATACCATTTTCGTAAATTATGTCGCCATTAGGTGAACGTAAATAACCTCTGCCGTACAAGTCACCCATACTTCCGCCTACATAGGCGATAATAGCTCCTCTACTTCCTGGACCATTTTGTAAAATTATATTAGGTAATATGTCAGTTAACTCAATTACTTTGTTGCGGTTAGCTGTATATGTACCATTCAATTTCCATTGAAAATCTTTCTTTTGAATAGCTGTTGCGGCAGCTTCTATTTCGATACCACTATTACGTATTTGTCCTGCATTTAGAAGAATAGTACTATAACCAGAAGCTCTATCTGTAGTAGCTTGTAG
Organism: Sphingobacterium bovistauri; assembly: GCF_020295405.1. GTDB lineage: Bacteria > Bacteroidota > Bacteroidia > Sphingobacteriales > Sphingobacteriaceae > Sphingobacterium > Sphingobacterium bovistauri. The sequence continues at coordinate 10,329 of NZ_JADEYP010000014.1, forward strand.
ATGTTGATTATATGTATTACCTACATAATAAGTAAAGCCTACAGTAAATTTATTCTTTAATAATCTCAAATCCGTACCAATCTCAAAACTGTTCGTGCGCAATGGCTCTAAGTTTGTATTTGGAATAGCGGTAGGGTTGGATGCTCCGCCGGGGAATGTAATCTCTGGATTATATGTATATGAAGTTAAGTATGCTTTCATACCTCCGCTACCCACACTAGCTATTGAAGAACGTAATTTCCAATAAGAGATAGCTTTTGGTAAATCAAATATCTCATTCAGAATTAAACTTAAATTGGCTGATGGATAGAAGAATGACGAATTACCTTTTCTCAAAGGAGTTGCTAAGGCACTATTCCAATCATTTCTTGCTGAAACGTCTACGAATACATAATCTCTGAAAGAGAAAGTTCCGATACCAAACCAGCTATTCAATACTAAACGGTCTTCTAATGGTGAAGTAACTACTAACCCTGCAGCATTAGCTAAGGTATAGTTGCCAGGTACTGCTAATGAATCGGCGTAATTTCTTTCTTGATTTCTTTCATTACGAATTGTACTTGTACCTATTGAAAAACTAGTTTTTATATCTTTATTAATTTCTTTATTGTAGTTAATCATTAAGTCGGCTCCGGTCTCTTGGTTGAAGATTGACTGGGTTCTATACATACCTTTTTTAAATTTTTCTGTATCGAAAGGACGTTGTTGTGATCGTCTCTCCAAACCCAAATCCAAATTGGTACGCGCCATAATGTTTAAGTTCTTTGAGAACTCATACCTAACTTCCACATTTCCAGTAATACCATGTCTATTGTTCTTGTTCAACATTTCATAAGAGATCAAGTAAGGATTATCAGGAAATGAACTGAATGGGTAATTTTGAAATTCATTTTCTTGGCCATTAGCCCAATAGTTTTTCAACCAATCTAATGGTGCATTTGGCATCCAGAATATATTCCAATACATCAGAGATTGATTATTGTATCCGGTAGAAGGTAAATTATCACTCTTATTTTGTTTGTAATTGATACGCGTTTGAATTTTTAATTTATCAGTTACTTTATGACTAGCATTTACAGATACCGTATTTCTATCATAACCCGTATTTGGGATTATCCATTTGTTATTCAGATTTGTGTATGAAAAACGCATATTGGTTTTATCATTACCACCGTCCAAAGTAACAGAATTTGTAAATGTTCTTCCAGTATCGAAAAATTCTTTTCTCGCATTTGGATATGGTAACCAAGGCGTTCTCTCTGTACCCCTAGTCTGGGTGATTGGATCAAATTGGTAATACATTTGCCCATCAAATTTAGGTCCCCAAGCTGAACTTGTACTTCTTGTACTTGCACCATCTGGAGATGCATTGTAAGAATAGTAATTAGCTCCCTCGACACCTTGACCATATTCATATTGATAATCTGGCCATCTAGAGATAGACTCTATTGTTGAATTTGAAGTTATAGTTACACCGACTCCTTTTTTATTTTTACCTGATTTTGTAGTAATAATAATGGCTCCATTTGCTCCCCTTTGTCCATACAAAGCTGTTGCATTAGGGCCTTTTAGTACCGTTATATTTTCAATATCTTCAGGGTTGATATCTGATAATCCAGATCCGTAATCAGCAGGTGAATCGCCTGAAAGGTAAGCGCCGTGGCCAGTACCGGTCATTTGTGCAGAACTAGAACTTACTACTATTCCGTCAACTACTATTAACGCATTGTTATCTCCAGTTAAGTTATTCTCGCCACGTAAAATGATTTTGTTAGATCCCGCAGGTCCAGCACCTGATCGTACTAAATTAACACCCGCTACTTTTCCTGATAATGCGTCTGTCCAGTTATTGGAAATGGCGTCGGTTAATTGTTCACCTTTTAATTCTGTGGCTGCATAGCCTAATGCTTTCTGTTCTCTTTTGATACCTAAAGCAGTTACAATAACCTCATCAATATCAGTAGATGATTCTGATAGTCGAATAGTGATATTGTCAGAAGAAGATGCGAATTTCTGAGAGTAAGATTCATATCCGATCAAATTAAATTTTACATCAGCACCAGCGGGTACATCAATTGCAAATGATCCATCAGCTTTTGAAGATGTTGAAGTTTTTCCATTTATTTGAATGGAAACATTTGATAGGGCTTGATTTGTATTACTGTCTAATACCTTTCCACTAATTTTGATTGTTTGTTGAACAACAAATGCATCTGTAGTTTCTATATTGGATGCATACACATTTCCTACAAATGGACTAGTTGTTAGTGCTAGCCAAAGAAATTTGGAATTAAATGGTTTTTTATACCCATTTCGCCATTTTTGATTATTAAACATAGGTGTATGATTATTTCGTTGCTAAATTGCGAAGTTTATATTAAGTAAATGTTAAGCTTTTGTTATGCTAGTTTTTTCTTAATTTTTATTTTAGGATTACTTAACAGTGGCCTTGAAGGATTAATAAATTAAAATATATAATCCTACTGCTACTGCGGACCCAATAAATGGTCCTACTATAGGAACCCAGGCATATTCTGAATTAAAACTTGCTTTATTTTTAATTGGTAAAAGGGCGTGAATTATTCTGGGACCCAGGTCGCGTGCGGGATTGATTGCATATCCTGTGGTGCCACCTAAGGAAAGACCAATAGCCCAGACTAAAAATGCCACAGGCAAAGCACCTATAGAACCTAAGCCAATAGGGGTGCTGTTGTCAAGTGCCGCATCTTTAAAATGAAGTATTGTAAATATTAATACAAAGGTTCCTAATATTTCACTCAATAAATTTCGAGGTAGATTTTTAATGGCTGGAGCGGTACAAAAAACAGCTTGTTTAGTACCTGGATCTTCTGTCTGGTCGAAATGATCTTTATACATTGCCCATACCAAAAACGCACCTACCATAGCACCTAATAATTGAGCTGCCATGTAACTTAAAGCTGTCGATAGAGTTAATTTCCCCATCATCAATACAGATAACGTTACAGCGCAATTAAGATGTGCTCCACTGTAAGGACCTGCTATCGTTACGCCTACAAAAACGGCAACTGCCCATGCGGTAGTAATTACTATCCAACCTGAATTGTTACCTTTTGTACCATTCAATACCACGTTTGCAACTACTCCACCTCCTAAAAGGATCATAACTGCAGTACCAATAAATTCTGCTAATATAGGTGTCATAATATTTGTTTTTTATTAGTAATAATTATTAGTCATTATAATTAGCCCAGAATTTTGCTGTTTCTGTAGCTCTTTTCCATTCACGCAACAATTCTTTATTTTTTGAAGAATCTGTTGATTGAGAAAAAGTTTTATCCTCTTTCCAAAGTGATTTCAATTCATCGATATCTTTCCAAAACCCAACAGCTAAACCTGCTAAAAAAGCAGCGCCCATTGCCGTTGTTTCTGTGATTGCTGGTCGGATTACCTTAGTTTGTACAATATCCGCTTGAAATTGCATTAGAAAATTGTTCCTAGTTGCACCACCATCTACTCGTACTTCTTGAATTTTGTTGGTGGAGTCATTTTCCATTGCTTTTAAGATATCATAGGTTTGATAGGCAATGCTTTCTAATGCTGCACGAGCGATGTGCGCATCTTTGGAACCACGAGAAAGACCCACAATAGTTCCACGTGCATTTGCATTCCAGTGTGGAGCACCCAAACCTGAAAATGCAGGTACTAAATATACCCCATTACTGTCGGATACACTTGTTGCTAATGCTTCAACTTCTGATGATTTTTTGATTATTCCCAATTCATCACGTAACCATTGGACAACAGCTCCACCAATGAAGATACTACCTTCTAAGGCATATTTCACATCGTTGCCGATCTTCCAGGCGACAGTCGTTACGAGTTTGTTTTTAGAGATTACGGGCTTGTTTCCGATGTTCATCAATAAGAAACATCCTGTTCCGTAGGTGTTTTTTACCATTCCTTCTTCGGTGCACAATTGACCAAAAAGCGCAGCTTGTTGATCTCCTGCAATACCCGCAATTGGAATATTGACATTACCAATTTCTAAGGAAGTATGTCCGTACAATTCCGAACTACTAGCTACCTGTGGTAACATAGATTGAGGTACATCAAAAATATCTAACAATTCTTGATCCCATTCTAATGTATTTATATTTAGTAATAAAGTTCTAGATGCGTTGGAAACATCAGTGACGTGTTTTTCACCATTGGTCAAATTGTAAACTAACCAAGAATCTACTGTTCCGAAAGCAAGTTCACCATTTTCAGCCATGCGTCTAGCGCCTTCTACATTATCTAAGATCCAATTAATCTTTGATGCCGAAAAATAGGCATCAATAAGTAAGCCTGTTTTTTCTTGAATTAACGTGTCTAATCCCCTTTCGGCAATTGATTTACAATAATCTGCTGTCCGACGATCTTGCCAAACAATAGCATTATAAATAGGTTTGCCCGTTTTGCGATGCCAGACGATAGTTGTTTCACGTTGATTGGTGATGCCTATACCTTTTATAGAATCAAGTTTGACATGCGCTTTTGCAATAGCCTCAGTCATCACAGCAAGCTGTGTAGACCAAATTTCTTGTGCGTCGTGTTCCACCCATCCAGATTTAGGATAGATTTGTTTAAATTCTTTCTGTGCGACTTCCACAATCTCCCCATTGTGGTTGAATAAGATAGCACGAGAACTCGTTGTACCTTGATCTAAGGAAAGAATGTATTCCTTTTTCATCTCTAATTTGGTTTATATCGTTATCTATTATTTTATAATGTGTAGTTTTTGACTAATGCATTATAACTTGCTAATTGCTCATCAATCCAATTTTGATCTTTTTGAAGTTCTTGAGCCATCAATGCTGCTACTCGCGGAGCGGCTTCTAAGGAGGATTTCGCATCTAATAAAAGAAAACGAATCCTGCGGGCTAAGAAATCTTCAATATTATAAATCATTTCGTTTCTACTAGCCCATACCACTTCAGCTTCTATGAAATCAAATCTTTCATGTAGTTTGTTTCCTAATGATGGTGTTTCTATAATTAATTTTTTAATTTCTTCAGTGTCTGACCCATAAACTTGCCAGTGTCCATCACGTTTTTCTGTTGAATATCCATGAATTTGTAAAGTAGTAGTTGTACATTCTTTGTATGGTAAGGCAGCTACTGAGATAGCCATATTTACAGTTTCTTCAGCCATTTTACGATACGTAGTCCATTTACCACCCGTAATCGTCACTAAACCCGAATTACTTTTGATTAATTTATGATCACGAGAGATTTCTTTAGTACTGTTGCTGTCGCTACTAGTCGGAGCAGCAAGAGGTCGTAATCCAGCAAATACACTTAATACATCTTCTCTTTTTGGTGCATTTTCAAGATATGCATCGGCTGTGTTTAATATAAATTCAATTTCTTCTTCCAGTGGTCTTGGTTCAATCTGGTGTTCGTTTAAAGGCGTGTCTGTAGTTCCTAAAAGAACTTTATCATGCCATGGCACACCAAATAGTACACGACCATCACTAGTTTCAGGAATCATTAATGCATCAATATTTCCCAAAAACTTTTTATCAATAACAATATGTGCTCCTTGACTTGGACGTACTAAGTTTTTGTGTGTAGCTACATCTAATTTTAAAATATCATCTACAAAGATGCCTGTAGCATTAATAACTGATTTTGATCTGATTGTATATTTTTTATTTGAATCTCTTTCGATAAACTCTATGCCATTCACTATGCCTTCACTATTTTTCGTAATCGCTGTTACATCTGCATAATTTAAAACCACTGCTCCATTTTCATGGGCTGTTTGTCCAAGGTTTAATGCTAATCTTGCATCATCAAATTGTCCATCAAAATATTGGATACCACCGATGAGATTCTTTTGCTTTACTTTAGGTAATTTTTCGACAACCTCAGCTTTATTTAATAACGTCGATTTTCCAATGCGAAGATTTCCAGCCAACCAATCATAAAGTTTTAAACCAATTAAAAACTTCATTTTGCCAAAAAAATTATACGATGGAATCACAAAGCTTTGTACAAAAGAAACGTGAGGTGCATTTTTGAATATAAGCCCTCTTTCTTTAAGAGCAGACATCACAAGTTTTATGTCCCCATTCGCCAAATAACGGACACCTCCATGTACTAATTTGGTACTTTTACTTGATGTGCCTTTTGCAAAGTCATATTTTTCAACGAGTAATGTTTTATAACCTCTGGATGCGGCATCTACAGCTATACCAAGCCCAGTTGCGCCACCCCCAATTATTGTAACATCCCAATCTTGTGTGCTTTCAATGCTTCTTATAGCTTCGTTTCTAGTAAATTTCATTTTGATATGCTGTAATTATGTTTTGGTTATGAGGTAAAAATACTAAAAAACGTAAATAAACGAAAGAAAAGGAAAATATATTTTTCTTTTTCTTTCGTTTTGGAATATTTTGATAATTTTAAACTATTATGAACAATGTCGAACGCCATCAGCACATTATAAAAGAAGTAAATCTTAAAGGACATGTTTCTGTAGTAGAGCTATGTGAAACTTTGGGAGTATCTTCGGTAACCATTCGTAAGGATTTACAATTTCTAGAAGATTCTGGATTAGTGTATCGTACACATGGCGGTGTAACTAAACAAAACCCTTATCAGACCGATCGTTCAGTAATTGAAAAGGAAAAGATTCATGAGGATGAAAAACGAATAATAGCAAAAGCAGCAGCTAATTTTGTGACGACAAATGATTCTATTATAATTGGTTCAGGTACAACAACTCAATTTTTTGCACGTGAAATTTTGCCACAGGGACATCTTACTGTTGTTACTTCAGCACTTAATGTAACCCTCGAGTTGCTAAAGTATATTAATGTCGAAGTAATACAATTAGGAGGACCGGTACGTCATACATCTTCTTCTGTTACGGGGCAATATGCTATCCATATTCTAAATCAATTTTTTTGTTCCAAATTATTTTTGGGGGTCGATGGTATTGATTTGGATTATGGAATATCGACAACCAGTGCACAAGAGGCTTTATTAAATCAAAAGATGATAGATGTAGCACACGAAGTAATCATATTGGCAGATTCTAGTAAATTTGGACGTAAAAGCTTTGGTAAAATAGCGGATTTCTCGAATATTGATGTGATAATAAGTGATGATATCCCGCCAGCTTTTCAGGAATTGTTTGATTCTCTTGGAATCAAGACAATAGTTTGTAAATAATTCTTTTTAAACAAAAAGGGTTACTTATTGTTATATTCACTTATGACAATAAGTAATCTGTACAAAAATATACTACCATTTGTAAAACCCTACAAGAATCTCATATTTATCGCATTAGGATTGACTGTAATTGGTTCATTTGCAGCACAGATTAATGCCTTTGTGCTGAAATATACAGTCGATAAAATAAGTGACTTATTAGTAAATAAGACGCCTCTTAATCAGGGGCTTCATATCGTTGGTATCATTTCGGCTATTTTACTGGGGAAGGAAATCATTTATTCGATAGTCCAATTTGGTCAGAAATTTTATGGTGAAAAGCTGAAAATCATGATTGCTCGCGACTTTTCACAAAGTATTGTGCAAAAAATACTGACCTATAGAATGGCTTTTTATACGAATGAAGAGAATGAATCGGGTAAGCTTCAAACACGGATTGATGCAGGAATCAGCTCATTAACTAGATTAGTACAAAATTTCTTTATCGATATATTACCACTCTTTACTACCGCTATAGTTGCATTGGTATTTATGTTTCTTGCCAACTTTTATGTAGGGTTGGTTGGGTTAATTACAGTTCCTATTTATTTTTACATTTCGCAAAGGCAAGCTGCTCGGCTTTCTGGATTTAGACGAAATATGCGTTATTTCAGAGAGAACAAAAACAATCAAATAATTAATCTTATCGACTCTATCACGGTTATCAAATCATTCGTACGTGAAAAAGAAGAGGCTGCCCGTCATCAGCAAATACAGTACGATATGACGGAAAATCAAATGTCAACGCGTAAGACGAGCTATATTTTTGATAGTCTCAAAAGTTTTATTGAACAGATTGGTATTGTGCTTGTTATTATTTTGACTGCTTATTTTGTGTTAGATGAGCAGATGACATTAGGCGCAATTATGTTTCATATTATGTTGTTTAATAATGTATCTGCACCTATAAGACAATTACATCGTATTTACGACGAAGTTAATGATGCATTAATATATTCGGAGAGTTTTTTTGTTATTCTAAAAGCTGATGATCAAAAGGAGTCAACTGGAACCTATCGTCCTACACATATAACAGGAGCTATTGAAATGCGCAACGTGAATTTTGAATACCCGAATGGGATATCTGCTTTGCATAATGTATCCATGAAAATCGAACCTAATCAAATTACGGCTTTAGTAGGTTTAAGTGGCGCTGGAAAAAGTACGGTTATAAATGTTTTAGATAAGTTTTACTATCCTTCATCAGGTCAAATATTTTTAGATGGAGTTGATTTGAGTGAATACGATACACATTTTCTACGCGAAAATATTGGGTTGGTTTTGCAAAAGAATCATATTTTCAAAGGAACTATCGCTGATAATATTCGCTATGGAAAGATTGATAGTTCTATTGATGAAGTAAAGAGAGCTGCTATGAAAGCTTATATACATGAGCAAATTATAGAATTGCCCAAAGGATACGATTCAGAGGCACATTTGCTTTCTGGCGGGCAGCAACAGCGAATTGCTATAGCACGAATGTTTTTGAAAAATCCACCTATAATTTTTTTGGATGAACCTACAGCCAATTTGGATGCCATTGCAACAGAGCAAATCAAAAACAGTCTTGATGCCATTAAAGTGGGAAGAACTGTAGTTATCGTTTCTCATTCCATCTCTCAAATTATTGATGCATCTCATATTATTGTGATGGAAAAGGGGAGGGTTGTAGAAGATGGTACGCATGAAGATTTATACGATTTGAAAGGTGTTTATCATCGTATTTTCTCAGCTATGGCTAATAGCTTGAATCTTGATAAGATAACGAAAAGTATGCAAGATAATTAGGATTCAGAATTACTCGGTTTTGAAGAGTTTTTGTTCCATATTTTTCGACCAAAGCGAAAGAAATAGTAAAGTATAACAACCGTTATTATGGTAGCTAGTATTGGAAGAAAAACAGCTAGTACACTCATTAGTGTTGCGCCTGTGTTTTCTACTGTTGATACGACAGAATTTCCTAATCCACCAGTGCTTGTTGAAGAAGCTACACGTAATCCTGATAATGCGGTACTTATTGTTGCTGCAGTACCCCCACCAGCTATAATGCCAAGACCCCATTTTAGTATTTCATTGCTTTCTGCAAATTGTGATGAGAATAAAACTGTCCCAGCTATTGCTGATAATGGAATAGCTATTGAGTCCATTATATTATCAACGAAAGGAATATAATAAGCTAGTATTTCAAATAACATCGCCACACCTAATACAATAAGTGCTGGTAAAGATGCTAACCAAATCCAGTCTTCTTGCATTGGAATCCAATTGAAATAGGAGGCTAAGCTAACAAAAAATAAGGGTAAAAAAACGCGGAACCCAGTTGCGGAGGCTAATCCTATTCCAATAAAAACACTTAATAAATAAGAACCTATTTCTCCCATGGTTTTGGATTTATACTTAAAAGTAAGATTCTTAAATAAATAAAACAAAAAGAGTGAAAACAAAATAAAGTCTTCACTCTCACTATATATCTTTAGTAAAAGGTCTACTAAAACTTAGCACCTAATGTCAATACAGCGTTGGTTCTATTATGTTTAATATCAGCTACAGGTTCGTAACTTCCATTGTCGTGCCAAAATTGACTTAGTGTATAAGGAGATGAGCTGTAAGAATTCACCTGATGTACTACTGCAAGATCCATATATATACTATTACTTAATTTGAATCCAAGCCCAGCACTTCCGCTCATATTTGAATCGTCAGCATATTGGTAAGGATTTCCAAAATAATTAAATCCAGCACGTGCGCTTATCATATTATTAAGTAGGTATTCTCCTCCTAGACGCACATTTAAAGCACCTTTCAACTCGTCTTTAATTATATTATTAATTTCAGTATATGAATTTAATCGAGTAGGATTATTATAACGAATGGTATTGTAAGTCAAGTACTCCATCTCCGCGCTGAAAAGTCCTCTGTTAAAGAATTTAGTAGCTCCTAAAGCAAATTTCCAAGGCGTGGTAAGACTATAATCTTGGTCGCTAGAGTACATGTCTGACTCGTAAGTATGAAAACTTGTTGTTGAATTTATATCTGGATAAAAGCTAACATCTGTAAAAGCATCAGTTCTTTCGGAGATACTTAACCATGTTGGTGTAGTCAATGTTAATCCAATATTCCAGTCTGTAGCAGGTTTAAATATCATACCTAATTTAAAATCTACTCCAGCTCCCTCGTTTGTCTGAGAATAATCATCTAATAAATGATAGCTTTTGTCACCAAATTTGATATAATCAGCTGAATTAGGATTAGCAAAATCAGAGTCAGGATTATCTTTAGCTACGTCTTGCGCTAGCTTTGTAAAACCATTTTCTTCGAAAATTTTACTTTTCTCGTATTTGAAAAAGGATAAACCTAATGTAGCACCAATATAAAATGTATTATTGTAATTTCCGCCAATTGCTATGGCTGTATTACTGTGTGATCCTTTGGTCAATACATCATTTAGTTGATCTTTGTCGTAAAATTCTTCTGCTAATGGGAAATAACCTAGAGAGTTATCTTTGAATTTTTCAACTAGATATGAATCGTAAAAATCATTTCTAAAATCAATGTCAGCATCCATTAAATCTGTTAAATTGTTAACATAGGATGTTGCAGAATTAATTCCATTATAAATTAGTGAATTGTTGAAATCTTGCTTTTTGTTATAGCTTACCCCCATATTGAAGTTTTGCCAACCTGCATAATCACCAATTTGATTGTGGTTAGGAAAGTTAAATACCACGCCTACCTGCCCAATTCCAAATTTCCCTTTGTTGCTAGATGAGTTAGTGCCTAAAAAGTCAGTTTTGTTGCCGTTTTGCAAATAATCAAATGTAATGGATATATCGGATTGGCTAAAGAAACCCAATCCAGCAGGATTACCGTTAATAGAAGTAATATCGCCTCCGAGTGAAGTTTGAACATTTCCCATCCCTTTAATACGGGCAGATGCCGGGTTGTCATCTTTACTAAAAGTTACAGCATCATTGACAGATTGTGCATTCGCATATCCCCAGTAAAGGCTTGAAACAAAAATGGATAAAACTATATTTTTAATTTTCATGTTATCTTAAATTGTTTTTATGTAAATGCCAGTCTAGAAAGACTGGCATTATTAATATCTTAACGTCTTGAAGATCTGCCACTAGAACCTGAAGAACTTGACCCACTTGATGATGATCCACTTGATGAACCTCTTGATGATGATCCTGAAGAGCTTGATGGTGTATACGACGAGCCACTACTTCTAGATGAACTAGGAGGTGTGTATGATGAACCAGAATCTCTAGACGAACTAGATGGAGACGAATTTGTTGGTCTAACGCTTCTGTCCGAAGTAGTAGATCTTGTAGAAGAACGATCGGTAGTTGTAGGGCGAGATGATCTATCAGTACTCGGTGATACAGTTCTACCTTGGGTGCCTCTTTGTATTGTTTCTCTATCAGAAGAAACGCCTCTAGAAGATGTTCCTCTTTGAATGGATCCTCTATTTCCTGTAGAATTAGTTCTGTCACTCACACTGCGACTACTCGTGCCACGATTGATTGTACCGTTCTCTGTACGTGTAGAACTCCCACGACTTGATGATCTATCATTATTTCTTACTGCGGAACGTGTCCCTGTGACAATTCTGCCGCTAGCATCTCTACTTACACTACGTGAAACTGTATTTGCGGATCTTCGATCTGATGAACGACTACTTACACGTGAATCGTACATGCCTCGATTGTTTGAACGAACGGATGCGTAATTTGTACGTGGTCTATATCCATTTCCATAGCCTACGTTACCATAATTACCGTAATAAGGATGTCCCCAATGATTATAAAATGAATTATGTCCCCAGTAAGATCCGTAACGATAAGGATTGCCCCATCCAAATGAGTTGTAAGGATTTCCCCATCCCCAGTTATAGCCAAAATTTGAATATGGATAGCCCCAGCCAAAACCTAATGACCAGTTAGAGCCCCAACCCCAGTTTGACCATCCTAGCCCCATTCCTCCATAGCCGTAACCAAACCATGGATCAAAGAACGGATCATAATATGTCATACCTGGTGTTGAATAATAAAAACGATTGATACGATTTGCATAAGTCAAATCTTCATAACCCTCTTCTTCATATTCTTCATCAGAATATTCGTCCGCGTAATATTGATTATTTTGCTGAGCATATTCTTCGTCAGAATAATAATAATCTGGACTTTGGTAAGGTTGGTCTACATTTGCTTGACGATTGTTATACATATCATCTTTATAAGCAATTTGTCTACCTGTCGAACACGAGCTAATAGCTACTGCTATTGCTACGGTCAAACTTCCTGTAAGTAATCTATTCGCTTTCATAATATCTTTATCACTTGTTGTTGTGGAAAATCCAACGTCTTTTTATTATCTTAGACGCGAATTTTAGCAAAGGTTTAATACCCCTTATCAAAAATAGAAATAAATATTTACAGGAAGGAAATATATACATTTTAAGTATGTTTTTTCTGATTAACAAGGTGATATAAATAAAATGAGCAAAGGAATAACAAGTCGTAGTGAAGACTATTCACAATGGTATAATGATCTAGTTATCAAGGCGGATTTGGCAGAGAATTCTGCGGTAAGAGGTTGTATGGTGATTAAGCCTTATGGTTATGCTATTTGGGAGCGTATGCAAGCTATTTTGGATAAGCGTTTCAAAGAAACTGGACATAGTAATGCGTATTTTCCTTTGTTTATCCCCAAATCATTTTTCTCTAAGGAAGCTTCGCACGTAGAAGGATTCGCGAAAGAGTGTGCTGTGGTAACACATTATCGTCTTAAAGATGATGGTACTGGTAATATCATTGTGGATGAAGATGCTAAATTGGAAGAAGAATTAATCGTTCGTCCGACTTCCGAAACTATTATTTGGAATACATATAGAGGATGGATAGAATCATACCGTGACTTACCTATTTTGGTCAATCAATGGGCGAATGTGGTGCGTTGGGAGATGCGTACACGTTTATTTTTGCGTACAGCAGAATTTTTGTGGCAAGAAGGCCATACGGCACATGCTACATCTGAAGAGGCAATTGCAGAAACAGAACAAATGATAAATGTGTATGCCGAATTTGCAGAAAATACTTTAGCAGTGCCAGTTATTCGTGGTCGTAAAACAGAATCAGAGCGATTTGCGGGTGCGTTAGATACCTATACTATTGAAGCATTGATGCAAGATGGTAAAGCGTTGCAGGCAGGTACTTCTCATTTCTTAGGTCAAAATTTTGCGAAAGCTTTTGATGTTAAATTCACTTCAAAAGAAGGTAAGCAAGAGCATGTATGGGCTACTTCTTGGGGTGTCTCTACCCGTTTGATGGGCGCTTTGATTATGGCTCACTCGGATGATCAAGGTTTGGTGTTACCACCTAAATTAGCTCCAATTCAAGTGGTAATTGTACCAATTTTCAAATCGGAGGAAGAAAAAGCTAACATTGATGCTTTTGTCAATAGTTTGAATGCTGAATTGAAAGCTCAAGATGTTTCAATAAAATATGATGACCGCGATACGCAACGTCCAGGATTTAAATTTGCAGAATGGGAATTGAAAGGTGTTCCTTTACGTGTAGCTATTGGTGCGCGTGATATGCAAAATGGGACAGTGGAATTGGCACGTCGTGATACGCAAACCAAGGAAACTGTTGCACAGGAAGGATTGGGAAGTCATATTGTTGCGTTATTAGATGAAATTCAAGATAATATATTCCAAAAAGCATTGAATTTCCGTGATTCACATATTACAGAAGTAAATTCGTACGAAGAATTCAAGGATGTGTTAGAAAACAAAGGTGGTTTTGTTTCTTGTCACTGGGATGGTACGCCTGAAACAGAGAAACGTGTGAAAGAAGAAACAAAAGCGACTACTCGTTGTATTCCGTTGGACTTCGAAGAAGAAGATGGAGTTTGTATCTTCACGGGTAAACCTTCTAAGAAACGCGTTCTATTCGCAAAATCGTATTAATAGTACATACATATTATTTGAGAAGCGCAAAGATTATTCTTTGCGCTTTTTGTTTAAATTAGCTAGATGAGAATATTGATTTTAGGATGCGGTTGGGTAGGGGAAGAGATTGCAAAGTATTATATCGATAAAGGTTTTGAAGTGTATGCGACTTGTACTTCGGAGGAGAAAAAGAATTACCTTAATTTATTAGGTTTGCATGTTGCAATAGTAGATTTTGATAAGGAGAATTCTATATTAGAATTTCCTACTACTTTTAATTACGTGCTGAATAGTATTCCTGCAAGCTCTAAAAATTCAGTCGATGAAATCTCCAACCGATTTGCGCATGTAAGTAATTACCTTAAAAATATTACATATCAAAGGCAACTCTACTTGAGTTCCATAGGAATCTATCCCGATAAGGATGGCATTTTTACAGAAGACTTTGCAGATGATTTAAATGAAAGATTATTTGTTGCAGAGCAGAAAATTACTTTTAAAAACACTCATATTTATCGTTTAGGAGGATTATTTGGTAACAACCGAATTTTTGCGAAATATTTTGAAAATAGGATTTGTTCAACAGGTGATCAACTTGCTAACTTTATCCATGTGGACGATGTGGTAGAATTGATTGTACAAGGATTTGAAACAGATCTTAATCATCCAATTTATAATCTCGTAGCGCCTGAACACCCGCCGAAGAAAGAGGTAATTCTAGCTTCAGCTCAAAAATATAATTTTCAATTGCCTTCAGATTTTCAACCAGAACATTCTTTTCAAAAAATGGTTGATGGTTCGAAAATTATTAAAGAGCTTAATTATAGTTTTAAGTATATTTCTCCTTTGGATTTTTAAACCTAAACCAATGAAAAAAGAATATCATATCATCTATGGAGAACAAGCAAAAGCTGTGTTTTAACAAAGTCAGATTGTTGATTTTTCTAATTCAAATATTGAGTTAATCACATTAATGGATAATTTGAATGAAGGAAAATTGTATGATCTAAAAACCTTGAAAGGAATTGAGGATCGTGTAAAATGGTTTGAGGATTTCTACGGTGAAGATATTTGGAGTGACCTAAGAAAGAAAAATGTAAAAGACTGTAAATTGTTATTGGAAAGAATTCAACAGCATGATCGAGTATTTATTTGGTTGGGAAATGATGCTAGTGAATATGTATGGAAATGTGCAGTTGTTGATTTTTTGAAAGATTTAAACGTAGATATTTATAGTATTGATTGGCAAAATGTATTTGGATATAATGTTCGTGGACAAGAAATAAATTTAGGCTACTTAAGCATTTGTAATCCAGAAAATGCATTTGTTGCAGGTCAAAATTTTAGAGTGTTAGCCAAAAATGAAAAGCAGAATCTAATTGATGAATGGAATAGAATATTAATTAATAATACTGATTTGAGGAATTTAAATAATGGAACTTTGGAAGAGGGAGATATTAGTTTTTTTGATGAAATGCTAATTAATAGATGTAATAATGAGTTTCAAGCTGGTCCTCGAGTTGTTGGATTCACTTTAGCGGATATGTATTTTAAATTTAAAAGTGGAGGTATTGGTGATTTCTTTCTGTTTGAGCGACTTGAGCAATTGGCTGAAATGGGAAAATTAGAGATAGCTGAATTAGTTTATCGTAAGCCAGATGCTGCGAACTGGTTTAAAGTAAGATTCAATAATTAATATGTCAGATTTTAATCTTAAAGAATTTTTAGACAGTAAGGTTGACGAATACAATCAACCGAATTTTATAGCGAACGATCCGATTTGTATTCCGCATCTATTTACGAAAAAGCAGGATATAGAAATCATGGGTTTTATAGCTTCTATTTTGGCTTGGGGACAGCGAAAAACTATTATCAATAAGTGTAGAGAACTGATTGAGCGCATGGACGGTTCACCTCATGAATTTATTATGAATCATCAAGAGGAGGATTTGAAGGCTTTGTTGGGATTTAAGCATCGTACATTTAATGATACGGACTTGCTCTATTTTGTTGAATTCTTTCGCTATCACTATACTCGTTTTGATTCTTTGGAAGATGCTTTTTTGATCGGACAGGAAAAGTTGAAACCAAAAGAAATTTCGATTGAAAAATCATTAAATGAATTTAAGCAGTATTTCTTTTCGTTGCCTGATTTCCCTTTACGTACTAGGAAACATGTTAGTTCGCCAGTACAAAAATCTACTTGTAAGCGTCTAAATATGTTTTTACGGTGGATGGTTCGTGTAGATAATAGGGGAGTTGATTTTGGTATTTGGAATCGAATATCAGCATCACAATTGATCTGCCCATGTGATGTGCATGTGGAACGTGTAGCGCGAAAATTTCATTTAATTACTTTAGACAAATTAACTTGGAAAGCTGCTGTAGAATTAACTGGTAATTTGTTACTTTTAGATAAAAATGACCCTGTCAAATACGATTTTGCGCTATTTGGTTTAGGAGTAGAACGAGAAATGTAAAAGGCTTTATTAATTTTAAAGCCTTTTTAGTTAAAGCAGCTTATACATTTCACGATGTGGTCCTATTCCTGGGATATCAAATTCGTCTGAAATAAATTCGAAACCCAAAGCTTCATAGAAAGGAAAGGCTATCGTTCTGGCGTTGAACCACATGTATTCTATTCCCAACTGGTTTTTGAGGTGTTCTATAGCTGCATTTAACAATTCCGCCGCATAACCTTTGCGTCTATGATCTGGATGAGTTGCCATGCCACGTAAGCGGTAAGCATCTTTGGGGATTTTGCCGTGATTATCTTTCATGCATGTTAATATGCAAACTAACTCATTATTATTAGTGAAATAGCCTAAATGAAATGTTGTAGGAATAGTATCATGATCAAAAATACATTCAGCTTCGGGTAAGCCATCTCGTAATACTAATGAACGTAATGTTAACGTTTGTTGGGCTGTGATAAAACGTATCATCTCTTACTCAATTTTTCTAATATGTCTACTAAGCGATTGGAATATCCAAATTCATTATCATACCACCCGACAACTTTTACTAAGCCACCTACGATGGAAGTTAATTGTGCATCAAATACACAAGAATACGGATTGTTTATGATGTCGACAGATACAATTGGGTCTTCGGTGTAACAGAGGACTTGTTTTAATTCATTCGCGGCAGCACTTTTAAATTTTTCATTGATTTCGCTAACTGTAGTTTCATTCTTCAATGTACAGGTGAAATCAGTCAAAGAGCCATTTAAAACGGGAACACGTATTCCTGCACCGCCTAATTTACCTTCTAAATGTGGAAATACATTGGTGATAGCCTTTGCTGCCCCAGTACTGGTAGGAATGATAGATGATGAAGCTGCACGTGCTCTTCGTAAATCTCGATGAGGAGCATCATGCAAATTTTGGTCACCCGTCATGGAGTGTACGGTGGTAATATAACCATCTTGAATTCCCCAATTCTCATCTAATATTTTTACCAATGGAGCTACATTATTTGTAGTACATGATGCATTAGAAAAGATAGGTGCATCCCAGTCAAAATTAATGTCATTAATTCCTAGTACGACAGTAGGAACTTCCTTATCTGGTGATGGAGCAGAAATAATTACTTGTTTTGCACCAGCGATTAAGTGTAGATTCGATTTTTCTCTAGTCGTAAAATATCCGGTAGATTCTATTACTACATCAATTTCAAGTTTTACCCAAGGTAAATCTGTTGGATTTTTTTCTTGGGTAACTAAAATTTTATGCCCATTAATTGATAAATAATTTTCGTCATATGTCACTTCTCCACCAAAGGGACCATGAACCGAGTCATACTTAAATAAATGAGCTAGGGTAGATGTGCTTGTTAAATCATTAATAGCAACAACTTCAATATCATTTAAATTTCTTTTGAGCAAATTGCGAAGGGTATGTCTTCCAATTCGCCCAAATCCATTTATTGCTATTTTCATTCGCTTATTTTGTGTATTCTGTTAGAATGAAATCAATTTTTTTATCTCCGTCCCAATGTGATTGTAATTTGCCTTCGGCAGTATATACATAGTTTGCTGGGAATTGTTTAGGCACATGGATCTTTTGAATGAAATCTTGATTTTTATCGTACAATACTTCTACATTAGGTTTACCCACCAATTCTTTTCCAAAAGTCTCTAAGAAATTGGCCATTAATGCAGGGTCATTCATAGAGATAAAATAAAGATTTACATTTTTGATTTTAGCATAGTTCTTTCCTAATTGTCCAGCCTCTATCTGGCAATGCCCACAACTTGGATCGAATAAAATGAATGCAGTTTTTTTACCCTTTGGGATATCGTCATTAGTAAACGATATACCCGACTTTACTTTGTAAAATTTGAATGGAGGTAAGACTTGTGCTGGCGCTTTTTGCGATAGTTCTTCTATTTTTTGTTGTTGTTCTGCTGCTTTGGAGGTATGGCTATGGCTGCTGTGGTCGTGACCTGCATGATCATGTCCATCATGGTTTTCTACATTTGCAGTAGAATTTGTATTCGTATTAGAAGAGTTTGAGCAACCCGATATCCCAAGTATTGTACTTAGTAATAGAGTCGAAAGCGTCATTTTTTTCATATAAATTGTTATTTATACAAATCTATAAAAAATATGTGGGGTTGTCTGTATAGGCTTTTTTTATGATGAATTTGTGATAAACAAAAAGGGGTTATCTATTCCGATAACCCCTTTTTTATATGCTCCAGTTTTTTATTATGGAGTAACAACTTTTGGTTCTGCATTTTTAGGTTTAGCAATGTTAGCACTATTCTTTCCTAAATCATATACTGCAGGTGCAGCTAACATGATAGAAGAGTATGTACCTACGACTATACCTACTAAGATTGCAAAAGCAAATCCTCTAATAACTTCTCCACCGAAAATAAATAATACAATCAATACGAATATTAAAGTTAATGATGTAATAATTGTACGACTTAAAGTGGTGTTAATTGCATGATTAATAACCTCACCAAAACTTCTGTTTACTCCAGCTGATTTGTTGATATCTTCGCGGATACGGTCAAATACAACTACGGTATCATTCACAGA
Source organism: Sphingobacterium bovistauri (assembly GCF_020295405.1). Taxonomy (GTDB): domain Bacteria; phylum Bacteroidota; class Bacteroidia; order Sphingobacteriales; family Sphingobacteriaceae; genus Sphingobacterium; species Sphingobacterium bovistauri. The sequence continues at coordinate 29,579 of NZ_JADEYP010000014.1, forward strand.
ATAACCCAGTACTGTTAAGAATGCAGCTACGAAATGCTGGTCAATATCCAAAGAGAATGGTACAATACCATCTAATATTGAGAATAAACCTAATAAAATCAATCCGTCATGTATAGTTGCAACTGCAGCACCAGCTGAATATTGCCATTTGTGGAAACGAACTAAGATGTATACTGCGATAATTAAGATTGAAATTACTGCAGACCACCCAGCTCTTTCTGTAATATCTGATGCAATTGAAGGTCCTACTTTTTGTGACGAAAGGATCTCGAAATCATTACCCGAAACTTTAGCCAATCCACTGTTTAGTTTACCTAATACTTCTGCATCTGCTTCATCTGATGTCTCTGTAATATGATAAGTCGTTGTAACACGTATTTGATTTGTTGAGCCAAATGTTTTTACCTCAGTAGTAGATTCAAAAACTTCATCTAAGTTTTTACGTACCTCTTCCAAGTTTACTGCATTGTCATAACGAACAGTATATGTACGACCTCCCTGGAAATCCACTCCTAAACTAAATCCTTTTGTGAAAATAGAGATAAGAGAAATAGCAATCGCTACTAAAGAGATAGCGTAATAAATTTTACGTTTTTTGATGAATTGGTAGTTAGCGCCAAGTAAAGTGTTTGCTGACCAAGGGAAAGATACACTGATTTTCATCTCTCTCTTCAGCATAAATTCGAAAATTAAGCGAGAAATAAAGATAGATGTAAATAGTGATGTAATAATACCTACCATTAATGTCGTTGCAAATCCTAAAATAGGTCCTGAACCGAAGAAAAATAATACAACACCTACTAAGAAAGTAGTGATTTGAGAATCCAAGATTGAAGACATCGCATGTTTGTATCCTTCTTCAATTGCTTGTTTCATATTTTTTCCGTTACGGATTTCTTCACGAATACGCTCGTAGATAAGTACGTTAGCATCTACAGCTGTACCCATTGTCAATACGATACCGGCAATACCTGGTAATGTTAATACAGCATTTAATGAAGCTAGAATACCCATCAAGAAGAATACGTTGAAAATTACCGCAATATTTGCTGCCCAACCCGCTCTGTTATAATAAGCAACCATGAAAAGCATAACTACAACAACGGCAATCATAGAAGAGTTAACACCAGCATCAATAGCTGCTTGACCTAATGATGGACCTACAATTGCTTCTTCAACGATTTTAGCGGTAGTAGGAAGACGTCCTGATTTTAATACGTTAGCTAAATCTTTCGTGTCTTCAATAGTGAAGTTACCCGATATGGATGAGTTACCTCCTGCGATTTCTGATTGCACAGTAGGGGCAGAGTATACTACATTGTCTAATACAATAGCAATTGCTTCTTTCTTTTGTGAAGCTTTAGCTGTTACGCGACGCCATTCTTTAGCTCCATATGAGTTCATCTTCATACTTACTACAGGAGAATTTGTTTGTGGATCAAACTCATCTCTTGCGTCTGTAATCACATCACCTGAAAGTACTGCGCCAGTTTCACCAGCACTTACTTTGATAGCATATAAAGATAATATTTCAGCGTTTTGCTCTGGTTTTACAGCCCATAGTAATTTAACATTTGCTGGAATTAGCGATTTTACTTCTGGTCTGTTGAAATATGCATTAACTTTTGATGTGTCTTTTAATGCTGCAGAACCTACTTGTGGACCAGGAATTAATTCTGGCTGTCCGTTTGGACCTTGATATACTGCTGGATACAAAACACTAAATAAAGGGTTTTGAGCAGTTAAGTTTGCTAAATCAGCAGTTGAATCCGTTTTTGCTGAAGTATTTCCACCTAGACTAGCTAATAATTTATTCTCTTTCTTAGTGGTGTCTGCTACAGTTGAGTCTGACTTCGCTACAGTGTTCTCTGTAGATTTCAATGAAGAGGCTAAAGTACTATTGATAGTGTTCAATAGACCATGTACTTCCACATTGTTATGTGTCTCGAAGAATTCTAATTTAGCTGAACCCTGTAACAATTTACGAACACGATCTGCATCATTTACACCTGGTAATTCGATTAAGATACGGTTTGTACCTTGTTGAATCTGAATGTTAGGAGATGCTACACCAAATTTGTCAATACGAGTACGTAAAACTTTGTATGAGTTTTGGATAGCATTGTCTGCTTCTAATTGCAAAAATTTCTTAACATCAGCTTCAGAACTAGTGTTAGTAATGAATGTCGAATTATCTTTTGTTGCGAAAAAAGATGCTAGAGATGCTGTTGCACCTGATGCTTTGTATTCATCAATAAATAAATCTACAATAGATTTGTTTGTTGATTTACTTTTTTGAATTGCTGTGTTCAACGCATTGTTGAATTTTTCATCTTTTGGATTGTTTGCTAGATTTTGAATCAATTCATCCAATGAAATTTCCATTGTTACGTTCATACCACCTTTTAGGTCTAGACCTAAAGGCAACTCTTGTGCTTTACATTCTCTGTATGTGTATTTAGCAATACCTAAATTGTACACTACTTCTCCAGCGATAGAATCTAAATAAGATTTCTCTTTAGAAATGTCTCCGCCAGCATAAGCTTTAGCGTCTCGCTCTACTTTCCTAGTAACAAATGTAAATGATAACGCGTATAGACAGGCTAATGTCAATACGGCTACCAAAAATTTAATCAGCCCTTTGCTCTGCATTTTCTTAATCGTCTATTAATTTGATATAGTTTATGTTTTATTACGATGTAATGATAAAAATATTTACCAAGATTCGCAAAGGTATAAAAAAAATAGATAAAGAAAACAATAGAAAAAATAGAATAACTATATGTGGGATATAGTTTTAGCTTTTAAAAAAAAATAAAAAGGGGAAATCTATTGATTTCCCCTTTTTGAATGTTTTATTTTAAAACATATTTGATACCAAATGTGAATTGGCTACCGTCAAAACCTGTATCATGATTTAAACCTAAATAAGGTTTGTAATCTAAGTGAAGACCAATTGGAATAGTAGGGATTTTGTATTCTAAACCTATTTGAGGACGTAATCCAATAAATGTTTCAGAGTTACCTTCCCAGCTCCAAAAGCCAACTTGTGCACCTACACCCGCATACCAATGTAAACCTTCAGCACCATTGATAGGTTTTTCGTATTGCCAATCAGCACCAACATTTACCCAGTTACTACGGAATGAAGCTTGTAATTGTAATGCTTGAGGACCTTGAAGAGCTGTCTTGTATTGTATACCAACGTTTGATCCGTCTCCTCCGTCAAAAACAACACCTAATGCTGATTTAAAAGGAGTTTGAGCTTTAGCTTCGTTAGCACCGAAAGATAATGCAGCTACTGCGATTAAAGATAAAAATACTTTTTTCATAATCTATATTTTGTTTTTAGAGAAAGAACTTAAGGTTAATCCTGAGTTCAGTTTTTCAATTTTATTGTGATTAAGCAAATATGTTGCCAAATATTTTAATCATTGAAATTCATCGCTGATTTTTTAAACCTATTTGACGAATTAGATATCTGAAATGAATTAATTAAAAATAACAATATATTTTGTTTAATGCAACGGCGCCTTTAATTATCTCCGAAGATTGTTTTAAATATTATTAATGCTTTGAAAAAACATTTTTATTAGTATTTGTTAAATAATTTTGTATCTTTGTCTGGCAAATAGAAAACCCAAGAAAGGTATTTGCCATGCAATTAGATCCACAAAAATTCGTAGCTGAAGGTCTTACTTACGACGATGTATTATTAATACCAGCTTATTCAGAAATATTACCAAGAGATGTTGATACTAGCACATTTCTTACACGCAAAATCAAATTAAATATTCCTTTAGTATCTGCTGCAATGGATACAGTTACTGAGTCAGATTTGGCTATTGCTATAGCGCAGGCTGGAGGCATTGGTATGTTGCACAAGAATATGACTATCGCACAGCAGGCTGCAGAGGTTCGCAAAGTTAAGCGTTCAGAGAGTGGTATGATTCAAGATCCTGTCACTTTGTTAAAGGATGCGACTGTAGGTGATGCTTTTAGTATCATGAAGGAACACAAAATTGGTGGTATTCCAGTTATAGATGCCGATGGCAAACTGGTAGGTATTGTTACTAATCGTGATTTACGTTTCCAAAAGGACATGACTCGTCCGATTAGTGAGTTGATGACAAAGGATAATCTAGTTGTAGCTCCAGTAGGAACGGATTTGGTAAAAGCAGAAGAAATTTTGCAAAATGAAAAAATTGAAAAACTACCTGTAGTAGATGATAATAATATCCTTAAGGGACTTATTACATTTAAAGATATTCAAAAATACAAACACTATCCTAACGCAGCTAAAGATGAGCATGGTAGACTTTTGGTTGGTGCAGCAGTAGGGGTGACGGCAGACACTATCGAGCGTGTAGATGCATTAGTTGCTGCTGGTGTAGATGTAGTAACTATTGACACTGCTCACGGCCACTCTTTGGGTGTGATCAATAAGCTAAAGGAAGTAAAAGCTAAGCATCCAAATTTACAAGTTATCGTAGGTAATATTGCTACTGGTGCTGCTGCTAAGGCTTTGGCGGACGCAGGTGCTGATGGGGTAAAAGTGGGGATTGGTCCTGGTTCAATATGTACGACACGTATTATCGCAGGTGTTGGTGTTCCTCAATTATACGCCGTTTACGAAGTGGCTAAAGCATTAAAAGGTACTGGTGTTCCTTTGATTGCTGATGGCGGTATTAAACAAACAGGTGATATTGCTAAAGCAATTGCTGCAGGTGCGGATACAATTATGGCTGGTTCATTGTTTGCTGGAGTGGAAGAAGCGCCAGGAGAAACTATTTTGTTAGAAGGTCGTAAATTCAAATCATACCGAGGTATGGGATCTGTTGAAGCGATGGAGAAAGGATCAAAAGATCGTTATTTCCAAGATGTAGAAGCGGATATCAAAAAGTTAGTGCCAGAAGGTATTGTTGGTCGTGTTCCTTATAAAGGGACTTTGGCTGAAGTTGTATATCAATATATTGGTGGATTGAGAGCGTCGATGGGTTATTGTGGAGCAGGAAGTATTGCAAAGCTTAAAGAGGCGCAGTTCGTACGTATAACAGGTGCTGGTTTGAGAGAGTCGCATCCACATAATATTCAAATTACAAAAGAAGCTCCTAACTATAATAGTAGAGGTTAGTCTTATTTGTATTAAAAGTTTAAAAGCCTAGATTTTTCTAGGCTTTTTTTTTGAAATTATTTAATAATTATTAAACTAATTGGGTACGTAATTGAATAGTGTATTCAATAATTTGTTTTTTTATGGGAAAGGAGATAGCTTATGGAACAATCACTATAGGGACTTGTAGTAACAAGAGATAGAGTGATATTGTTCTTAGAAAGGGTAGGAATTGAAAGGGGGGCAAAAAAAAGAAAGCTATTGAAGGTTACTTTTTTTTTTGTTATTTTATTTTTTTATTAAAACTTGTGTTTTAATTTTATTTTCGCAAAAAAAAGCTTTAAAAAATATAAAATTTGCATACATTTGAGTTTTAGATAGTATTTATTAGCTATACCAAGATATTAAAACAGTCATAATGAAATTAAGTCAAAAGCAGGTCGTATTTGAAAATGAGGTTCTAACAAGATTTGATCTTTTTAAAAGCTTGTTCTTAACACTTCCATTTCAAAGAGTAAAGCATACAGGTACACTATTACCCTTTTTTGCTGCACATTGTGAAAGAGGTGTAGAACAACATTTGCCACCTGAAAATATTATTGATAGCTTTTTTGGGCAGTATGAACAGTATATAGAGGAAAGTGATCGCGTTGATTTGCTTTTTCGTATTGTTCAGTATATTGAACGTCAAGTGGTTTTGTTTGATGCCATTGAGGATTCCTCGTTTCAAGCTATAGGTAAGACTGATGAGACAGCTGGCTTAGATTCTTTATTTAAATTGGCACAGACTGATAAAAAACTGAAAAGCCGAATTGTAGAGAAACTTAAGGATTTTTCTGTACGATTAGTATTGACAGCTCATCCGACGCAGTTTTATCCTGGGCCAGTATTAGGTATTATTAATGATTTAATAGAAGCAATTAAAAATAACGATATTCCGAATATCAATTTGCTTTTACAACAGCTAGGAAAAACACCATTTATAAATAAAAATAAACCTACACCAGTAGATGAAGCTGCAAGTTTGGCTTGGTATTTAGAGAATGTTTTTTATAAAGTAACTTCTAGTATTCATTCCAAAATTGATAATGAATTAGAATTACCTTCAGATGATGTAAAGCAATTAATTGAACTTGGATTTTGGCCAGGTGGAGACCGGGATGGTAATCCGAATGTAACAGTCGAAAGCACAAAGAAGGTTGCGACTATGTTACGTACTATTTTATTTAGATGCTATTATCGTGACTTTAGAGTTGTAAAAAGAAGAATTACATTTCGAGGTGCTGAACAGTACTTAGAAAATTTACAAGAATTATTATATAACAATAGTTTCAATCCAGTTGAAAATCCAGTTGACGAGACGGGTAGGATTTTGGAGAACTTGAATAGTATTAAAGATGTATTGAATACTTCGCACAATGGCTTGTTTGTCGAATTAGTCGAAGATTTGATCAGAAAAGTAAATACTTTCGGTTGTTACTTCACAACATTAGATATCCGTCAAGACAGTTCGATTCTTCGCAATACAATTAGTTATTTGGTAGATAATTTCGATGGAAAAACAGGATTAGACGTTTCTGATTTGGAGGCCTCGGAAGATAACAAACAAAAAGCTTTCAAATTCAATGAAGAGCAGTTGGAGTTTTCTGATAAGGCAGATCCATTGATACAGGATACTTTGGGGGTAATTCGTTTGCTCAAAAATATTCAAGCGTCAGGTTCTGAGCGAGCGGCGCAACGTTTTATAATTTCGAATTGCCAACAAGCTTCTGATATATTAGGTTTGATGCAATTGTTTTTGTGGCAAGGGTGGAAGAAGGAGTCTTTGACAATTGATTTTGTGCCATTGTTTGAGACCGTAGATGATTTGTCAAGAGCGCGTGTTGTGATGGAATCATTATATACAAATGATGTATATGCTAAACATCTAAAGCGTCGTGGTAATAAGCAAACTATCATGTTGGGATTCTCAGATAGTACAAAGGACGGCGGTTATTTAATGGCTAACTGGTCAATCTATAAAGCTAAAATTGAATTAACAGCCTTGGCACGTGAGTATAATGTGGATTTGGTTTTCTTTGATGGTCGTGGTGGACCGCCAGCACGCGGAGGTGGTAAGACACAAAGATTCTACGCAGCTATGGGGGGAGAGATTGAAAATAAACACATTCAATTGACTATACAGGGTCAAACAATTAGTAGTCAATACGGTTCGTTGGATACAGCACAATATAATATTGAGCAATTATTACATGCGGGATTAATTTCTGAAATCAAGCAAAATAATAGCGATACATTAACAGATAAGCAGAAAAATGTAATAGACGATATGGCTGCTGAAAGTCATCGTAAATTTTTATCTCTGCGCAATCATCCACAGTTTCTCAAGTATTTGGAGAAATTAAGTCCTTTGAAAGCTCTGTCATCTATTAATATTAGTAGTAGACCTGTAAAGCGTAATTCAGATAAAGAACTTAGATTGCAAGATTTGCGTGCTATATCATTTGTAACTTCATGGAGTCAATTAAAGCAAAATATTCCTGGATTCTTTGGTGTAGGGAGTGCAATGCAGTGGGCAGAAGAAAATAATTTGTGGTCTTATGTGAAGAATTTATATCAAAATTCAGGCTTCTTTAATACGTTGATAGATAATTGTATGATGTCTATGACAAAGTCGAATTTTGATATCACCGCTTATATGAAAGATGATAAGGAGTTTGGAGAATTTTGGACGATGTTGCATGAAGAGTACGAAAAGACAAAAGCCTATTTGTTGAAGTTAAGTAATTCTAATGTTTTAATGGAAAACTATCCAGTGGAAAGAGCTTCTATATTGGAAAGAGAGAAGATTATCTTGCCACTTCTTATAATTCAACATTATGCAATTCGAACTATTGATACGAATAAATTGTCCAATGAACAGCAAGAAGTGTATCGTAAAATAATTGGACGTACGATTTATGGCGTTGTTAATGCAGGTCGTAATTTAGCATAATACTAAATCATAAAGTTTTAGGGACTTTGTAATATAATTTTATATTTTTGTATTCGATAAATTGAATAGAAATGAAATTTAATACTTTATTTGTTGCGGCGATTTGTGCAGGTTCGTTAATGACTTCATGTGTGCATGATACTGCAAAAGAAAATCAGTTGAAATTCACTCATACATCTTTGGTTGATGGGGATGCATTTGCTTATATCCAAACTGTTGGTGAAACAGCTTTAGATGGTGTTAAGTATGCTGAATATGCTGAAAAATCAGGTGATGCTAAAGCAGTAGAAATTGCATCTCAGGTAAAAGCTTTTTATACACAATTATTACCAGAATTGGACTCATTATCAACTGTTAATAATGTTGATTTTCCTATAAAAGGAATTCCTCAAGGGCATGGTGAGTCTGACACTACTGCTACAGTAGATTCTACAGCTCAAGTTGCTCATCAACATTTTGATTACGTTCATCACGCGCAGCATGAGATCTCAGTAGTTAAAGACAAATTGAAGCGTATGACTCGTAATACGAATCAAGATGTTCAGAATTTTGGAAAAAAACAATTAGTCTTGGCTTCAGAGTTGTATACACAAATTGGTGGTAAAGAGGAAGCTCACGGTCATCATTAATATTTAAGATATTTTATCATAACGAAAGGCGTCAAATTACTTGACGCCTTTTTTTATTTTTCAAAATTTCATATTTCACACCCTTATATCATTTGTTTTGTTTTATTTTTATAAAAAACCAGCATTAAATATTAAAATTTCAATAAAAATGCAAAAATGTTATGATATTTGTTTTTTATAGCGTTATTTTGTGTTATTAAATAATTGATAATTAAATCAAAGAAAATATAAACTATGTGTGGTATCATTGGAGCATTTGAATTAGTACAAGAGGAGTCTGCGATTAGACCCCAAGTGTTAGAGATGTCAAAACGTATTCGTCACCGCGGACCAGATTGGTCAGGTATCTTTAGCTCATCAAAAGCTATCTTGGCACACGAACGTTTGGCTATTGTAGATCCAAAATCTGGAAGTCAACCTTTGTTTAGCCCTGATGGGAAAGTTGTGTTAGCTGTGAATGGTGAAATTTATAACCATCAAGAATTAAGAAATTCATTACCACATTATAATTTTGCAACGAATTCAGATTCTGAGGTTGTATTGGCATTATATTTAGAAAACGGTCCAAGTTTTGTTGAAGATTTAAACGGTATTTTTGGATTTGCATTGTATGACTCGAGAGAAGATTCTTTCTTTATAGCACGAGATCATATGGGGATTATTCCTTTGTACTATGGTCTTGATGAAGCAGGTCAGTTTTTTGTTTCTTCCGAACTGAAATCATTAGAAGGATTTTGTTCTACTATTGAGCAATTCCCTCCGGGACATTATATCTATAGCAAAGAAGGTCTAGAACCTAAAAAGTGGTATTCGCGTGAGTGGGAATCATATGATACTGTTAAAGATAATGTGACAAGTATTGATGATTTACGTGATGCTTTAGAGGCAGCCGTGCATCGCCAATTGATGTCTGATGTTCCTTATGGTGTATTATTATCAGGAGGCCTTGATTCTTCAGTAATTGCTGCTGTAACTAAAAAATTTGCATCAAAGCGTATTGAATCAGGTGATCAAGAAGAAGCATGGTATCCACAATTACATTCTTTTGCAGTAGGACTAAAAGGTGCTCCAGATTTAATAGCTGCTCAAAAAGCTGCCGATCATATTGGTACGATCCATCATGAAGTAAATTTCACTATTCAAGAAGGTTTAGATGCTATTCGTGATGTGATTTATCATCTAGAAACCTATGATGTTACGACTATTAGAGCGTCTACACCTATGTACTTGTTGGCTCGTGTTATCAAATCTATGGGGATTAAAATGGTGTTATCTGGTGAAGGTTCTGATGAGTTGTTTGGTGGTTACTTATATTTTCATAAGGCTCCAAATCCTCAAGAGTTTCATGAAGAGACTGTTCGTAAACTGAAAAAATTATACTTGTATGATTGTTTACGTGCAAATAAATCGTTAGCAGCATGGGGAGTAGAGGGACGTGTTCCGTTCTTGGACAAAGAATTTATGGATATAGCTATGCGATTGAATCCTGCTGACAAGATGATTAAAGATGGTCGCATGGAGAAATGGGTTGTTCGTAAATCCTTTGAAGATTACTTGCCAGAAAGTATTGCTTGGCGTCAAAAGGAGCAATTCTCGGATGGGGTGGGATATAGCTGGATTGATACATTGAAGGAGCAAGCTGAAACAAAAGTTACAGATGTAGAATTTGAAACTGCAGCAACAAGATTCCCAATCAATACGCCCAAAAATAAGGAAGAATATTATTACCGTTCGATATTTGAATCACATTTTCCGTCAGAAGCAGCAGCTAAAACAGTTCCTTCAGTGAAATCTGTAGCTTGTAGTACACCAGAAGCTTTGTTGTGGGATGCTTCATTCCAAAACTTAAATGATCCTTCAGGTAGAGCGGTCGCTAGCGTACATAATGAGAGTTATGATAAAGTAAAAGAAGAGGTAAATTAGGTAAGATATAACTATTAGTAAGGGAGTCTAAACAGTTGCAAAGAAAATTTTAAAATACTTTTTGAATCATTATTATTAAGTATTATCTTTGTGCCGTCAGCAGGGAAACCTACTAATATGATTCCTGAATAGCTCAGTTGGTTAGAGCATCTGACTGTTAATCAGAGGGTCGCTGGTTCGAGCCCAGCTTCAGGAGCAAAATTTAAACCGGCTTAAAGGCCGGTTTTTTTATTTGAACTTAGCTTAAGTAATAAAATGAGTTTAGTTATTGTTGGTACTGTAGCTTTTGATGCTATTGAAACACCATTTGGAAAGACGGACAAGATAGTAGGTGGTGCTGCGACATTTGCTGGCTTCTCAGCTTCTTACCTTTACGATAATGTGAAATTAGTAAGTGTTATTGGTGAAGATTTTGTTGATAATATAAATGTTATTACATCTCGAGGTATTAATGTAGAGGGTGTGGAGATGGTAAAAGGGGCGAAATCGTTTTTTTGGTCAGGAAAATATCACAATGATATGAATAGTCGAGATACATTAGTGACTGAGCTTAATGTATTGGCTGATTTCGATCCGAAGATTCCTTCTTCATACCAAGATTGTGAATATTTATTGTTGGGTAATTTAACTCCACAAATTCAATTAGACACATTAAATCGTTTAGAAAAACAACCAAAGTTAGTCGTATTAGACACGATGAATTTTTGGATGGATGTAGCACTTGATGATTTAAAAAAGGTTTTGAAGAGGGTTGATGTATTGACAATCAATGACTCGGAAGCTCGTCAATTATCCGGGGAATATTCTTTGGTGAAAGCAGCAAAGAAAATCTTAGCAATGGGTCCAAAGTATTTGATTATCAAAAAAGGTGAACATGGGGCATTACTTTTTGGAGAAGATCAAATTTTTTCAGCACCAGCGTTGCCATTAGCTGAAGTTTTTGATCCGACGGGAGCTGGTGATACTTTTGCAGGAGGTTTTATTGGGTATTTGGCTAAGGTTAAGACTGTTAATTTCAATAATATGAAAAATGCTATCATATATGGATCAGCAATGGCATCATTTTGTGTAGAGAAATTTGGAACCGAGCGATTGCAGAATTTGACAAATGAAGAGATTTCGACACGTTTGCAACAGTTTGTATCGTTAGCAAAATTTGATATATAGATTACAATAAATTATAAATTTAAATAGGGAAAATGGTTAAGCCATTTTCCCTATTTTATTGAATTTTTGGAATACAGATGCTGAGTGAGGGGCGTCTTTTAGTTCTTCTGTCAGATCTTGACCTGCCCAATGTTCATAATGCATACCTTTTTTCCAGAGTCGACTAGAGGTTACATCATAAATGTAGCCATTATATCCTACCCATATTTCAGGTTTATCCTGCCCATTTCTTAATGCTAGCTGAGATTTGGTATATACATTCAAATTTTCATCACTCATAACGCAAATCTACCAAACAAATTTTTATTTGTAGGTGGATAGAGTTTTTTTCATTGTTTTTCTGGCAACATGTATTCTCGTTTTTACAGTTCCAATTGGGATATTTAAATGCTCAGATATTTCATGATATTTATATCCCTCAAAATACATGGTAAATGGGGTGTAGTAATCTTCTGCTAATGAGGATAGTGCGGAATTGATGTCCTCTAAAACAAATTTGTTTTCGCCTTGATTCTTTGTTGCGGAATGAACAAGATTTACGTGCGATATTTCTTCTTCTTTGGTTATAAAACTATTTGACTTAGTAATCCGTCTATAGTTATTGATGAAAGTGTTCTTCATGATTGTATACAACCATCCTTTGAGATTTGTTCCATCTCTGAAGTTTTTGAAGTAAGTAACAGCCTTTAGGAGTGTGTCCTGAACCAAATCGTTTGCATCGTCTTGGTCTTTAGTAAAATTACGTGCATAAGATTTTAATGAGTCCGACTGTTCAACGACTAATGTATTAAATTCAAATCTGTTCATAGCTTTGTGTTTGTAATGAATAAATTAGTAGTTTATACTACGGTTAACTAAATATACACAAAGACTATGCTAAAATTTTATTGGCAAAGATTAAATTTTTGTTATGTAAAAATAAATATTAACTAAAATTAAGTTTAAACGACTTTAAACCAAATTTTTTAATTTTAAAGTTTTTGAAGTTTTTAAGAATTGTGGAAAACTTTTTTACAAAATATTAACTTCTCTTTCTAGTTCTATGCCGAATTTTTTCAAAACAGAGTCAATTATTTCTTGTGATATCTGGAAAATTTCTTTTCCAGTAGCATTTCCTTTATTTGTTATTACTAATGCTTGGTTTTTCCAAATGGCCACTTCGCCAATTTCTTTGCCTTTCCAGCCACATTGCTCTATTAACCATCCTGCGGCTACTTTGCTGCATTGCTCATCAATGGTATAGGAAATAATAGTTGGAAATAACTGTTTTAATGACTCTAGTTGAGAATTACTTATGATTGGATTTTTGAAAAAACTACCCGCATTACCGATCATACTAGGGTCTGGTAGTTTTTCGACACGGATAAAAGACACTACTTCGGCAACATCTTTAATAGAAGGTGTTTGAATATTACGTTTGGTTAATTCTAATTCAATGGCTCCGTAAGATGTATTTCTTTTAGTATGAAGATTCAGTTTATATGTGACTGATACTATAATGTATCTACCTTTGTATTTGCTTTTAAAAATACTATCTCTATAGGAGAATCCACAGTCATGGTTGCTAAAGGTTTTAAATTCGCCTGTCAGTGTGTCAAAAGCTCTACATGTATACATCACATCCATTAGTTCTGTACCATAAGCTCCAATATTTTGAATAGGAGAGGCTCCCACAGTGCCGGGTATCAATGCCATATTTTCTAATCCTGGAAAATCATGATTTACAGCATACCATACGAAGTCATTCCAAACTTCACCAGCAGCAGCGGTAAGAAAGATGTTAGAACCTTCTATGAAATGTTGAATACCTTTATTTGATATTTTGATAATAGTTCCATCAAAATTCTTTGTGAAAAGAATATTGCTCCCACCTCCGATTACAAAAAAACGATCCTTAAATATTCCTGCCTTGAATAAATCAATTAATTTCTTTTCGTCTTGAATATCTATAAATTGGGTGGCTGATGACTGTACTCTAAAGGTATTGAAGTCTTTTAAAAATATATTTCTCTGAATTTCCACTAGCATTGATTTTGACTTTTTGAACGATTTTAATGAATTAAAGTAGTATATTTATTTCATTTAATCGGTGTAAAGATAGCATAAGCCGATGAATACCTGAAAAAATATTGGAATATGGCAAATAACGCAGATGAGAAGAGAATAAGGATATTAGAAACAGCCAAAAGACGCTTTGCACATTATGGTATGGCAAAGACAACAATGGCTGAAATTGCGAAGGATTTGTCTTTTTCTAAAGCTTTATTATATTATTATTTTCCTGACAAAAACAGTTTGTATGCTGCCGTATTAGGGCATGTAATTGAGGAATGTCAAGTTTTGATTGAGGAATTAATTGCTAAATCAAAAAATGTACTGGAAGGAGTAAATATGGTGTTGGACGTGGGGATGGAGTTTAAAAAGAAGTATTTCTATTTATTAGAATATACCATCTTAATGCGTAAGGAATTACCAGCAGAGTTAGATAAGTTGATCATAGATTCGTTTGAAAGTCAGCGTAAAACAATAGAGCAGGTATTTCAAATGGGTGTAGATTCTGGTGAATTAAAAAAGATTGACGTAGAAGATACAGCGCGCATTTTCGTGTTTAGTACATTAGGAATGCGTATGTCAGTACTCAAGGATTTTAAGAATGATTTTATTCCAGATAAATGTGAGTTTGACGAAATACTTGATATGCAGAAAAAGTTAGCTGAAATTTTTGTAAATGGATTGAAGGCTTAGCTTTTTGCTAAAATCGATTCCATAATCATTTTAGCGTGCACTCTAGAGTTTTCTATAAACCATAGATGTGTATTTAGTCCACCACATACAACCCCAGCTAGGTATAAGCCCTTAATGTTCGTTTCCATGGTGTTGAGATCGTGTTCTGGAATCATATCGTCATCATCCGGTATGTTAATTTGAAATTTTTTGAGTAATTCAAAATTAGGTCTATATCCAGTTAATGTTAATACAAAATCATTAGCAATGGTAATTTCGGTATTTTTTGTGCTTATAACGACCTTGTCTGACAGTATTTCTTTTAGTTGACTTTCAAAATAAACAGTAATTGATCCCTCGGCGATTCTATTCATAATATCAGGTCGGACCCAATATTTGACACGGTGACTAATATCTGTTCCGCGTATGACTAAAGTTACTTTTGCGCCTTTGCGATACGTCTCTAAGGCGGCATCAATAGAAGAATTGCTCGCACCCACTATGACCACATTTTGTCCCGCATAATAATGTGGATCATTATAATAATGACTAACCTTTGGTAAATCTTCTCCTGGAATATTTAAGTATATAGGGATATCGTAAAATCCTGTCGCTACAATGATATTTCTAGCTTTATATTGATTTTTGGATGTTTGGATATGAAATATTTCTCCCTGTTTCTGATATGATAAAACCTCTTCGAATAATTTCGTGTTTAGGTTAAACTTATCGTGTACACGTCGGTAATATTCTAAAGCCTCAGCTCTTTTGGGCTTTGGATTAGTGGTGACAAAAGGTATTTCTTCAATCTCTAATCTTTCAGATGAAGAGAAGAAAGTCATATTGGTAGGGTAGTTGTAAAGAGAGTTTACAAGACAACCCTTATCAACTATTAGATGTGAAAGATGATTGTTTTTAGCGGCTATAGCACAGGCAATACCAATTGGTCCAGCACCAATTATCAAAACATCGTATACGGTGTGATCCATTTTAAATTAAATTTCTTTCGAAGCTAATGTAGTTACATTCTTTTGTAAATCACCTGAAATTTTGACTAAAAATTGTAGTTGATCAGTAATTAATAGTGTTTCATCATCGATAGAATCTACAGATTGTTTTTCAATTGTTTTTACATAATTGATCTGTTGAGAATCATTCAACGCAATTTCATTAATTGATTTTTCCAAGTGCCCCAAACATTTGAGCAATAGTTTTACATGTGTATTATTGTATGACTCCGTGGTCGTATTGTATAGTTGTGTAAGTAAAGTTGCTGTATAGGAAGAAAATATATGATTTAAAATAACAAATCTATTTACCTCTTTTGTGTTCTTTTGTCTCCATTTAGGCTCGGTAATTAGACGCTGGAAGGTAGAGCCCATATTGGCGGAGGCAATGTAGACTTCTTTACGTGCTAGTTTGTATTCGGTTACTGAAATCTTCTTGTCTGATAATAATATAATAGCTTGTGCTAAATATTTATAATTAGCAATTAGCAAGTTTCGCATGTTATTACGAATTTGGAAACTTTCCCAATTTGGAAAAATTATATAGCTAGATAAAAAGGCAATTGAGCCTCCAATAAAGGTATCAATAATACGTTCTTTAGCCATTTCTAATGTATTGACACCCGTAAAACTTAGCATGATAAGTACATATGGGGTCATGAAAATAACAGCCAGGATATAATTCACGCGGAATAGGCTATAGGCTATTAGGAAGAAAAAGATTAAAATAGCAAAGCGAATAGTAACATCAGGGACAGTCAAAAGTATGATGCCTCCAATTATACCGCCGATAATAGTTCCTATTAATCGTTGAAGATTTCTTTCTTTGGTAAGTCCAAATCCCGGTTTAAGAATGACTAAAATTGTTAATAGAATCCAATATGTCGTAAAACTTGAATAGTTGAAAATGTTAAATAGAAAATAAGTGCCGGAGAGTACGATTGCCATCCGTAGGGCATGTCTAAATACACTTGAATCTAGACTCAAATTGTCCTTAAAGTTTTGCCAATTTAATATATCTCTATTTATAAATTTATTAGATTCTTTTATTTCCTCTTTGTTCAGGTCGTCTGCTTTAAAGAATACATAAGTATACATGTTTTGAACATGTTTTGTAATTGTTCGAATATTGATTACAATTTTCTTTAACGGTATAGAGTTTACAGAATTTGATGCATCAAATTCTTCAATTTTTATTCTTATCCGCTCTATTTCATCTTCAAAATCATATAATTGTTTGGGTTGCTTATTAGCATGGAGTTTAAAGGCGAAGTTGTCCAGTTCGTGCGCTATTTTATCAATGATATTTTTGATTTCTTCTAATATTCCTGATTCAGTGTATTTGTTTCTTATTTCGGTATAATCATAATGTGTGGTCATACTTTGTTCAAACAAGTCGACCATTTCATTGAAAACAAGTGTGAGGTAGCGTCCCTCTTTAGTCGTGTCTTTTATTGATCGTTTACTTTGGAATAAGATATCACGTACATTCTCTTGATGTTCATTGACTCCGATTTGTTTTTCAATAAGTTTGATGTAATTATCATCAGCATCTTTTTTTAAGTCATAAAAATTGGCTTTTAGACGTAAATAGTCCGCGATATGGACAATAGTTTCTGAGAGTTCTTGCTGCGCTATTCGATACGGGCGGACACGCATTAGCGAAAAACTGATTAACATATACCATACTGCTCCTATAATAAACAGCCCTAAATAACGCATCTCTTCTTGAAACGAAAACTGAGCATCAATATTAATAAGCATAATAAGAATCCCCATCATGCCAACTGTCGCCGCCCTTACATTGAATACAGAAAACATAGAAAAAATGAACGATAATACAGCTATTATTACGCTCATTATGTAAATGTTATCGTTGGCTAAGGCGGTTGCGATGATTGCTATAATCGAAAATAATGTACAATAAAGCATTCCCCATCTACGGTGCCTTGGTGCACCTGGAGTATCAGACAATCCAATAATAAGTGCTCCTAGGGAGATAAAAGTGCCCATGACAAATTCTCCTAGAAATGCACAGACAATAACAGGAATGATGGTTCCTAGGGTAATGCGTAAGCCTTCCGCGAAGTATTGACTATAAAAAAAACTGCTTAATTCTTGTGTTTTTTTCATCAGGTTATTAGAGATTATTATTCTGTCTTATTTTGCTTACAATTTAGTTGTTTCTTTTGGCTGAATAAAATATTATTACAGTAAAAAAGCTATTAAGAGGATTCTTAATAGCTTTTAATATTAGTGTAGTGTGTTTTTTAGTTTTTTACGACCTCAACATTTACCGTGATTTGAATTTCAGGTGCAACAGCAAATACCCCAGAAGGTAATTTGTCTGCATAGTTAATACCGTAGTCAAAACGATTTATTGATGTAGTTGCTGTAAAGCCAGCTCTAGTTTTACCCCAAGGATCTGTGATGATCCCGTTGTTTTGAGTTACTTTGAAAGTTACTTTTTTTGTAACATCACGAATAGTTAAGTCACCAGTTAATTTGTATTTTCCTTTTTTACCTTTCAAAACTGCATTTTCTAATTTCATAGTTGGAAATTTTGCTGCACTAAAGAAATCGTCGGATTTTAAGTGATTATCACGCATTTCTACACGTGTATCAATACTGTTTATATCAATGTTAAAGTTGATTTTCGCGTTGTTAAAATCTGTCGCTGTAGAAGATTCCAAATTACCATCTAATTTTTTGAATTGGCCATCAACGAAAGCAATTCCTAAATGTTTTACTTCAAATCTTGCGTTAGTGTGGGCCGGGTCAACCGACCATTTAACCTGAGCTACAGCAACATTTGTCAATAGGATAAATGCGGCTAAAATGTTTACTATTGTTTTCATGTGTTTCTTATTTGACTACAAAGTTTCACATTTAATTTTATGCAAAACTTAATCTATATTAAGAAATACAATTTATACGTAATTTGTTTGGTTTAATCGATACCATTCCACCAATGTGGAAATTTCTTGTACGTATCTAATGAAACAACTTCGCCTATTTTAGGGGTAATTATTGGGAAATTTTGTACTTCAGCAGATTTTGTAACTCTGATTAGAGGTTCATCCCAAGCGTGATTGGCAAGAGGAAATTTTGATGAATGTACGGGGATGGTGTATTTGGCAAGCAAATCTTTCGATGCTTGAATTACTTCCTCAGGCATCATGTGTATGTATTTCCACATTTGATTGTATTGGCCATTTTCTAAAATAGCATAATCGAATGGGCCGAATTTTTCACCTATTTCTTTGAAATGTTTGCCATACCCACTATCTCCTCCAATGTATATTTTTTTAGTATTTGATTTTAATACGAAAGAAGACCATAATGTAGTATTACGAGTGAATGTGCGTCCTGAGAAATGCCTTGAAGTAGTGGAAGTGAAATTTAGACCATCAACTTGCGCTTCTTCGCCCCAAAATAATTCGGTGATTTGATTAGCAGGGTATCCCCATTTCTCTAGGTGTGCTCCAACACCTAAACCTGTTACGATATGTTTGACGTTGCTTTTGATACTTTGAAAAGTGTTGTAATCTAAATGATCCCAATGGTCATGTGTGATTATCATAATATCAATAGGAGGAAAGTCCGCTGCAGAATAATTGTAAGTCATCGAAAATGCTTTGACACTAATGCGTATAGGAGATGCATATTCACTAAAGACAGGGTCCACCAATATTCTTTTTTTGTCTAATTGAAGGTAATAAGATGAGTGACCAAACCATACGTATATATTGCTGTCGAGAGGTAGATTTTTGAGATCTGTTTCAATTACAGGAATTGGAACAGATGGTGTATTTCTAATTTTCTTGCTGAAAAAGAACCCACGTAGCATGTCTGTATAACTTGTTCCTTCTGCTAATGCAGGTGTAAATTCTAAATTGTCGAAAGCCCCATCTTTGTAATTTGATGCTTTCTGCATACGTGAAAGTCTTTCTCCATTCGCATTTGCACCAAAGCGTTCAGAACGCATGTATAGAAGCCCACCGACTATTGATATTACAAGAAGGATTAGAAGGATTTGCATAAGTCTTTTGATTATTTTTCTTAACATAACGAATCTAAAATAGATTAAAATATTTAATTAGAAAGTCATTTTAATAATAAAAAACTTCTTTATTTTGATAAGAGGTGTATGAAAAAAGAAAACCGTGAATTTTGATTTCACGGTTTTCTTTTTATGCTAAAATCCGAGCAAAATGGTTGTTTAAGTGAACGCGGATAGCTTTTCGGTAAGCATCAGCGTCCCTTTTCTTAAGTACTTCGACTAATTCTTTATGTGAAATAAAATCACCTTCCACAATAGGTTTTTCTAGTATTCCAGATTGATGTACATATTGAAATATAGGAATTAGTAAATCTTGAAGTTCTAATAACATGCTATTGCCTAAGATTTCATATAGTTTTCCATGAAACTTTTTCTCATCTTCAATACTCCATGGTAAAGCTGTATCCCCAGATACAATGTTTTCGGTCAATAATTCAAGTTCTTGAATATCTTGATCCGTTATTTTGTTGATTATAAAGTCAGCAATACCCACCTCTAAAGCAAGACGCATTTCAAAAAGATCTTTCAGGGTACCATTATCCAATAATGATGGATGAAATACTTTTTTGAAAGACCCCAATACATCTGGATTAGTAATGACGGCCCCTTTGTGTTTTTTTGATTCTATGAGTCCAATACTCTTAAGGCGTAAAAGGGCTTCACGAACTACGGTACGACTTACACCCAGCTTTTCTGTTAATTCTAGCTCTTTAGGGAGTATATCTCCAACTTTTAGTTTATTAACCTTTATAAAATCGACAATTGAATTTTCAGCTTTATCAACTAAGCTTGAGGTATCTATGTTTTTGAGTACCGT
Source organism: Sphingobacterium bovistauri (assembly GCF_020295405.1). Taxonomy (GTDB): domain Bacteria; phylum Bacteroidota; class Bacteroidia; order Sphingobacteriales; family Sphingobacteriaceae; genus Sphingobacterium; species Sphingobacterium bovistauri. The sequence continues at coordinate 50,017 of NZ_JADEYP010000014.1, forward strand.
TGAACTCTCTGTGATTGAGTTGCTCATAATGAATCTCTTATTAAACAACAAATATATAAAAATAATTGAATTAATATTTGGAATTCAAGTATTATGTTATACATTTGATATTAATTATGTTATACATAATACTACTTGTGTATTTAAACCTTAAGTTATGCGAAAAATTCTAATATTAATTTTATTATGCTTTATGCAAATAGCTGCATATTCGCAAGCAATTCTCAAAGGCTTGGTTCAATCCGAACAGCGTACAGCACTAATAGGGGTAAGTGTTGTTAACGAGTCTAGTAAGAGCAGCACGATATCCAATGCTCAAGGAGAATTTTCAATCTCTGTTAATACAGGTGATATCTTAAAATTTACTTCTATAGGATATGTCACATATTCTACAAAAGTTCAAGATTTTAATTTTTTGACGGTTAATTTAGTTCCTGATGATCAAGAGCTGGATGAAGTCGTAGTTGTAGGTTATGGTACAGTGAAGCGGACCAAAATCACTTCATCTGTTTCAACTTTAGATAACAAAATTCTGGAATCTGGTATGCGTGCTAACCCAGTACAAGCTTTGGCTGGTACAGTTCCAGGCTTGCGTGTCTCAACAGGATCTGGTCGTCCAGGATCAATGGCAAGTATTGTTTTGCGTGGAGGAACACATTTTGATGGATCGGGCAGTCCGTTGATTATTGTTGATGGACAAGTGCGAAGTAGTCTTTCAGATATTAATCCCGAAGAAATTGAACGTTTGGATGTACAAAAAGATGCTTCGGCAACGGCGATTTACGGTGCAAGAGCAAGTAATGGGGTGGTAATCGTAACAACTAAAAACGGGAAAAACGGAAGATCGTCTTTGGATTTCAAGGTGAATAGAGGTATTAATTATCTAAATGTACCCTATAATTACTTGAGTAGTGAAGACTATATTCATTGGAGTCGATTAGGCGCAGCTGAGGCAATTAAGATGGGTACTCTAGCGAATAATTCATTAGGCTCACCGGGTCCGAGAGGAACAGGAAATGCTTATTTTGCAAATGATGGTGTAACTCCTTTAGACGGAAATTTTGTGAACGCTGGAAGATGGAGTTTGATGCGCTTGAATGATCAAAATAGATTTTTATTAGATCAAGGCTGGAAAACCATGAAAGACGCTATTCCAACAAATGCTGTAGGAAATTATGATGCTAATGGAGAATATTATGATTTGATATTCGAAGATTTTAATTACGGAAATTTAGCCTTTCATAAGACTTCACCATCACAAGATTATAATTTCTCACTTTCAGGAGGTAATGATAAAGCAAAATACTTTAGTAGTGTTGGAATTTATGATGAAGATGGATTGTCGTTAAGTACATTTTATCGCAGATACAATTTTGCCTTAAATACGGATTACAAAATCAAAGATTGGATTACTTCAGAGTCTCGTGTTAATTGGACGCGTGCTAATTGGCGAGATCAATCTTTGTTTAATGGTGAAGCAAATTACTGGGGACGTATGTTGTCTGCCCCTCCAACGCTAAGAAGCAAAAGTCCAGTTACTGGCGATTGGATATTGGGTAGAGATGCCAGCGATGGTAATCCATTAGTTAATATTGATAAATTTATTCGTCGTTCACAAAACGATAAATTTACCCTTAACCAAGGCTTAGCTATTAATTTTTTGCCTGAATTAACTTTGCGAGTGAAAGGTATATTATTTTATGAAGAGGAATATCACGAGTCATTTGATAAAGATTACAGATCAGGCTTTTTGAGTACAACCAATCCTAATGCTGGATGGAGTAGACAAAGAGGTAGTTCAGCTAGTTTTTGGCGTAGAATCTCCCAAACGTATAATGCTGTTTTGAATTATGAAAAATCATTTGGACAACATAATGTGAATGCTTTAGCAGGTGGTGAATATTTTGATGCTTATTACCGTTCATTGAATGCATCAGGAGCATTAGCACCGACAGATGATTTTATGTCATTAGGATTGACAACTAATACTTCTGATAATCCAACAAGAGGTACAAATTCTTCACACAGTAATGATAGAATTATATCTCAGTTTGCTCGTGTCAATTATGATTTTGATGATAAGTATTTAGCTTCATTTACTTTCCGTGGAGATGGAATCTCCCGCTTACATAGTGATAATAGATGGGGATTCTTTCCAGCAGCTTCAGTTGGTTGGATAGCTTCGCGCGAGGATTTTATTAGTGAAAATGCAACTTGGTTAAACTTCTTAAAGTTGAGAGCGAGTTGGGGTAAAAACGGTAATATAGGAATAGGAACAAATAATGCCATTGGTATTTATGAAGTACAAGGAAGTTATGGTGTGACAGGAGCCTACGATCAGACTAGAGGTTTCTTATTCTCGAATCCAACGCTTCCAGAGCTTACTTGGGAAAAAACGAACACCACTGAAGTGGGAGCGGATATTGGTTTGTTAAATAACAGACTAAATCTATCAATAGCTTATTATAACAGAATTACATCAGATAAACTTGCTTACATATCACTTCCTGAATCGGCTGGTATTCCATCTATTCGTACAAACAATGGAACAATGCGTAACAGAGGCTTAGAGTTAGAAGCAGGATACCGTTTGATACAAAATGAACAGTTTAATTGGTCATTGAATGCTAATGCTTCATATGTTCGTAATAAAATCATCAAACTTCCATTTAATGGAAATGATAACAATCGTCAGGGTGGTACGCAAGTATACGACCCAGCAAGTGGATCATTGATTTGGGTTGAAGGTTTACAAGAGGGGATGGAATGGGGTGCTATTTATGGTTTCAATATGGTAGGTGTTATTCGTACTGAAGAAGAATTAGCAAATTATAATGTACGTGATGATGCGGCAGGTGAAGTGTATAGTACAGGTGGTGCAGCAGGTAGACGTGTAGCAAGTCAAAAAGTAATTACTGAACAAGGATTAACAGGTTATCTTCCGACACAACTGGGGGATGCGATGTGGGAGGATGTGAATGGTGATGGCATAATTAACCAAAATGACCGTGTGAAATTAGGAAATACATTACCAAGATGGACTGGAGGTTTTAATACTACATTGAGCTATAAAAACTTCTCACTATTTGCTCGCCTAGATTTTGCGTTAGGACATGTCCAAATGGATAGACAGCATGTATGGTCGCTCGGCTCTATGCAAGGAGAGTTTAACGCTGGAGAGATAATAAAAGATACATGGACTAAAGAAAATCCGAATGCGAAGTATCCGAGATACACGTGGGCAGATCAAAATAATATGAAAAACTTTGATCGACCTAGTAATCTTTTCTATGTTAATTCGAATTATTTAGCATTCAGAGAAGTGTCGTTGAGCTACTCTGTACCTAAGCAATGGATTAGTCGTGCCAAGATTCAAGATTTGACTTTGAATATTACGGGTCAGAACTTAGGGTACTTATCTAATAGTTTGCTTACACTACCAGAGCGTACAGGATTTCAAAATAGTGCATATACTATTCCAACCATGTTGATTTTTGGAGGAAAAATTTCTTTCTAATCTTTAATTGATATAAAGCAATGAAAAAATATATAAAAATATTTGGTGTTATCGTTTCCTTACTTGGGGCTACTTCATGTAATAAGTCTTTAGATATTGCTCCAGAGGATTATTTTGCTGATGTGAATTATTGGCAAACGGAGACGCAGGTGGACAATTTTATGACAGGTATTCATTCTCAACTACGCGGGCAGCAGTTCCAATTGTTTAGATTGGGAGAGCTTCGTGGAGGGGCATTGATTACAATTCCTACGTTTCCTGTTTCACTGAGCGAAGTGAATTCTATAGAAAATAGTATGACTGAAGTAACTCCAGGCTTGGGAGCGTGGGCTGGGTTTATGAATCCTATTCTTCAGATCAATCTATTTATCGAAAAAGTAAATACTATTACATTTCTTTCTGATTCTAAAAAAAGTACGCTTTTGGGGCAAGCGCATGGCTTAAGGGCGTTCTATTATTTTCATTTGTTACGTACTTATGGAGGAGTTCCGTTGCGTACATCTGCTGATGTGTTGAATAGCCGTCCAGATCAGGTGGCTTTGCGATTGGCCCGTTCTACGGAAGAAGAAACGTTAGCTCTAGTGAAAACTGACATAGCTAAATCACTTGAAAATTTTGGAAATGTACAAGGCTCTAATAAAGCGTATTGGACGTTGAATGCAACAAGAATGCTAAAAGGAGAGGTTTTTTTGTGGTCTGCTAAAGTATATGGTACAAATACTGATCTTGCAGAAGCCAAGACAGCCTTAGAAGCGGTGTCAGGATATAGTTTGTTGCCAAATTTTGCCAATGTAATTAAGACAAAACGTAATGCAGAAATAATTTTCACACTGCCTTTTCAATTCAATGAAGCGGAAGCTTCTGCTTCAGCAGCATTTTTGTATGACTTGCCAAATTTCAGTGGCTTGTATTTTAAAGACACAGTGAGCAGCACAGCAGAAGCCTTAGTTGACCCATTGGTGTTGCAGCAAACCTCTGCGCAGACTATTCAACGTTATGGCTATAAATATCAATTATTCCAATCATTTAATCTTAATGATCAACGTCGTAATGCAACATTCTATGATTTTTATGCATTAGATCGTTCTGTAGCGCCTCAGCGTGTGACTGTTCGTAATATAGTTTTGACTAAGTTTTTAGGGACAATTAATAATAATATTCGTAATTATACGGACGATTGGCCTATCTACCGTGAAGCAGATAGATTGTTGATGTTGGCTGAAATAGCAAATGCGCAAGGTGAAAACCCACAAAGCTATATTCAACTCGTTAGAAATAGAGCATTCAATGGTACAGATCCAATACCTTTTGTTAATGGCACCAAGGATGCAAATGAAATTGCCATTTTTGAAGAACGTATGAAAGAGTTTGTATGGGAAGGGAAACGTTGGTACGATATACGCCGCATGAAATTCGGAAATAATCCACTAGTGTTTCAATCCTCTAACCATCCATACGGGGTTTTGAATCAAGCTACAGAAGCGTATAAAGTATTATGGCCAATCGGTAGAGATGTGTGGACTAATGATCCATTAGTAGATCAAACACCAGGATACGAAACGACAAAACCTTAATACGTTGAATAAAAAAAAAATATTACACAATAAAATAAAAATAATGAAAAAAATTGATGGCTTGTTAGCTGCTCCTTTTACTCCATTTGATGAATCTGGAAATCTTAATGTTGATATTATTCCATCATATTATCAATTATTAAAATCTAATGGTGTGACTGGCGCGTTTATATGTGGATCTACTGGTGAAGGTGTATCCTTAACATTTGATGAGAAGGTGACAGTTTTAAAGGCATGGGCTAATTTAACTAAAGAAGATGCGGATTTTGCTTTGATGATGTTTTTGGGAGGAACCAATATCAAAGAATGTAAAGAGTTGGCTAAAATATCCGAAGAAGTAGGTGCGGATGCTATATCTTTTACATCACCTTACTATTTCAAGCCTGCAAATGTCGTTCAATTGGCAAAATGTTGTGCAGAAATAGCCTCCGTTGCACCTAATACGTCATTTTATTATTATCATATTCCGGTATTGACGGGTGGAAATTATGCGATGTACGATTTGTTGAAAGAGATCGATGGCAAGATACCTACATTCGAAGGTATAAAATATACACACGAAGATTTCATGGACTTTTTATCGTGTATGAACTTTGAGAATGGAAAATATAATATGTTGTGGGGTAGGGATGAAAATATGCTGTCATCACTTGTGCTAGGTTGTACTGGAGCAGTCGGTAGTACGTACAATTACGCAGCACCTTTGTACCATGATTTAATGAAAGCGTATCAAGATGGTAATTTGTTGGAAGCAAATGCACTGCAACAAAAATCAATAGATATGATTCGTTTGTTAGGTAAATACGGAGGGATTGCTACGGGTAAAGCATACATGAAGTTAATTGGCGTTGATTGTGGTGAATTTAGATTACCTATTGCTAATATGAGTCGTGAATCATTTGAAAATTTCAAGACTGATGTAGCTGCTTTGAACTTCGAATCATTTAAATCTAAAATCTAATGAATCGTCTGGGTTGGATTCTTTGTTGTATAGTGGTGTCATCATGTAATATGAAGGATAGAAATTTGGAAATTGAGTGGAATGTTGCAGGTAAATTGCCTGAAGGAGCAGACAATGCTGCGCATATCGGAGTTGCAGGGGCAGTTACAGGTATCCTATCGGATATGTTGGTGGTAGCAGGTGGTGCTAATTTTCCCAAGGAAATGCCTTGGGATGGCGGCACAAAGGCTTATAGTAAAGAAGTATATCTGTACACAAAGGGACAAAATAATGAATTTATACTTTCCAATACACAGTCATTTGAAGATAGCGTAGCTTATGCTGCGAATGTTTCATTTGATAACTCAATTTATTCTATAGGTGGAGAAAGAAATGGAAAGGCAACATCGGATGTCTACAGGTATTTTATTGAAAATAAATCGTTCAAACGTGTTCAGTTACCTTCTTTACCGCTGAGTTTGACAAATGGTGCTGCTGTGCAAGTGGGAGGGGATCTTTATTTCGTTGGTGGCGAAAATGCAGACTTAGTTTCTAATAAAATTTATAGACTACATCTTTCTGCGGGAGGGGGAGAGTGGGAAGAGTTTTTTGAAATGCCTAAACCTCTTACACATATGGTCGTTGCATCGGATGCAAAGGATAATATCTATATCATAGGTGGTCGTAAAAGAAATACGAATGCTAAGAGTGATATGTATAATGAAGTTTATTCCATAAATGTAGATTCAAAAAAAGTAGAACTTTTGGATACCTTACCAGAAGCTCTAGCAGCAGGAACAGGAGGCTATGCAAATGGCAATCTGATTGTGATTGGAGGTGATAATGCCCAGACTTTTCACAGGGTGGAAGAGTTAATTGGCGCAATAAACTTAGAATCTGACGAAAGCAAAAAGGCTGAACTCATTACTAAAAAGAATGACATACAGCGTGCACATTCAGGCTTTTCTCCTAATGTATGGTATTACAATTTGGAAGAAAGGACTTGGAAAGCGTCAAATCAAATAAAAGGTGCTAGTCCTGTGACTACAACAGCAATTATCCATAAAAACTTAATAGTGATTCCAAGTGGTGAGGTGCGCGCAGGTGTACGGACGGATCAAATCTTGATGGGCAAGATAAAATAGAGTTGTATAAAACTGTAATTATGAAAAATAGTAAAATATATCCTTGGGTAGTTGTTGGCCTACTTTGGTTTGTCGCATTACTCAATTACATGGATAGACAAATTTTATCTACGATGCGACCAGCGATGGCGATGGATATTGTTTCATTGGAAAGTGCTGCCGTATTTGGTAATCTAATGGCTGTGTTTTTATGGATATATGGCTGTATGAGTCCAGTTGCTGGTGTATTGGCAGATAAGATTAATAGAAAATGGTTAATTATCTCAAGTCTATTTGTTTGGTCGGGTGTCACACTTCTCATGGGGTACGCTACATCTTATGAACAATTATATGCACTACGTGCTGTGATGGGTGTGAGTGAAGCGATTTACATACCAGCGGGATTGTCGCTTATTGCAGATTATCACAGTGACAAATCAAGATCTTTAGCTGTAGGTATTCATATGACGGGCTTATATTTTGGACAAGCTTTGGGTGGATTCGGAGCTACAGTTGCATCGAGTTACTCTTGGCAAAATACATTTATTCTATTCGGATTAATAGGGATAGTGTATGCGTTAATCTTGATTTTTACACTTTTTGAAACGGAATCACGTGTAAAACCAATTGAAGATGTAGGAGAAAAAACTTCTGTATTAAAGGGTATACCTATCTTATTTAGCAACATTGCTTTTTGGGTTATCCTCTTATACTTCGCTGTACCAAGTCTCCCAGGATGGGCTACTAAGAATTGGTTACCTACATTATTTGCGGACAATTTAAATATCCCGATGGAGAAAGCTGGTCCCTTGTCGACTATAACCATTGCATTCTCATCTTTTATAGGTGTAATCTTTGGCGGTATACTATCCGATAAATGGGTGCAAAAAAATATTAGAGGCCGTATATACACCAGTGCGATAGGTTTGGCGCTAACTATTCCAGCAGTTTTTCTAATAGGCTATGGTACGACGATTTGGGCTATTGTGGGAGCAGGATTAATGTTTGGATTTGGATTCGGCATGTTTGATGCCAACAATATGCCTATACTATGTCAATTTGTGTCTGCAAAATATCGTGCTACCGCATATGGTATTATGAACATGGTTGGAGTATTTGCAGGGGCATATATAACCAATTTATTGGGTGCATCTGCAGATGAAGGCAGTCTCGGTTCTGATTTTGCGATGTTGGCTATCATTGTGTTGGTGGTTTTGATTATTCAATTGTCTGTTTTAAGACCTAAACATAATGAACAGCCTGTCTAAAATTGTATTAATTATAGTTAGCTTAATTGCTATTGCTTTTCAATCTTTTGCGCAGAAGAGGATAGCTTGTATTGGTGATTCTGTGACCGAAGGTTATGGAATTAGTGATTCCAGTCAAAGCTACCCTGCTCAATTGCAAAAGCTTTTAGGTACAGAATTTAAAATAGGTAATTTTGGGCATTCTGGCTCGACTCTCTTACGAAACGGGCATAATCCTTACCACAAAACCAAAGCATATAAAGAGGCTTTATTATTTAAACCTAATGCAATTGTAATCGCTTTAGGGCTGAATGATACGGATCCTAGAAATTGGCCAAACTTTAAAAATGAATTTTTAGGTGACTATAGCCAATTGATAAATGATTTCAAGAAAGTAAATCCAAAGGTTGAAGTATTCATCTGTACAATGACACCGATCTTCAGTGGGCATAGAAGATTTTTATCTGGAACGCGTGAATGGTTTGACCAAATTCAATCTTTAATTCCAGAAATTGCAAAAGTACATGGAGCAACGGTAATTGATAATCATTCGATGCTGGCCCCACGTATTGATTTATTTGCTGATTATCTGCATCCAAATAGTAGAGGTGCAGAATTGATAGCTCATAATGTGGCAATATATTTAAAACCAATCGTACAACCTCTTTCTGTAGATGAGACCTTTGGAAATGATATGGTTTTACAGCGTGGAGTTACAAATAAATTAATGGGCAAATCTTCATCAAATGAAAAGGTGTCTGTAGTATTCAAAAACAAAACTTATTCTACGACTGCAGCTCGAAATGGGAATTGGGAAATTGATATTCCTACGCAGGCTGCAGGAGGTCCATATCGTTTAGATATTTCTTCAAAAGACTCAAAAATAACTTTAACTAATGTATTGTTTGGTGATGTTTACTTGTCATCAGGTCAGTCCAATATGGCTTTTAAATTTCGTGATGCTTTAGATTCAGATTTGTTGTTAGATCAAGTTGATTCGTTTGATAAAATACGCGTTTTCAAGAATAAAAATTTAGCTGAAACTTCAAATGTACAATGGGATGAATCTACGTTGAATAAAGTAAATGAGTTGCAATATTTCTCTGGTAAATGGCAAAAAACAAGTAGAGAGACGATTGCGGAATTTTCAGCTATAGCTTATATGACTGCTGTAGAACTTTACAAATCTCAACATGTTCCAATAGGTATTATTGATATTTCAGTAGGGGGTTCTAATACTGAATCATGGATTTCAAGATACGTTTTGGAACATGATAATTTGCTGGCTACATACATTCATAATTGGAAATCTTCGGATTTCATACAAGACTTTTGTCGCGAACGCGGAACAAAAAATATTGAACTAGCAAAAGTAAAACATCAGCGTCATCCGTATGATCCAGCTTACAATTTTGAAGCGGGTATTTCCAAATGGACAAATACAAAACTTAAGGGTGTACTGTGGTATCAAGGAGAGAGTAATGCGCACAATATTGAGCATCACGAATACCTTTTCAAGAAAATGATTATTTCTTGGCGTCAGGCTTTTAAGAATGAAAATTTACCCTTTTATTTTGTTCAATTATCTGGTATAAATAGACCTTCATGGGGAGATTTCAGAGATTCGCAGCGAAAACTTTCGAATACAATTAAGAATACTTTCATGGCTGTTTCATCCGATGTTGGGCATCCTACAGATGTGCATCCGAAGGATAAATTTGTAATTGGTAAAAGATTGGCAAATTTAATTAGACAGCACATGTATCATGAAGATTTGATGGCTGATTCGCCACAACCAGTATCTTATAAAAAAATAAATGGCGAAATAAGAGTTGAGTTTAGTCATTGTAAAGAACTAAAAATCAAAGATTCTCATTCAATAAAAGATTTGCAAGTCGTAACGACCAATGGTCAAATCTTGAAGAATATAGAAGCAAGAATTGATAAAAATTTATTAATCATACCTACCCAACAGGAAATTAGAAGTGTACAGTATGGCTATACACCATTTACGAATGGGAATTTAATAAGTGATACAGATGTACCTGTATCCACATTTAACTTGAAAATAAATTAGCATGAAATATACGGATGAACATTTACGGGATTTGGCAAAATTTTACCAAACCCATTTATTAGAAGATACAGTCCCTTTTTGGTTTCCACGCTCCTATGATTTGGCGAATGGGGGCTATCTACTTATGCGTGACGCCGATGGGACTTTAATCGATACAGACAAAGCTGTATGGATTCAAGGACGTGCATGTTGGTTGCTCTCGACATTATACAATACTATAGAGCCCAAAAAGGAATGGTTGGATGGTGCTAAACTTGGTTATGATTTTTTAAAAAATAAGTGTTTTGACGCTAAAGGTAAAATGTATTTCCATGTAGATCAAGAAGGAAATCCAATACGAATGCGTCGTTATTTCTTTTCAGAAACATTTGCTGTCATTGCATTCGCAGCATATGCTAAAGCATCGGGTGATGTGGAAGCTGGAAAGTTAGCTCGAGAAATTTTTGGAACTTGTTTAGAATATCTATATGGTGAAAAAGAAGTAGAACCAAAATTTGAGTCAACTAGGCCATCTCAAGGAATTGGAATTCCGATGATCATGATGAATACAGCACAGCAATTGAGAGAAACTATAGGTGATGAACGATGTGATGAAACCATTACTCATTGTATTAATATCATTGAAAAAAACTTTGTGAAGGATGATATTCGCTGCGTGATGGAACAAGTAGCCTTAGATGGATCTATTATCGATCACATTGATGGTCGTACGCTGAACCCAGGGCATGCTATAGAGGGGGCATGGTTTATTCTTCACGAAGCAAACCACCGAGATAATGATCCTAAATTAATTGACCTAGGCTGCCGTATGTTAGATTATATGTGGGAAAGAGGCTGGGACAAGGAGCATGGAGGAATATTGTATTTTAAAGATGTATATGATAAACCTGTACAAGAGTATTGGCAGGATATGAAATTTTGGTGGCCACAAAATGAAACCATTATTGCGACTTTGCTGGCTTTTGAATTGACAAAGAATGAAAAGTATGCTAGCATGCATGACAAAATTCATCAATATGCATATTCTCATTTTCATGATAAAGAAAATGGTGAGTGGTATGGCTATTTGCATCGTGATGGTACCATTGCGCAAACTGCTAAAGGTAATTTATTTAAAGGACCATTTCACTTGCCTCGTCAAGAATGGTATTGTTATACTTTGTTAAAGAAATATTTAGATAATGGGAATAATAGTGAAGTCGGTAGTACTACTTGCGGTTTGGATATCCACTATAACTATAGCTAATGCGCAAAATAATCTTATTCCAACACCCTCGCAATTGGTTCTGGGTAATGGTAATTTAGATTTAAGTCAGGGTATTTTTATTAAAATCACTAATAAATCGCTAAAGCATGAATACGGTTTGTTAACTGATATTTTCAAATCTTGGGGTGTTGGATCTGTTAAAGAAACACGAGCTAAGCTAATCCCGACAGTAATTTTAAGTGTTCAACCTAATTTTCAAGGTAAAGATGAAGCTTACAATTTATTAATAAACAGTAATGAAATAAATATTACTGCACGAACTAATAAGGGCCTTTTTTACGGTCTTCAAACGCTAAAACAATTTACAGTAAAAGACAAACAGATTCAATATGCTAGTATTCAAGATGAGCCTGCGTTTTCCTGGCGCGCTTATCTTATCGATGTTGGACGTAATTTTCAATCTGTCGATATGATCAAAGAGCAAATCGATGTCATGGCGCAATACAAATTGAATGTGTTGCATTTTCATTTCACAGAAGATATTGCATGGCGATTGCAAAGTGATAAATATCCTGGATTGACAGATGCATCAGTAATGACGCGCTGGAAAGGAGATTATTATACAAAGAATGATTTGAAGGATTTAATCCAATATTGTAAAGAGCGTCACATCACATTCTTGCCTGAGATTGATATGCCTGGGCATAGTGCTGCTTTCAAAAGGTTCTTTGGTGTAGATATGCAATCAGATTCTGGAATGATGTACATCAAAGAATTGTTATCGGAATTTAGACAAAATTTTCCTGAATTGGATATATTTCATATCGGTGGTGATGAAGTGAAAATCACTAATAAAAACTTCATGCCAGAGATAACTAAATTTGTGGAAGGACTAGGCTACAAAAAAACAATTGGTTGGGATCCAGGTAGCAATTTGGAACCACAAACTATTCGCCAAATGTGGATGGGAGGACCTAAGTTGATAGAAGAAAAAGGGAATTTTGTTTACATAGAATCGAAACATCTGTACATCAATCATATGGATCCGTTGGAGACGGTAACGACACTTTTTCATCGTAAAATAGGTGAAGTGGATAATGAACATAAAAATTTGATAGGCGCTACATTGTGCTCATGGCCAGATAGAGCTGTAGGTAAGTCTATAGATATGTTTTCTCATAGCGCGATATATCCAGCAATACTGACTTTTGCCGAACGTATTTGGCAAGGTGGTGGGCGTGCAGGTTGGGTCGCGAATATCGTTTCGGAAGATGAAGAGAATTATAACGATTTTGTTGCCTTTGAGCAGCGACTTCTTAATCATAAGAAATTGTATTTTGCAGACAAGCCATTTCCATATGTTTCACAATTGGGAACAAAATGGGAATTGATAGGTCCATTTGAAAATATGGGTGATGTAAATAAAAGTTTTGAAATCGAAAAAAATCCTTTTGCGCAGCTAGAGATTTCAAAAATTGTAGAAGGAGGAACCGTTGTTTTGAAGCATTGGTTTGGAGATATCATCGAGGGAGCAATAAAGAACCCAACAAAAAATACAACCTATTACGCGAGAACAAAGATATGGTCAGATACCGATGCGGTAAAACCGTTCTGGGTTGACTTTAATAATTTGTCCAGATCGTATTTGACAGATACTCCAGAATTAGATACTTGGGATAACAAGGGCAGCCAAGCTTATGTGAATGGTGTCCGTATTGTACCCCCTAATTGGAAAAATGCAGGTCAACAAGGTCAATCACAAGTTCCTTTAGTAGACGAGGGTTACTCTTATCGAGCGCCTACCATGATTAAGCTCAAAAAGGGTTGGAACGAAGTGTTATTAAAACTTCCAGTAGCTGAATTTAGAGGTAGGACTTGGGAGAATCCATCGAAATGGATATTTACATTTGTGCCTGTTGCAGAGAATTGAGAGAAATAAAATACAAATATTATAAATACTATGAAGAAACTATTTTTAAGCCTATGTGCAATTACTGCTTCTTTTGTCCTGATCGCTCAAGAAGTTACGGTATTCAAATCTGGGGAGGATGGATATGCTAGTTATCGAATTCCAGCAATAGTAAAAGGTAAATCTGGGGATTTAATTGCTTTTTCAGAAGGTCGTGTAGATCATGCAGGTGATTTTGGAAATGTAGACATCGTTTACAAAGTCAGTAAAGATGGTGGTAAGACTTGGGGAGCATTGCAAGTAGCTGTTGATTATGACAAATTACAAGCTGGTAATCCAGCGCCTGTTGTGGATTTGTTGGATCCGGCATATCCGCAGGGTAGACTATTTTTATTTTACAATACGGGAAATGACCATGAAGGGGATGTACGTAAAGGAAAAGGTTTACGTGAGGTTTGGTACATTGCATCTGTAGATGGTGGAAAGACGTGGTCAGAATCTGTAAATATTACGACGCAAGCACATCGACCAAAGCAACCACAAATAAATCCAGCTTATAATTTTCAAGAAGATTGGCGGACTTATGCTAATACACCAGGTCATGGTTTTCAGTTTGTGTCTGGACCTAATAAAGGAAGAATTTATATAGCAGGTAATCACAATGCAGGTGATCCTCAACCGAAGAATAAAGATTGGAATGCGCATGCATATTATTCTGACGATCATGGAAAGACATTTAAATTAAGTGAAAAAGTGCCTTATCCTGGAACAAATGAGTCTTTAGCGGCTCAAATTGGAGATAATTCGGTTTATATGACATCCAGAAACCAACAATTAACACCAAAGCAACGTGTAATCTCAGTTTCTCACGATGGCGGTCAGACCTGGGTATCATCAGCTCCAGATGCTAATCTTCCTGATCCAATTAATCAAGGCGCTGTTCTTTCTTGGAAAAAAGGTAAAAAGTTTGTTTTGGCACATATCAATGCGGCAGATCAAAATAAAAGAGATAATTTAACTCTTCGTTTATCCAAAGATCAAGGAAAGACCTGGTATTTTAATAAAGTAATAGCAAAAAGTCCTGAAGGCTACAAAGGTGGTGCTTGGTCAGCATACAGCGATATCGTATTGTTGAAGAAAAACTCAATCGGTGTATTGTATGAGAAAGATGGGTATAATGAGATTGTATTTGTACCTATAGCGATTAAATAAATTGCATATATTTATATAAGAATCTATTACTTAATATAATTGTTTTATGAGAATTATTGCAATGTTATTTTTGCTTATTAATACAAGTGTTTCCTATGGGCAAGAAATTAATTTTGAGAATTTATTGAATCTTTATGTAAATAATAAGAATTATTCAGACAAAGTTTTAATAGGAATGGGGTATAAGTTATCTAATGGAATTACTGATACTACCGCTATATATAGTTCAAAGGATAATAATTCTATTTTAATAAAGAGTTTTGGACTTAAAAGTCAAAATAATTACTTGTGTTATATTTTCAAAAACAATTTGCAAGCAAATAAAATTATTGATTATTTAAATTCAGATTCTTATAAGATTTTAGATAAAAAAGAAAATTTATTTGAATTTACAGCTTTTAATCCCAATATCTATATTACTGCAAAATATATTACTAATGGACAATATCAGGGATATAATTTTCTAAAAATTGAATCCCGTCAAAATAAAGGTTCTATGTATATGGTTGGTCAAAAAGGTGGTAAAACAATAGCGAAAGAAAGCCTTCCTGGTACAAAAGGATTAATAGAAGTTGATGTAAATCCAGAGCCACCGGGTGGCATAGGAGTATTTAGACAATGGATTGCAGATAATTATTTTTATCCAAAGGAAGCTATTGATAACAAAGTCTCTGGTACTGTTGTCGCATCTTTTGATGTAGACTTAGATGGTCGTTTAAACAATATTAAAATAATACGTGACATAGGCTATGGTACAGGTCAAGCATTTATTAATGTGCTGAAAAAATCTCCTAAATGGAAGCCAGCTACTATTAAAAATAAACCAGTTGTAACGTCTTTTAGTTTACCTTTAAAATTAGATTTAAGTGGGCTCTAGAAAACAAGAAACGCTGTTCAATTTGAACAGCGTTTCTTGTTTATGTTTTTATTGGTAGCCCAATAATTTCATTACTTGTTTTGAATTTTGCTCTTCTCCGAAAACTTCATAGTTGAAAGTTTCGTCTCTATTGCGGCGTATCAATACGTGCTTAGGAGAAGGTAACAGACAGTGGTGGATACCACCATAGCCTGACAATACATCTTGGTAAGCCCCCGTATGGAAGAATCCCAAATACTGTACTTTACGTGTTTTAGGCATGAAAACCGAGTTCATGTGCGCTTCTTGATTGTAATAATCTTGACCATCACATGTGATACCGCCTAAGTTTACACGTTCGTATTCCGAATCCCAGTTATTAATTGGTAACAAAATATATTTTTGGTTCAATGCCCACACATCTGGTAAATTTGTGATGAATGAACCATCAATCATAAACCATTTTTCACGGTCATTTTGTTGTTTACGACCCAAAACTTTGTATAGAATACCTGAAGCTTCTGCCACCGTATATTTACCAAATTCGGTAATAATATCTGGTTCCATTACTTCGTGGTGCGCACAGATTTGTTTGATGCGGTTTACGATTTCGTTAACCATGTATTCATAATCAAAATCATGAACCAATGAATCTTTGAAAGGCATACCACCACCGATATCTAATGTATCTAAGTCTGGATTGATTTTCTTGAATTTACAGTAGAGTGTTACATATTTTTCCAACTCGTTCCAATAGTATGGTGTATCCGAAATACCAGAATTGATGAAAAAATGTAATAATTTCACTTTAAAGTTCGGATTATCTGCAATCTTGTTGTTATAAAATTCAATAACATCTTCTTGACGAATACCTAAACGCGAAGTATAAAATTGTGAATCAGGCTGTTCTTCAGATGCTATACGAACGCCCAATGCGCATGGTTCTTCTAGCTCTATCTCATCATCATACAAGTTGAATTCCTCTTTGTTATCCAACACAGGAATGATATTCTTGTATCCATCATGAATCATATCAATGATGTATTGTTTGTATTGATACGTTTTGAAACCATTACAAATTACCGTAATATCTTTTGTTACAGTACCCTGACGCTCCAAAGAATCGATCATCGGCATATCAAATGCAGATGAAGTCTCCAAGTGGATATCATTTTTCAACGCTTCTTCTACGATATGTTTGAAGTGCGATGATTTGGTACAATAACAGTATTTATACGAACCGCGGTAGTTGTGTTTCAAAATCGCGGTTTGAAACAATATCTTCGCTTGTTGTATTTTTTTACTGACAATCGGTAAGTACGTAAAACGCAATGGCGTGCCATACGTCTCAATCATTTCCATCAAGTTCAAATCGTGGAAATACAATTCGTCGTCGATGATTTCGAATCCGTCTTGGGGAAAACCAACACTTAAGTCAAGAAATTCCTGATAGCTCTGCATTTTTTATTATTTTTGCAAAGATATACTTTCATAATGAATACCTAAATACCTAAGGTGTTATTTTTCTCATTCATTATCAGAAAGATAGAATTATTACGCAATATTTACATGGCTAATTCGATACAAGATACACTAGTTCAACAAACTGTTGCCGCTGTCAAGGCACTTTATGGTGCTGATATTCCAGAAACACAGATTTCTCTACAAGAGACAAGAAAGGAATTTGAAGGACAAATCACTGTCGTTACTTTTCCAGTAACTCGTTTTTCAAAAAAATCACCAGAACAAACTGGTACGGAGATAGGTGAGTATTTACAACAAAATATTCAAGAGATTTCATCTTTCAATGTAATCAAAGGATTTTTAAATATTTCTTTGTCGGATTCGTATTGGATTGCTTTGTTGAATAATACGATTGCTGCTCAAGATTTTGGAAAGTTTCCTGCTAATGGTAAAAAGTTAATGGTGGAATATTCATCGCCAAATACGAATAAACCATTGCACTTAGGACATATTCGTAACAACTTATTAGGCTATTCTGTTGCAGAGATATTGAAAGCTTATGGTTACGATATTATCAAAGCGAACTTGGTAAATGACCGTGGTGTCCATATCTGTAAATCGATGTTAGCATGGCAGAAATTTGGAAATGGTGAAACACCAGAATCTTCAGGCTTGAAAGGTGATCACTTGGTAGGTAAATACTATGTGGTATTTGATAAAGAATACAAAAAAGAAATCGAAGCATTAAAAGAAGCAGGTCAAACAGAAGATGAGGCTAAGAAAAACGCTCCATTAATGCTGGAAACCCAAGAGATGTTACGTCAATGGGAAGCAGGCAATGAAGAAGTGATTGCGCTTTGGTCAAAAATGAACGGTTGGGTGTATGCAGGTTTTGAGAAGACATATAAACAATTAGGTGTCGATTTCGATAAATTTTATTACGAATCAAATACCTATTTATTAGGTAAAGATATTATTCAAGAAGGTCTAAATAGCGGTGTTTTCTTCAAAAAAGAAGACAACTCGGTGTGGATTGATTTGACAGATGAAGGTTTAGATCAAAAATTGGTATTGAGAGGAGATGGAACTTCTGTTTACATCACACAAGATTTGGGTACCGCACAATTGAAATATGACGAATTCGGTATGAGTGAGTCTATTTATGTGGTCGGTAATGAGCAAGATTATCACTTCAAAGTGTTGTTTTCTATTCTGAAAAAATTAGGTAAATCTTGGGCTGATGGTTTATTCCATTTATCATACGGCATGGTAGATCTACCTTCTGGTAAGATGAAATCTCGCGAAGGAACAGTGGTGGATGCCGATGATTTGATGGCTGAAATGATTGAGACAGCTAAATCACGTACAGAAGAATTAGGTAAAACTGAAGGATTCACTGAGGAAGAAAAATCAGAACTATACGATACTATTGGTATGGGTGCGCTGAAATATTTTCTATTGAAAGTAGATCCTAAAAAACGCTTATTGTTTGACCCGAATGAATCTGTCGATTTTCAAGGGCATACAGGTCCTTTTATTCAATACACACATGCACGTATCAAATCGGTATTACGTAAAGCAGAATTTTCAACTAATGCTGTGGTAACAGTACCTGCTACTATTTCTTCTTATGAGCGTGATTTGATTCAGGTTCTTGGTGAATTCCCTAATGAAATCGAAATTTCCGCTAAGGAATTTAGTCCAGCACAATTGGCAAATTATGTGTATGATGTGGCTAAGTTTTATAATAAATTTTATCACGAAGAGACCATTTTGAAAGCTGAGGATATGGATGTGAAAACTTTCCGTCTACATTTGTCAGCTTCAGCTGCTAAAGTAATAGCAAAAGGAATGAAATTGCTAGGAATACAAGTTCCTGAAAGAATGTAATTAATATTTCATTTATCATAATATTAAATAATCTAATCATATTTTGGTTAGATTATTTTTTTTGAGGAATGAGCTGACTATATTTGGCATCTTATATGCACCATATAAAATTATGAAAAGATATAAAGTAGGATTAATAGGTTTTTCAATAGGTGGACATGTATTTCATGCACCATTTATTGCTAGTAATCCAGATTTAGAACTATATAAAGTAACTGCGCGCAAAGAAGAGCAGCAAAAAATGTTGGCTGAACGTTATCCAGATGCTATTGGTGTCCTATCGTCGGATGATATCATCAATGATCCAGAAGTGGATATCGTCGTGGTAGCTACTTCCAATGATGTACATTATAGCTTAACTAAGCAAGCTTTAGAAGCAGGAAAGCATGTTGTCGTTGAAAAGCCTTTTACGAATACGACAGTAGAGGCAGACGAATTGATTGCATTGGCAAAAGAAAAAAGATTGTTATTATCCGTACATCATAATGCTCGTTTTCATTCGGATTTTAAAACGGTAAAACGTGTTTTGGCGGAAGGCAGATTGGGTCGAGTAGTCAGTTATGAGGGACGTTTTGATCGTTTCCGTAATTTTTTGAGAGATGGAGCTTGGCGAGAACAAGATTTACCTGGTTCTGGTATTCATTATGATTTAGGAGCACACTTAATAGATCAAGCATTGCAATTATTTGGTCATCCAGAGTTTGTTTTTGCAGACCTGAGAGCGCAACGTGATGGTGCAACAGTTGTTGATGATTTTGAATATATATTATCTTACCCTCGCCTGAAAGTAACCTTGAAAGGTCAGATGTTAGCAAAAGAACCAACACCTCGTTTCGCAATATATGGTATTAATGGTTCGTTTGTAAAGAAAGGCGTAGATCCGCAAGAAAACTTATTGAGAGCTGGTATTCGTCCAGAATCTAAACCAGATTGGGGGGTGGAATCTGCTAATATACAGGGGTCGCTTTCATTGCTTGAAAATAGTGAAGATGTACACGAATATGTCTTAAGTGAGGTTGGTGCAGGACAAGATTTTTATAGAAATATTGTAGCTACGTTAAAAGGTGAAGAGTCATTATTGATAAAGCCGGAGGAAGCAAGAGACGTAATTCGTATTCTAGAGTTGGGTGATATCTCTTGGAGAGAACGAAGAACGGTGCCGGTTGAAGGTGAGTTGATTTCGTCAAAATATTAAATGAAAAATTCCACAATTATTCTTTGTGGGATTTTTCATTTAATATAATACTTGTCATATATCCAAAGACGACCTATCTTTGGCATTCTAATTAGTAAGATAGTGGTAAACTACGATGCAATAATTATTGGTGCTGGAGCTTGTGGATTAATGTGTGCGGCGCAGGCAGGTTTGTTAGGTAAGAAAACGCTCGTTCTCGAACGCAATGATAAACCAGGTGCTAAAATTTTAATCTCTGGAGGAGGTCGTTGTAATTATACTAACTTAGGTACTTCCATTGAAAATTTTGTATCAGAAAATCCTAGATTTTTGAATACTGTCTTTTCACAATGGACAGTAGATGATACCATTCAATTTTTTGAGAATTTCGGAGGTATAAAGCCGCAAGAGAAAACTTTAGGACAATTATTTCCAACTACTAATAAGGCTAAAGATATTGTCTCAACATTTACGAAAATACTCTTTGAGACAGGGCAAGATTTGTGGTTGAATACCTTGGTGAAATCAATTGACAAAGTCGAAAATGATTATCTTATTCAAATAGAGCGAGAAGGAAAGGAGCAAAGGTTATTTACTTCCAAAATTGTTTTTGCTTCAGGAGGTCTACCGGTGCAAAAACTTGGAGCTTCTGATTTCGCAATCCGTGTTGCACGCCAGTTCGATATGGAAATCATACAAACTGCTCCTGCATTAGTTCCGATGACTATTACTGGGAAAGATGCAGATTGGTATGCTTCTTTATCTGGAAATTCCGTTTTTGCACGCGTATACAACGACAAGAATTCATTTGAGGAGAATATTCTTTTTACGCACTGGGGACTTAGTGGACCTGCGATTTTGCAAATTTCTTCGTATTGGAAGGCAGGAGAAATCTTTACGATTGATTTACTCCCAAAATTTAAATTAGAAGACATTATTAAGCAAGAACGAAATAATGGCGGCAAAAGACTCGTGGGACAGATACTCAATGACTTTTTTACAAAAAAAATGGTTGATGCTTTAGGGAAATTTCTGCCTTTGGATATTAAAATTGCTTCCTTAAGCAAAGCTGATGCACACTTGATTGTAGATACAATTCACAAATTCAAAGTTAAACCCGCAGGCGACAAAGGTTACGATAAAGCTGAGGTCATGCGTGGTGGAATTGCTACTGCTGAATTAAACCCAAAAACATTAGAGTCCAAGAAAAATCCAGGACTGTACTTTGGTGGCGAAGCGGTGGATATTACGGGCTGGCTTGGTGGATATAACTTTCAATGGGCATGGGCGGCTGGTTATGCAATGGCACAAGATCTTTAATTTAAAATTGTTGTTTCATAAAAAATAAATCAAAGGTACTTGTGGATACAAAAGTTTTTGTAAATTGCAGGGAACTATATAGTATGTCTACATAGTATATAGTTTAGAAATATGAAAAACAATAATGCATTTTTAAAATAATCTCCGAACCTACAGTCTATTAGCGGTATAAGTGTGTTGTTTATTTACGTATACCATGTTGGGAAATAGCTTGTTGATGCTTTTTTCTCTTCATTTTTATGTTAATCCGATTGTAAAGGGTGGTTTTAACCTGTGAATTCATGCGTGTAACGCTTGTTGAAGATAATGCTATCTTCTGTTTTCTTTTTGAAAAATTTTTAGAAGATTATCCTTCTAAAAAAATTGAAATTCAGCTTTTTTCTGATGGTAAGAAGGCTTGGGATCATTTTGTTTCAATTAAAAATGAACCAAATTTATTCCCTGATATCTTATTTTTAGATATTAATATGCCTATTATGAACGGCTGGGAGTTATTGGAGAATTTATTAGTAAATGATTTTGATTTTATTCGTGAAAATCCAATCTATATTGTGAGTTCATCAAAAAGTTCTTTAGATACATCGAAGTGTGAAGAGTATAGCTTTATAACTGATTATATAACTAAACCTATACAGAGAGAGGGGATTTATAAAATATTAGATGAATATCTCAACCAAAAACTAAATCCGTAGATGTTTTAAATCTCTAATAGTTACCATACTTAAGAATTATTTATTTACAATTTTAATGGCTTTTTAAAGTGGCATTAGTATTTAAAGAAGGGCGACCTGTAGTCAGATTAAGAGCTTTTAGAGCCATAGATGACCCGAAAACTTGTGAACGTTTTATTGCAGGACATGAACATGTTCTCACAGCGATAGGTGTTAAAAAAGTTACTTCTTCCAAAAACGATTGGATGTATAATCCAGCTGCATTTGTACTTATTGTAGAATCGTTAGATGGAGAGAATGTGTATGGTGGCGCACGTATACATGTCGCTGGGGGTACACAACCACTTCCAATTGAAGAGGCCACAGGAAAAATGGATCCTTCGATTTTTGACCTTGTTTGGGATTATGCGCAAGATGGAACTGGTGAAGGCTGCGGTCTATGGAATTCTAGAGAAATAGCAGGATATGGTATTGGAAGTATTTTTTTAACCCGAGCGGCAATAGCTATTGCACCGCAGATCGGCATTAAGTCTTTGTTTGCTTTATGTGCACCTTATACTATTAATCTTACCAAATGTGTTGGTTATAGGCAAGAAACTAGTGTCGGTAATAATGGAACATTTTATTATCCAAAATTAGATCTTTTGGCCACAACGATGATCCTTGATAACGTATCGACAATGAGTTTAGCTTCGGAAGACGATAAAAATGCAATTATCGCTTTACGTGATAATCTAAATTGTACTAGGATAGAAGTGTTGCGATCGAAAGAGATTGAAATTCAATATCAATTGGGGTTAGACTTTAAAGGAACATGGAATCTAAGTGAAATCATTGCAAATGCTTCTAAGAGAACTAAGTTGGATAAGGATTTGGAAGAGAATGAAATTCAGATTATGTAATTATTCCCTAAACTTATGATAAATTCTTTGGAAAATAAATTTTTGTACAAACCTATATTCTTCCGTAATACAAACAGTGAAGAGAAACGACTCTTGGAAGAGTTGATGAAAGGCGATGATGTAGCATTCGTTTTTGATGAAATAGAGCGGCAGATAGCGGAACTAATTCGTTGTAGATTTCCTATGGGTGTTAGTGATGATAAAGCTGAAGACTTACGAAAAAATATTTTGGGAGATAGGAATGTAAACGAATTTGGAGTTTGGGTATATTATCCTTGGAGAAAAACAGTAGTTCATATTTTAGATGAACAGGAATTTATAGAGGTAAGGACGAATCGCAATCAGCTTAAAATATCAATTGAAGAACGTCAAAAGTTAGCATCTAAAAAAATAGGAATCATAGGATTGTCTGTAGGTCAGTCTATTGCTTTGACTATTGCTATGGAGCGAATATGTGGGGGATTAAGATTAGCTGATTTTGATACACTTGATCTGAGCAATATGAATAGACTTCGTACAGGATTATTTAATCTTTCTGTTCCAAAAGTAGTGATTTCAGCAAGAGAAATTGCTGAAATTGATCCTTTTTTAGATGTTGATATTTACCCTGACGGTGTTGATGAATCTAATTTTGACGAATTTTTAAATGGGCGTGGAGGTATAGATGTTTTAGTAGAGGTATGCGATAGTTTTGAAGTAAAGATCAAAAGTAGATTGCATGCTCGTAAGGCTAAGATTCCTGTAGTAATGGATACGAATGATAGAGGTATGTTAGATATTGAGCGCTTTGATTTAGAGCCCAATAGACCGCTATTGCATGGGTTGGCAGATGGGCTTACCGAAGAGAATCTAATTCATCTTTCTAAAGAAGAAAAGATGGGGTATCTAATGAAAATTGTAGATGCAGGTAATCTATCAGAAAGGATGAAAATGTCAATTCCTGAGATAAATCGCACTTTAGCTTCTTGGCCACAATTGGCTTCTGAAGTTTTTCTGGGTGGTGCCATTACAACTACAGTGTGCCGTGAAATATTACTCGGTCATTCAATTAAATCAGGCAGACATTATATGGATGTAGAAAAATTGATCAAAAGTGATAAATAATATATTTTATATCAGATGAATTTTAGAATTATTCTTATAGGTTTATATTTATTAACATCATTTTTTTCTTTATCGGCTAAGGAGCCTGTAATTTTTAGTAAGGACGATACAGGTGAATATATAGGTAAAAATATATCTATTCTTAAAGACCCGACGCGCAGCCTATCATTTGAAGAAATAATCAAACAAAAGGATAAATTTCTCGATAGTTATCAAGATGTGCCTAATTTGGGAGTAGAGGGAACTAATAATTGGCTACGTTTTACTGTTAGAAATAATTCTGACAAGCAGAATCTGGTTGTAAATCTCTCTCAGACTAATATAGACGAGGTTGTTTTTTATTGGATTCGTAATGGTGTTGTCGATAGTATAGTGACTAATGGAGGAGACCGAAGCAAGAACTTCGAATTTGACCATCAATTTTATTTTTTCGAAATTCCAGCAAATACGGGTGAAGAAATTGAGTGTTATTTTAAACTCTTTAGTTATACACAACTTTCAGCCCCAATATCCATTCATAGCCCCAAAGGATTATATCATACAATTTTTAAGTCTGATATCTTTTCAGCTATTTATATAGGGTTAATGCTATCTATGCTACTATATAATATTTTCTTGTATATCTCAACTCGTGAAACACATTATTTTTCTTATGTAAATTATATATTTTGGGTTGTGGTAGCGCAGCTGGCTATTTTAGGATTGTTGGAACCTCTTATACCACTCCAGAATAGTTGGATTACAAGTCGACTACTAACATTTACTGGAGCTATATCAGGATTAGCAACTATTTTCTTTGTAAAATCATTTTTGCAAACGGCACAGGATTCTCCAAAGTTTCATAAACTACTAAATATATTTATTATAGGATATGTAATTTCAATAGCATTATTACTTATTGGAATAATTACGCCAGCTTATAAAATGGTAAATTTTGTTGCTGGAGGGGGCTCGACTATAGTTTTAATCTTAGCGTTCAGATTATATAAAGAAAAATATCGACAAACAAAGTATTTCCTTTTCGCTTGGTGTATATTTTTAGTCAGTGTCTTGATTTATGTACTTAAGGATTATAATATATTACCTTATAATTTTTTCACCTTACGTTCTGTTCAGATTGGTTCATTTATAGAAGCGATAGTTCTTTCATTTGCATTAGGAGATAAAATTAATTTATATCGAAAGGAGAAGGAAGTATCACAAGCAAAGGCAATGAAAATTCTCCTTGAAAATGAGCGATTAATTCGAGTGCAGAATATTGAATTGGAGAATAAAGTTACAGAGCGTACAATAGATCTAACGAAGGCCAATGAATCTTTGACAGCTACGTTACGACATTTAAAGGATACACAGAGTCAATTAGTAGAAGCTGAAAAAATGGCTTCTCTTGGTCAGTTAACAGCTGGTGTAGCTCATGAAATAAATAATCCAATTAATTTTGTGACTTCGAATGTGACGCCATTAAGGCGTGATATTGAGATGATGTGGGCTGCAATAGATGAATTTGAACAAATAGCACTTCGAGATAATTTATCAGTGGAAGAGAAAAGTGCTTGCATTTCTAAGTATAAACAGGATTTAGATATTGATTATATTAAAACTGAAGTCAATTTTTTACTTAAAGGAATGCATGAAGGTGCTAGCCGAACAGCTGAAATAGTCAAAAGTTTGCGTGTGTTCTCTCGTGTAGATGAAGATACACTCAAATATGCTGATTTGAATGAAGGTGTTGAATCTACAATGATTATTTTGAATAGCTTATTAAAGGATAAGATTCAAGTTGAAAAAAGATATGGAGAAATACCCCCTATTGAATGTTACGCAGGTAAAATGAATCAAGTTTTTCTTAATATTCTCTCCAATGCTATATACGCGATAGATAAGAAGTATAAAGATAGTTTGGGTGGACATTTAGTTATTGAAACTGGGTTAAATGCTGATCAATCATCTGTCTTTATACGAGTAAAAGATAATGGTATTGGTATACCTGATATTATTAAAGATAAAATTTTTGATCCATTCTTTACGACTAAAGATGTCGGTGAGGGTACAGGACTTGGTATGTCGATAGCTTATAAGACTGTTGATAAGCATAATGGTAAAATTTCAGTTGATTCAACAGTTGATGTGGGAACTACTTTTGAGGTCATTATTCCAGTAAAACAATCTGCTTAATATGGAAAAAATAGAAATATTATATGTGGATGATGAGGAAAATAATTTATTGAGCTTTAAAGCTAATTTAAGGTATAATTATATTATTCATCTAGCATCGGATACAGCAGCTGCTGAAAAAATATTAGCTGAAAATTCTAATATTAGAATCATATTTTGTGATCATCGTATGCCCAATGAGCTTGGAGTAGATTTTCTGGGAAGAATAAAAATGACATACCCGAGACCTATACGGATCCTTCTTACAGCGTATGCTGACATGAGTGTAGTTATATCTGCTATTAACAAAGGTAATATATTTAAATTTGTACGTAAGCCTTGGATGACAGAGGAGATAATATCATCTATAGAAGAAGCTAATAAATTTTATATAGCAACATCTATGTTAGATATTAAAAATGAAGAGCTACAGAAAGCTTATGACGAATTAGATAAGTTCGCTTATAGTATTAGTCATGATTTGAGAGATCCATTGACAGGGGTGTTGTCGGCTATTAGCTATGCTCTAGGCTATGACAAAGTTAAACCTATTCATGAATTGTTGTTACTTATGCAGGGGTCGGTATTAAAACTTGATCAGTACATAGACAGTTTGAGAGATTATTATTTGCTTCGTCGGGGAGAATTATTAATTCAAGAAATTAATTTTTCTCAAGTCGGAAATACGATACAAGAGTTTTATAATATTTCTGTCGAAAAGAATAATGTTAATTTTTCGATTGAAGTCGAACAAAATAGCTTATTCAAAAGTGACTTATCACTAATAGAATTGATATTACATAATTTGTTAAGTAATGCATTTAAATACCAAAATATTAAAAATGAGTATAAATCTATCGCATTACAATTTAAAGTAAGCAAGGGGCTTGCTACCATATCCATTGAGGATAATGGGATAGGTATTGCTAATGAATTTATTGATGATATCTTTAGATTATTTTATAGAGGTACTGATCAAGCGCAAGGAATGGGGTTTGGACTCTATAATGTAAAAAGTGCGATGGTGAAAATTAATGGTAAAATAGAAGTAGAGTCGTCATTAGGTCATGGGACTAAATTTATACTCTACATTCCAAGTAAGTAGTCTTTTTATGATAAAAGCTTTTGTCTAAGGAGGAATTCTAATTGTTCATTAGATACCTCCAAATGTGAAAACTTTTCTAAAGTTGATTTTCTATCAGCATAGATTTCATAAGCTTTTTGAATAGTATCTTCCAGCTGATTTTCATTCCACGGCTTCGTAAGATAATGATATATTTTACCTTTATTGACTGCATCTATTACAGCGCTCATATCCGTATACCCTGTCAGTAGTATGCGCATTGGCTCAGCATTTATTTCTATCACTTTTTCCAAAAATTCGACACCTGTCATTTCTGGCATTCTTTGGTCAGTAATGATTATTTCTATAGGTGTATTTTTAATAATATCAATTGCTTCTTTTCCACTGATTGCAGTGTAAACATTGTATTTCATTCTAAAAGTCGCTTTGAATGAAAATAAATTATTTTCCTCGTCATCAACGTACAAAACAGAAATTTTACTCATATAATTATTTAAAATAGATAGAATTTTTCCAAGGTTTTATCGTTGGGTTTGACAATTCCTCGATACCAATATACGTAAAATGTGTAGTTATTGAAAAAAAATATAAAAAATGCTGATATTATTAATAAATTATTGAATTGATTGTGAATTAATTTAAACACCAACCTTGAATTGCCTATTGTTTGGTTTGACTGTGTTTTTTATAAATAGACTGCTTTGTGTTTGTGCTTGACAAGGCAATAATATGGACAGAAATGAAATTGGTATAACTAGGTTAGTAAAGTTTTTCATAAGTATAAACTTATTAATTTTATTCCAAAAATGAGAAGAATAAATAGAAAAAATATATGTTGAAGTAAGTATGGAATGGGTAAGTTTATTTGAGCTGTTATCGTTTAATTTAGTTGGTGATTGTCTTTCGGATTTTTGATGACTATCGGTTTTGTTGATAAGACAATTTTTTGGATTAAGACAGATATGACTATGATAATTACAATTTCAAGATAGGACAAAAAGCTACGTGTACTCGTCATATTCAAAACTTCATCAAGTTTGTTCTTTCCTTCCTCGACTTGTATGGAAGAAAGAATACGAAGTACTTTTTCTGCTTCAAGGCTTTTTGCAAATGCTGTCGAATATGCTGAATTTGCCAGATGCTCTTTTATTTGTTCTATATCGTCAATTAATTTTTTGAAACTTATTTTTTCTTTTTCTGTTAAGTAAGTTTTATCATAAGCGATATTAATAGTATCAATATGCGCTAATGTAGCTTGTATTTTATGTGTATTGTAAGTAACATTTGATTTGAGTAATTGGGATATTTCTTCTATATAATTCGATAGCTGTAGGATGTAATTGCCAACTACAACTCTATCTTCATACAAAGAAGTTACACTTTCGTTTACATGTTTTATCATTAATCTCTCTTGTATATTAGTCAACAGGATTAGACAAAGTATAGAAAAGATTAAAGTTGTCGTTTTAATCTTGTTTTGAGTAGTAAAACTTAGATTTTTGAATATCATTATCAGTTTATAGATTAGTAGCTGGTACTTAAGGGAAGTATAATGAAAATATTATTATAACAGTCTCACTAACCAATACTGTCTTAAATTACTGAAAATTTATGATTTATGGTTTATATTTATTGTAAATAAACAAGGTAATTATCAGCTTAGTTCTAAAATCCCTCTAAATCCTCTGGCTCCATAATAAGAATCAGCACCATTATGGTATATAAATACACGACCAAATCGCTTGTCACCAAAAAGCGCGCCTCCATTTTTACGCACATCAACAGATGTTTTTATCCAGCTGGATGTTTTCAAATCAAAATCTCCAAACTTTTGAAGTTGAAAGTATTGATCTTCATTCAATAAATCAATGCCCATTTCATTAGCCATATTTACGGCAGAGTCCTCTGGTTTATATTGCTTTCTTGATTCTAAAGCTTCGTGATCATAACATATACTACGTCTCCCTTTTGGGCTTTCGGATGAGCAATCAATAAAAAATATCTTCCCCTCGGAATTACTTAATTCCACGACATCCGGTTCACCAATGGTCTCTTCCATTTGAAATAAATTGTATAATGCATTATCATTATTTATCAATTTATTTAACACATCATCCCATTGTATATTCGGATGCCTAGTTGGATTTTTTTTGAATCTTTGTTCAAGTATGTTCAGCAATTCATTTTGTTCTTCTTGTGATAACTTTTTCATAGTTTTTATATATAATAGATATTGTTCATTTGTATCCGATTAGTCCAGTAGCACAGCCATAAAAATAAGATTTGTTATCTACATGTAATCCTGCTTTTTGAAAGATTAATTTTGCTTTGTTACAGTCCATAAAGTTTACCGTATATAGCCAGAGCATGCGATAATCAGTTGGATTTCCTAAGAAAAGCGTTCCCAGTATTGGAATTACTTTAGATAAATATAATTTATATAAAAATTGAAGTGTACGATTAGGAGGGACAGATATCTCTATGAAGGTAAATTTTCCTCCTAATTTTAGAGATTTAAAGACTTTTTCTGCAAGTTGTTGAATTTGTTCTTCGTTGAAAGTCTTTAGCCCAAATGCGCAAGTAATAACGTCAAAATGCTCTTTCGGTAACTCTTTATTCAGAATATCATGATGTATAATTTCGAACCTATTATCTAATCGTTTTGTGTTTTTAAGTTGGCTAGACTCAACCATTTTTTCTGAAAAATCAATAGCAGAAAAGATCCCGTTGGGAAATCTTTTTATTAATAATTTCCAATTTTCGCCTAATCCCGATAATAAGTCAAGTACATGTACCTCATTTTTATCGGGAGAGATCGACTGAATAAATTGTTTGCGCCAAATAAATGAGAACCCCAGTGATGTTATATAATTCATTCTTTCGTACGATGTAGACATACGATTGAATAATTTTTTTACATAAGCAGGGTCATATATGTTTAGCATGTTATTATTCTGACTTATAAGCTATCTTATCATTGATTGATAAATCCTTTGTCTTTTTGTTATACTTAAACTGATTATGGCTAAATACATCATCAGCTTGTTTGTTTAATATAACAGTTTCTTCATTGTCTGCTAAGAATAATTCAAAAGCAGATGAATCAGTATTAGGAACGACAAAGGCGCTAATGATTGCTTCTGTAGAATCAATTGCTACTGGATTTAATCGTATTCCAACTGAAAACACTTGTATACAATCATTTTTTATTTGACTCCAAGTTTGACCTGCTGATGATAAACATCCGTGCTTGTCTTTATTACCGCCAATTGATGGCATTTCTTGCGATATAGAATCATTGACTTGTGTTTGTTGTTTTGTGGAATTTTGGCAAGACGCTAGTATTGCAAATACACTTCCAAGTAAAATAATTTTCTTCATATAGTTTTATATTGTAGAATAAAGTTGAAATATAAGAAAAAAAATATCATTATATTTTAGCTTATTAATAAATATATCTATATTGCGATAATAAAATAAGATAATCAGTTAGTTTTGAGTTATAAATTTTAGTTTTAACAGAATTTTGTGTTTTTTTAAATCATATAGCTAAAACGATTTAGTTTGTTGATTTTTTAGTATTATGCGTGGTAGTGATACTATTTTTTTTTAACCCGTTTAGCTAAAACGATTTATCAAATTTTTATTATAAATAACCAATTTTTCAAATTGTAATATAATTATCAATAAACCAATATTTATTTATCAATTAAATGTATAAACTTTATGATGAAAAGTAATTCATTTAAGAAGGTTAGAAATGTAGGAGCATTAATGCTTTTGCTGCAATTTTCTTCTGCTTCTGAAGTAAATAATGTTGTCAATATTTCAAGACAACATATAACTGCCTCAGAGCTTATTAAGGAAATTAAAAAGCAAACAGGCTATAATGTTTTTTATGCTAATCAGCTTATCAACGGGGGAAAAACTTTTTCGGTGAATTTCAAAAATGAAACCTTAGAAAATGTTTTAAACACAATGAAATCTAATTTGGATATTTCGTTCGAAATTAGTGACAAAACAATTATGCTAGTTGGTGATTTGGATAAATCTAAGTCTTCAAACAATGCAAAAATTCAACAATCAATTCGCGGGAAAATATCAGATAGCAATGGTCAACCACTACAAGGAGCATCCGTGTCTATTCAAGGTACTTCCAATGCAACATCTACAGATGTTAGCGGTTCATTTAGCCTGAATAATGTAAAGGTAGGTGATAAGCTTGTTGTTAAATACATTGGATATGTAGAACAGGTGGTTGCAATTACAAATCTTGCTACGCCAATAAATCTGAGTTTATCTTCAGAAGACAATGTTATTGAGGATGTCGTTGTAACTGCATTAGGTATCAAAAGACAAGAAAAGGCGCTTAGTTACAATGTTCAGCAAGTTAAATCAGATGATTTGACCAATGTAAAGAGCACCAACTTTACAAATAACCTCGTAGGTAAAGTTGCTGGATTAACAGTTAATAGTTCATCAAGTGGTCCAGGTAGTGCGACTAAAGTCGTGATGAGAGGTGTCAAATCAATTGAACAAAGTAGTGGAGCATTGTATGTAATAGATGGTGTTCCTTTGATGTCAATGACGAATACACAAGGCGAGGGTAGATTTGACTCTAAAGGAACTACTGAAGGCATTGCAGATATAAACCCAGAAGATATTGAGTCAATATCTGTGTTGACTGGTGCGGCTGCTGCAGCATTATATGGATCTGCTGCATCAAATGGTGCGGTATTAATTAATACAAAAAAAGGGAGTGCAGGAAGAGTAAATGTAACATTATCTACAGGAGCTGAGTATGGTAATCCATTTGTTTTACCTCAATTTCAAAATAAATATGGTAATGATGGTAGGATTAGTTCATGGGGAGCATTATTACCAGAATCAGCAGAGAAATATGAGGTTAAAGACTTTTTTGAAACTGCTTCCACCTATAATAATTCAGTAACATTTTCTGGAGGATCGGATCGAAATCAAACGTATTTTTCAGCTTCTTCAGTTAATGGTAAAGGTATTGTCCCCAATAACGCATATAATAGATATAATTTTACTTTTCGTAATACATCCACATTCTTTGATGATAAGTTAAAAGTTGATGGTAGCGCCAGCTATATCATCCAAAATCATAATAATATGATTAATCAAGGGGAGTATATGAATCCTTTGACAAGTGCATATTTATTACCTAGAGGAGATGGTTTAGCTAAAACTAAAATTTTCGAAATTTTCGATCCTAACATACAAAGTTATGTTCAGAATTGGGGTGATTTCACAAGTGCGAATGGATTGTATAATGGTATGTACGCTGGTGAATTCACTTTACAAAATCCTTATTGGGTTGCCTATAGAAATTTGAGACCGAGCAATCGCAATCGTTATATGTTATCATTAGGAGCTACATATGAATTGAAAAAGTGGTCTAATACAGAGAAATGGGATGTGTCAGCACGTATTCGTACAGATCAGACAAACTATACCAACGAAGATAAGCGATATGCATCCACTATTTCAGTGCTCAATATGAGTAAAACGGGGTATTACAATACATCTAATGGTAAAGAATCTCAAACTTACATGGATGTAATTACCAATTTTGTGAAGAATCTAGGTGAAAACAAAGAATATTCATTGAATGTCAATTTGGGAGCTTCACGTCAAATGTTAAAAATGGATGAATTATCTTATGGTGGTCCTTTGAGAGAAAATGGGGTTCCAAATGTTTTCAGTGCTTTTAATATTGATCAATCAGCTCAAAAAACTAACGCAATACCAGCTGGTTGGGCTGAGACTTTACCAGCGGTATTTGGTAGTGCAGAGTTAGGTTATAAGAATTATTTGTTTTTAACAGTAACAGGTAGAAATGAATGGGCTTCACAGTTGTATGGTGAGAACTATAAAGGTAAAAATTCTTATTTCTATCCATCTGTAGGTGCAACAGCGGTTATTACAGATATGATGTCTTCCGAAGCAAGAGATAATATTAAAGCATTATCATTCTTAAAACTTCGCTCGGCATATACAAAGGTATCTACACCGTTCCAACGTTGGTTGGTGAACCCAACCTATACATTTGATTTAGATACCAAATCTTATAGAACGACTTCATATTACCCAGTTTCAAATATGCAGCCTGAGTCAACACTTTCGTTTGAAGCAGGTTTGAGCTCAAGGTGGTTCAATAATAAGTTATCTTTTGATTTGACCTATTATAAAACAAATACTAAAAATCAAACAACTAGTACTTCAATATCAGCAAGTTCTGGATATGACAGGTTATATATTCAATCAGGTGATGTGCAAAACTCCGGTATTGAACTAGGTTTAGGATATGATCTTAAAAGTCAAGGTGATTTGAAATATAATACTTATTTCACTTTAGGATATAACAAGAATATTATAAAATCATTAGCTGAAAATTTCTTGAATCCAATTACTGGCGAATTAGAAACAATTCCATATTTGGTTAAACAATCATTTGGTTCTTTAAACTACTTGCTGAAAGAAGGGGGATCAATGGGAGACATTTATACGAATTCAGATTTCATGCGCAATAGTGATGGTAACATTTACATCAATGAAGATGGCAATATGACCTTTTCTAATTTTGATGTTGAGAAGGGCTATATGGGAAGTATTTTACCTAAGTATAATCTGGGTTGGAAAAATGAATTTGGATACAAAGGATTTAGTATAGGAGCTACATTGACAGCTCGTATAGGTGGTGTGGTAAATTCGATGACAGAAGCAGCTTTAGATTATTACGGTGTTTCTCAATCATCCGCTGATGCTAGAGATGCAGGAGGTGTGGAAGTAAACGGATTAATGTATAATACACAATCGTATTATGAGACAAAAGGTAAGAATAGACTAGCGCAATATTATACTTATGATGCTACGAATGTAAGATTGCAAGAAGCTTTTATTTCTTATAAGATTCCAAGACGTGTGTTTAAATCTATTGCAGATGCAACAATTTCTGTAACAGGTAGAAATTTATGGATGATTTATAACAAGGCACCATTTGATCCAGAAGTAATTTCAGGTACAGGAAATTTTGCACAGGGTTTGGACTACTTCATGTTACCGAGTTTGAGAAGTTTTGGTGTTAATTTAAAAGTAAATTTTTAAGCGCATGAAAAGGAGTAAATTAAATATATTAAAATATAGCATTCTAGCATTCGTTGTAATTCATACGACGAGTTGTACTAAAGATTTTGCTGAGGAAAATAGAAATCCTTATGCTGCGACAGAGGAAGAAATGAATAGGCTTCCGAAGGGAGGGGCTCAATTACTTGCTTTGCAAAAGTTGATTGTTCCCGAACAAGAAAATTCTTATCAAATGATTCTTGACTTGGGAATAAATGGATATGCTGGATATACAACACAATGGATGGATTTTAGGTCGGATTATCCAGTATATAACCCACGAAATGCATGGGTTGATTATATATATGATGATACTTTTCCGAAGATTTATAGTTCATATTTTGATATTTATCGTTTAACAAAAGGTGATAAAAAAGAGTTGCCTTTGGCTTTAGCTACAATATTGCGTGTAGCTATATCACATAATTTTACTGATATCTTCGGTCCAGTACCCTACAGTAAAATGAAAGCTGGTAATCTAAATACGGATTATGATAGTCAAGAGGAAGTGTACAAAGCTATGTGTGAAGATTTGAAAGAATCTGTCTTAACTCTGAAAGCTGTTGATATTAATAATAGACAATACGAGTCATTTGATTTGATATATGATGGCGACATGTCTAAATGGGTTAAATACGCTAATTCATTGTTATTGAGAATGAGTATTCGTATGGCGAGCAAACTACCTACTCTTGCAAAAGAGTATGCAGAATTTGCTGTGCAGAATGGGGTTATTACATCGAATAGTGACAATGCGCAATTACCAACTATAGATAATCCTTTATTTAAGGTAACCCATAATTGGGGGAATTCGGCAATTAATGCAGAGATAACAGAATATATGAATGCTTTCTCTGATCCTAGACGTGAGAAGTATTTTACAGCTGTATCTAATAGAACTGCAGGTAGACAGTATTTTGGAGTTAGGAATGGTACTGTAGCTCCTACAACCTACAATTTGGCAAATTATTCAAAGCCAAATATTACGCAGAATTCACCAATTTGTTGGATTACGGCATCCGAAGTTGCTTTTCTTAAAGCTGAAGGTGTTTTGAATGGATGGTCAATGGGGGGGGCTGCTGGAGATTTATACACGCAAGGTGTAAACTTATCATGTGAACAATGGGGAGCTTCTCCAGGTACATATTTGCAAAATACAGCAAAACGTGGAAGTTTAACAGATCAATTAACAACTGCTATGAATGTTAATTTTTCTTCACAAATAACTGTTAGTTGGGCTGATGCTGGAGGTGATAAGGAAAAGCAATTATCTAAAATTATAACACAAAAGTGGATTGCATTATATCCTTATGGAGCAGTAGAAGCATGGTCAGAGTGGAGAAGAACAGGTTACCCTAATATGATTCCAGCTGCGGCAAATAATAGTGGTGGTGCTGTAAGTAATATAACGCAAGTGGGTGGTAAGGATGTAGGAGGTATGCGTAGACTCCCATATTCAACAAAAGAATCTACAACAAGCCCAGCTGTCATGCAGAAGGCATTAACATTATTAGGAGGATCAGATAATGGTGGTACAAATCTTTGGTGGTCTAAATAATAATTTAAAAAGATATTGAAATGAAATTTTTTTTAAAGAATAGAATTTTTGCCGTTAATTATTTAGCAATATGTAGTTTGCTATTCGGTATGGCATCTTGTAATAAAATTACACCAGAGCCAATAGATGTAATTGTTCCAACAAGAAGTATTAATACAAGCCAGTTATTATCTTATAAGTCGAATCTAGCTAATAGAAATATCGCTGTAGGTATTATTTATGATTGGGGGATCAAAGATGGGAGTCAATTGATGCACACCCCTGATAGTTTAGATATGATCATAATCAGGGGAGATGTTTCAAATTTGAGTGAAGTCCAACAGAAAGATCTTGAAAATGTACAGTCAATCAAGGGTACAAAAGTATTGTCTTCTTTTGAAATAGAAGAAGTTAGTGAGGATTTACCTAAAAATACATATCCTACAGATTCGGCAAGTACCAGAAGAGACAAGTTATTGGCAAAATGGGTTGCAGAAAATCCATCAGCTACATTTGCACAACGAAGGGCTCAATCTGATACGATATATAAATATCAATTAATAGATGCTCAAAAAGAATATACAAAACTCTTTGTAGCTACTATTGATAAAAAATTTGAACCGCTAAAGGCTAATCTTGAACAATTGAAAAATTCAACTTTTGACGGAATCAGTATCAAATTACCTTCAATTCGGTCGGGAACTTTGACAGATAAGGATGTAGATAATTTAATAAGTGATCATATCAGTAATATTCAAAATGGATTAGGTAAAAAACTTATTTTGATTATTGAAAACCCTCAAGAAGTCATTAGTAATGCTGCAAAAATTGCAGATTGGTTGATTTATAATCAAAATACGGCAGTAAACTCGTTTGCAAATTTTTCGAACAGTGCACTATTTTTTCCATCTAATAAATTTATTGCATCTGTAGATTTATCAAGCGAAACAGATGAAGAAGGTTTTGCAGACACGGATTATTTTGGTCCCAATGGTATATTATCTCGTTCTCTAGATATCACAAATTGGTCTGCTCCAAACAAGGCAGGTGTGGCATATATACACTTGGAGAAAGACTATCATAATTTGAGTGGAAATCTAACGTATTCAACAGTTAGGTATGGTATTAAAAAAATAAATTAATTCTCACGTTGAAAATATAATGTTATGAAAATTAAAGGATTAATAGTGTGTTTTTTATCGTTGTCAATTCTATCTTGTAAACAAGAAAATGAAATTGATGGTGGTGAAAAATTCGATCAGCAAGCTATATTGTATTCTATTAAGGATAATAATAGAGCAATAGCCGCGTATTCAAAACTGGAAGATTTGACAGGTACTAAGGCTGATTTGAATTCGTTTAAAGAAATGGAATACTCGGTTGGATTGGCTAAACCTAATCCTAATGATGAAATCAATTTGACCTTTAAAGCTTCGCCGGAAGATGTAGCAAATTACAATAAACTTTATGGAACTACATATGAAGTTTTTCCTGATAGTCTTTTCAGTTTTACGTCATCACTTAAAATCGATACAGGTTCAACAAGTTCAAGTAGAGGTAAGTTGAGAGTCAAAATAGTAGATAAGTTAGAGAACAATAAGCCTTATTTATTAGCTATTAAATTGACATCAGCATCTAATTATTCAATTTTGTCAGGAGCAAATACAATTTTTTATAAAATTGAAAAATCAGTTCCAGTAGTTAATACATCTTTGGCTTTGACTCGAGATGTATATATGAAAATTGATAAAAACTTGTCTAAAGTGAATGATATAGGAAGCACATTTACAATAGAGTCATTGTTTTATACGGAGAAATTTAGAAATGCGACAGATGTTGGAGATGTGCAAATTTCTTCATTAATGGGTACTGAAGGTGCCACTTTACTTCGATTTGGTGACGCAGGTGTTGATGGTAATATTTTGAATGGTTATGGCTCTAGAGTTACTACTCCATTTGCAGAAAGGAAATGGTATCATTTAGCATTGGTTGTTACACCTACTTCAAGAAAAGTTTATATCAATGGTGTTCTTAATTCTACAAGTAACGGTGGAGGAGCATTAAATGAATTTTTTATAGGAAGAAGTTATAATGATAACCGTGGTTTTTGGGGTAGAGTTGCTGAAGTGAGGTTGTGGTCTGTTGAGCGATCAGCAAAGGATATCTCAGATGGTATGATGGGAGTAGGTGGAGGCTCTAGCGGTCTTTATGCTTATTGGAAGATGAATGAGGTAAATGGTATGACAATTCCGGATGCTTCTAGTAATGGTCGTGTGTTGACGATGTTTGGTCAAGGGGCAGACAAAAGCCAAAAAAGTATAAAGCTTTATAAAGAGGCTAGCGAAATAACAATTCAATAATAAATATAAATATTATGAAAAAGATCTTATACATAATGTCATTGTCTTTCTTGTTCTTTTCTTGTACACAAGAGATGACATTACCTTCAAAAGATGCAAGTGAATTAGAAATTGCATCTTCAGATGGTGTCACTTTATTAAATAAAATTAATCCGTCTGCTGAGACAACTCTAATTGATCGCGAAGGAGAATATGATTTTGTATTTACATCCAATAAGCCGGCAGCATCAGAGTCTTATTTAACTTTAGCATCAAGGACTGAATTAACAAATCTTGTCACAGAATATAATAGACATCTATTGACTACTGAATATGCTATTCTTCCAGAAACAAATCTTGAGGTTAATGCGGTGAAAATAGAAGCAGGAAAGTCTACTGCTGATGTAAAATTAACAATCAAAAATTTTGATAAATTGGCATTTGGATTCTATTTGGTTCCTTTTAAAGTAAACTTTGAGGGCAAGACAGCGATCCATATGGTTAAAGTGTTTAAGGACGGGGCGTATTCTGCATTATCTCCTAATAGTAAAAAGGCTATGCCTACTTTAGCGAGTAACTGTGTATTACGCACTGAGCCAATGAAAATGATCGGATATATTGAAACTAATGATTGGGATATTCGCAACTTGGCAAATTTTGTATTGAAAGGTAGTAAGAAACCTGTATTTGACTATATAGTCATTTTTGCTGCAAATATG
Source organism: Sphingobacterium bovistauri (assembly GCF_020295405.1). Classification (GTDB taxonomy): domain Bacteria; phylum Bacteroidota; class Bacteroidia; order Sphingobacteriales; family Sphingobacteriaceae; genus Sphingobacterium; species Sphingobacterium bovistauri. Next base: position 89,187 of record NZ_JADEYP010000014.1, read on the forward strand.
AATTATGATCCCATTAAAAAAAGGAGATACTTACATTTTAATGATAAATTGGAGCCTTTTGTAAAAGATGCTGTACGATATACTAAGCCTTTAAAAGATAGAGGTATTAAATTGATTGTTGATATTCTCCCAAATCATCAAGGGGTCGGTTTTTACAATTTTCAATCCTATAATGAGGCTTTAGATTTTGTAAAAGAGTTGAAAATGTGGGCAGATAAATTAGGTATTGATGGCTTTGATATTGATGAAGAATACGCCAATTATTCTGTTTTACCTAGTTTACCAACAAAGGGCAATCAGTCTGTGTTTTATTTTATGCGTGCATTTAAAGACATCATGCCTGATAAATTACTAACATTATATGATTATGGTCATTCATTATCATCTTTTTCAGAAGATGAAGACACAAAGAAGAAAGTAAATGATTTTATTGATCTAAATTGGTCGGATTATAATATTACTAGCGGTCCAAGGGCAGGGATTTCTAATCATAAATACGGTAATCTATCTGTTGAAGGTAATTTAAGGTCGTATTATTTTTCAAGCCCAACTGTATATGGTCCTACACTGAGGTCTAGGGCACAGTCTAATGTTACTAATTGTTATGGTAATTTTATGATCTTTAATATTAGGGGTACAGAAATTAAACCAAATAACTCTGGTGTTAGTACTGCAGCTCAATCTTTATCATATATTACTCAAGTATTTTATGGTGAAGACGCTGAATTTAATGGTAAATATTATGTAGGCCAGAATGGACTATAGTATCTAGCAAGCATTATATTTGATGAATCGTTAATTTTGAGAGGCTTTCCGAAGAAAGCCTCTCTTTTTATTTTATAAAGGAAACCAATAATGCCCCCCAACCAATAATCATCAATAATCCACCAAGAGGTGTTATTGGACCTAAAAATTTTAAATTCTTTTTCCAATACTCTGCGAATGACAAGAAATATATGCTGCAGGAAAAAAGAATCGTTCCAGAGGTAATGGTATAAACAGCAAGTCTTTCACTGAAAGATTCAAAGTTAAACTGAAAGCCTAAAATTAGAAGTAGCAATGCGGCATACATTTGGTAACGTACACCAACTTCAAAGGAAGCTAATTTTTCGGCTGATATTAATTTTTTAATGGCATGCGCACCAAACGCACCAAGGATTATAGCGGTGCTACCAAATATGGTTGCAATTATTAAAGTGTATGTTGCCATGTTATTTTAATGCTTTTTCAATCGTTTCATAATCGGTGAGACTTGACATCGACCATGATTCTTTTCCCTTTTTATAAATATAAAGTTTTGGAATTCCAGTTATGCCTAGTTGTTTTGTTAATGTGCTGTTTTCGTCAACATTGATTTTTACGACTTTCACTTTGTCTTTGTAAGATTTAGCAATTCTTTCAATCATAGGAGCCATTTCTTTACATGGACCACACCAGTCTGCATAAAAGTCTACTAATACAATAGGGTGGCTATTGATAAGAGATTTATACTTATCTAATTTTAATCCGGATAAGTTTATTTTTGAATCTTCTAAAGGCAAATTATCGGCTTCCCATTGCATGATTCCGCCATCAATTTCAAATACGTTGAATCCTTTCTCCGTTAAATATTGTGCAGCTTTGCTTGAGCGTCCTCCAGACAAGCAATATACATACACTGGTTTCTTCTTGTTTAGTTTACTGGTTTCCTTTTCAAAATTATCCTTACTAATCCAATTTATATTGACAGCGTTTTTTAAATGTTTTTTGCCGTATTCTTCAGTAGTTCTAACATCTAATAGTTGAACCTTTTTATTGCTAGTTTTTTTGAACGCTTCTTGCGTACTAATTTTTGATTGCCCAAAAGATACTAGCGAAGAAAGTAATAGTGTAGTTGCAATAATATGTTTCAAATTTGTCATATAGTCAAAATATAAAGAGGTGCATGAAGCACCTCTTAGTTTATATTCCCATTTCTTTGATGATAAACTGTGCATTGTCGATTTTGTCGGCTATCCACAATACATAGCGAATATCTACACCAATCGAACGACTGTAGCTTTCATTCCACGCAAAATCATTGATAGTTGCATCGTATGAACGGTCAAAATTAACCCCAATTAATTCGCCATAAGCATTCATAATTGGTGAACCTGAATTTCCACCTGTAGTATCCATGTTGTATAGAATATTTACCGGAACGTCGTTTGTACCTTTTCTAGTGTAAGGTCCGAAATTTTTCGCTAACCATGCATCTTTGATAGGTTGTGGATACTTGAATTCAGCATCACCCGAATTTCCTTTTTCAATTAGTCCCTTTACTGTTGTAAACGGGGCCATATATGTTGCATCGGCAGGACTGTAACCTTTGATATTACCATAAGTCAATCGTAATGTTGAGTTTGCATCAGGTATGAAATTTTTCGATTGAAAAACTTCTTTTACAGCAACATAATCACCCATTAGTTGATTCAAAACACCCTCACGACGTTTTAATTCTTCGCTGTATATTATGATTTCACTTCCAAAATCTTTTTGCAAATTCAACAGCTCGTCTGAATAATTAATCAATGAATTGACATTATTCAATACTGATGAATATAAACTTTCGACTGAATTTAATTTAGATTTATCAATAGCCTGTTGAATATATGCAGCAGCCTGTTCCTTTGATGTGAAGTTCTTTTCTTTAATTGTTTGAATGGTATGTTTGTCAGTTAGCGTGATAGCTTCCGAAAACATACGAGCTGCGATGTTTTTATCAGCTGATAAATTATAACTTTCGTAGATAGCATCCAGTTGTTTTTTAACATTGGCAATATTCAAATCAAATATTTTTTGACGATCACTAGTGTTTTGCTGATTGGAAACAGCTGTTTTGAAGGAATTAATTAAGCCAGCAACTTGTAATGTTCGGATTCCAGAGTACAAATTGTTAAACCAAAGTTCTCGGTTGGCATCAGAGAGCACCAATTGATAATGCTTATCAATATCCTGCATCAATGTGCCGTATTTCGCTTTCAGTTCAGGTTTAGAGTTAATATAATTTGCTAAGTCTTGATCTTCTTTTTTCTTAGTTCCGATCAAATCTATATTGCGCAAACCTTTCAATTTACCACGATAATTTTTCATAACGTTAGCATTACGTTTGATACGTGTTGCTAATGCTAGTTCAGTTGATTTATCATTTTTGCCAGCCAAAGCCATTTGTTGATTTTGAAAATCGTACAATTCAGAAGTAAATGGCAGTAAAAATTGTTGCTGGTACTCGATGAATTGAGCTGGTCTATGTCTGAAGGTACGACCAGGATAACCTAAGATAAACACGAAATCATTTTCATCAACACCTTTTGGATTTACTTTAAGGTGTTTTTTTGGTTGGTAAGGTACATTATCTTTGGAATATTTGGCTGGTTTACCATCTTTATCTACATAAGCACGTAAAAAGGAGAAATCACCTGTATGTCGCGGCCATACCCAGTTGTCAGTCTCACCACCGAATTCGCCAATATCTTGACGTGGAATATAGACTAGACGTACATCTTCAATCGTTTTGTAGCGGAAAAGAACGTAGGATTTACCTATAAACATTTCAGATACTTCGGCTTTAATACTTGGATCTTTGGCTTCAGCTTCTTTAGCTATATCTTCACGTAGTTTATTTATTGTATTAATACGTTGGATAGGGTCTGCAATGTTTGCTACATCATTCAATATGCGTACAGATACATCTTCATATGAATCTGTAATTCGAATAGTTAAACCTTTTGCTTCAATTTCTTGTTCTTGAGTACTAGCTACAAAACCATTTTCTAAATAATTATGCTGTGGAGTTGATGCGAATTGAACTGCACTAAATGCACAGTGATGATTCGTAATGATGAGTCCAGAACCTGAAACAAACGATCCTGAACATCCTGAAACTCTTACTAGTGCATCCACTAGACCTATTTGTCCAGGATTATAAATGTCTTTTTCACTGATTTTCAAACCTGCTTTTTTTAGTCCTGCACGGCTTAATTCACTCAATGGAAACATTCCTTCGTCTGGAATTGAGGCAGTAAATACCGCAGCCGAACCTAACAAAAGAGCAAGTAGAATTGATGACTTAAGATTAATTTTCATAAAAAATATAATTTTTTCAAAAATACAAATTCTTTTCTAATGCCTTCTTGGGTATTAGTCAGTGCAAAAAGTTTAATTCTATGTGTTTTATTTATATGTTTCTTATCTTTGTATAAGAATAATTTATAGAATGACTTTAGTTCAATTGGAATACATTGTTGCTGTAGATACATATCGAAGTTTTGTAGCGGCAGCAGAAAAGTGTTTTGTTACACAACCAACACTAAGTATGCAAATCCAAAAGTTGGAAGAATCTCTTGGTGTTAAAATTTTCGATCGTAGTAGACAGCCGGTTGTACCTACAGAAGTGGGGATAAAAATAATCGAGCAAGCACGTGTGGTATTGATGGAAAGCAAAAAAATCAACGAAATCTTGCAAGAAAAAAAAGGGGAGATCGAAGGGGAACTGCGTGTGGGAGTGATACCTACCGTTGCGCCATATCTTTTGCCAGACGTGATTACTGCTTTTTTGAAAAAGTATCCAAAAGTGAAACTGCAAATTTGGGAATATACTACGGAGCGTATTGTGCAGGAGTTGAAGCAAGGGATTTTAGATTGTGGTATACTTTCCACACCATTGACAGATAATAATATTGTAGAGAAGCCAATTTTTTACGAAACTTTTGTGGCCTACGTTTCCGAAAAAAGCGATTTATTTCAAAAGAAGATTTTGAGTACTGAAGATATTGCTGATGAGAAGTTATGGTTGTTGAACGAAGGTCACTGTATGCGAGGTCAGGTGCTTAATATTTGTAATTACAAACACAATTATGGTCTTGAAGGGACTTTTGAGTATAATACCGGTTCTGTAGAGACTTTGAAACGCATGGTGGATATTAATTCAGGAGTGACTATTTTGCCTGAGTTGAGCATTGTTAATTATAATGAAGACGAGTTAAGTCATGTTCGTTATTTTAAATCTCCAGAACCAGTTCGTGAAATTTCTGTGGTGACAACACAAAATTTTGTAAAGAAACAAGCTGTTAGTACACTCATTAATGAAATTTTAGAAATCGTTCCTGAGCGTTTTAAGTCTAAGAAAAAGAAAGAAGTAATGGGTTTTGATGTATAAAATAAATCATGAGTAGGTTTACGGCGACATTGGAGCGATTAAACAAATGGAGAATGCAACGGGTTTCGAATCGAAACTTTATTATCATTCTTGCTTTTGTTGTGGGAATAGTAGGTGGTGTGGCAGCAGCATTACTCAAAGGAATGACTCACTCCATAGCCTCTTTTTTGCAAGATGATATTGAGTGGCAATACAAATACTCTTTGTATCTCGTTTTTCCGTTGATAGGAATATTACTTTCGGTTTTATACTTACGCAAAGTACTACGTGGAAAAAAATTTGAGCATGGCATTACACCCATAATTTATGCGATTTCTCGCAAATCAAGTAAGATAGAATCACATAATATTTATTCACAAATCATCACTTCAGCCCTAACAGTAGGTTTTGGTGGGTCTTCGGGTTTAGAGGCGCCTATAGCACACAGTGGAGCAGCGATTGGTTCTAATATCGGACGGTTTTTTGGGTTGAGTTATAAGGAAGTAACGATGCTGTTAGCTTGCGGAGCTTCTGCAGGTATATCAGGAGCTTTCAATAGTCCACTGGCAGGAATGATTTTTTCAATAGAGATTTTATTGACTGAATTTTCTATTCCAGTATTGATACCATTGTTGATTTCTTCCGCTTTGGCTGCGGTCATTTCAAAGATCTTATATAATGAGCCACTTTTTTATACCAGCGTGACGGATTGGGAAGTTAATGCACTTCTTTTTTATTTGCTGCTAGCAGTTATTGTTGGGCTCTATACCATATATTTTTCTAAACTTTCTCAAGAAGTCAAAAAATGGATGATCAAAATCCATAGTCCCTATATTCGAGTGTGGGTTAGTGGGCTATCGTTAGGTCTATTGATATTTATTTTTCCTGCACTATATGGTGAGGGGTATTTGACTATTCAACAGATATTAGACGGACAGTTTAATTCAGTCGTCCAGAACAGCCTCTTTTCGGATTATCGAGATATAGGCTGGGTAGTTTTAGCTTATACTGTATTAACCTTATTTGCAAAATCTTTGGCTGCATTGATAACTGTAAATAGTGGTGGTAACGGAGGGGTGTTTGGCCCTAGTTTGGTAATGGGAGGGTTATTAGGGTTTGCCTTTGCGTATGGAGTAAATTTGACTGGTCTCGCGACATTGAATGTTCCTAATTTTGTGATGGCTGGTATGGCGGGGGCATTAAGTGGTATTATGCATGCACCACTCACAGGAATATTTTTGATAGCCGAAGTAACAGGTAGCTATACTTTGATGGTTCCATTAATGATTGTGGCTTCTATATCGTATCTGATTAATCGTAATGGTATGAAACACTCCATCTACACTAAAGTGTTGGCAGACTCTGGAGATTTGATTTCTTATGAAGACAAGGATAGGACAGTCTTGAGCATGATGAAGTTACGGTATATTATCGAGACTAATTTTGTAATCTTACGACCTAATGAAAAACCTAGTGATCGTAAATCGGATATAATTCACTCGAAACGAAATATTTTTCCCATCGTTGAATCGGACGGAAAATTCTTAGGTATAATATATAGTGAAAGATTGTTTTCTATTCTACTCGGTGAAGAGGAAGGGGTGAATCGAAATTTTGGAACTTTAGCACAAAAACCAAATGATTTCGTTCGTCTTGATGAAGATATGGATGTGGTAATGAAGAAAATGAATCGTGAGGATGTTTGGATATTACCAGTAATAGATAAAACAGGCAAATACTTAGGTTTTATTTCAAAATCAGCCGTATTTAATAAGTATAGGGCGTTGTTAATGCGACAAGGCAATTACTTAGATTAATGAATAATGGCTCTTATCCTCTAAGAGCCATTATTTTTGAAACATATTTTCCTACGATATCAAACTCTAAGTTAACAGTGTTACCAATATTTACGTTTTTTAGATTGGTGTGTTCGATGGTGTAGGGGATAATTGCTACCGAGAATTGATCAATTTGCGAATTGAATACTGTCAAACTAATTCCATTGACTGTGATAGAACCTTTTTCAACTGTAATATTGTGTAAAGAAGCATCGTATTGGAATGTAAATAACCAACTTCCATCTTGATCTATACGCTCAACACAAACAGCGGTTTGATCCACATGTCCCTGTACTATGTGTCCGTCAAATCGACCATTTGCTTGTGTACATCGCTCTAAATTTACAATATCACCTACTTTTAGATGACCAAGGTTAGTTTTCTTTAGCGTCTCATCAATTGCAGTAACAATGTGTTCATTATCCTGAATTTGAACAACTGTAAGACAAACGCCATTATGAGAAACAGATTGATCAATTTTCAGCTCATTTGATAGTGTTGATTCTATTTCAAAATGTATGTTGGACTGATCGTGTTTGATATTTTTTATTTTTCCTAATGTCTCTATAATTCCAGTAAACATGATTTTTCTTTTTTACAAAAATAAACAAAATATTTTTATTGTTTTTTTTGTGTTTTTTTAATTTTTGTTGTTCTTTTTGTGTCATTTATTTTGTTTTTCGTGTTTTTAAGTGTTGTTTTTTTATTTATTGATCTGTTTTTTTATCAAAAGAATCATTTTTTTAATTATTTGCATTAAAAAATGTATTATAATTATGTTTTTTAATATTATTTGCTATTTTTGTGTATCCTTATTCTAGGTTTATAATTGGTTATCGAAGGTTTTCATTCTCCCCGTTTGAAAACCTTTTTGTTTTTCGATTATTTCTGTGGAAGAATGTAGAATATTTTTTTATTTATGTTTTTGTAGTTACACTTTGTGGCTTATTATGGTGCCAATGAATGGATGGTTTGGTATAATATTATTTATGGTATAGTGTTGTACACTCAATTCATAATTAGTATTATTATATATTATAAGCTTTTAAAAGCTACCATTGTAAAATCATTATTATGAATTTAGGAAAACTCTTTTTACTTTTTTTCTCAATGTCTAGCATGTGTTATCTTAATTATGCACAAGAATGGTCACCTGTAGGAGATCGGATAAAAACACCATGGGCAGAAAAAGTAAACCCAAAACTACCGCACCCTGAATATCCAAGACCGCAGTTGGTACGTGATAATAATTGGAAAAATCTGAATGGACTTTGGTCTTATAAAATAACAGCTAAAGAAGTGAGCGATCTACCTAAGGTATGGGATGGTAAGATCTTGGTTCCATTTTCTGTAGAATCATCATTGTCTGGAGTTGGTAAGCGATTGACAAAAGATGAAGTATTATGGTATCATAATGATATTATTGTTCCTAATTCTATGCGGAAAGGAAGGGTATTGTTGCATTTTGGTGCGGTAGATTGGCGTAGTGAAATCTTTGTGAATGGTAAATTGGTAGAGACTCATGAGGGAGGTTTCAATGCGTTCAATGTTGATATTACGGCTCATTTGGTGAAAGGTACGAAGCAAGAGATAGCAGTAAAGGTTTGGGACCCTACAGATCAGGGGCCTCAGCCTAGAGGAAAGCAGGTAGATAACCCGCATGGTATATGGTATACGCCAGTTTCAGGAATATGGCAGACAGTATGGATTGAGTCTGTTCCTGAGACATATATCCTTAATACGAAACATACACCAGACGTAGACAATAAGCGATTGATATTTAAGGCTGATATTGCAGAAGCTAAACTTGATGATCATTTAGTAATTGAAGCATTGGATGGGAAAGAGATTGTAGCTACGCAGAAAGCAAAGGCAGGGGAGGATGTGTATTTATCTCTCCTGAATGTAGAACTATGGAGTCCATCAAATCCTAAATTGTATGATTTGAAAATAAGGCTTATTCGCAACGGAAAAGTGATAGATCAAGCCAGATCTTATTTTGCAATGCGAAAAATCAGCAAGAAAGCCGATAATCAAGGTGTCATGCGTATGTATTTGAATGATGAGTTTGTGTTTCATTACGGGCCGTTAGATCAAGGATGGTGGCCTGATGGTTTGCATACAGCTCCATCTGACGAAGCATTGAAGTTTGATGTGATTAAGACGAAGGAGATGGGGTTTAATATGATTCGTAAGCATATTAAAGTTGAGCCTGCACGCTGGTACAGGCATTGCGATAGCATAGGTGTATTGGTGTGGCAGGATATGCCGAGTGGTGATTTGGGAGGTAATGTGTGGGATATGCATCCAGGTAAAATAAGTGGAGGTTTATTAGATAAGATTAGGTCTATAGAATCAGAAGCTATTTATCGTAAAGAATGGAAGATAATAATGGATCAATTGCATAATTTTCCGAGTATTGTCGTGTGGGTACCTTTCAATGAAGCGTGGGGGCAGTTCAAAAGTAAAGAAATCGTAGATTGGACAAGTAAATATGATTCATCTAGATTGATTAATGGCGCTAGTGGTGGTAATTATCAAGCGCCAGGTGATATCTTTGATATCCACAATTATCCTGTACCTGTGATGCCTGATCCATCAATATATGGTAAGGATTATGTCTTAGTACTGGGTGAATTTGGAGGATTAGGTCTACCAATTGAAAGTCACACTTGGCAACAAAAGGATAATTGGGGATATCAATCTTTCAAAAATAAAGAGGAATTGAGAGAGAAATATGAAAGCTTTACTAAAACATTGGTAAGTCTAATAGACTTAGGGCTTTCGGGTGCAGTATACACGCAGACCACAGATGTTGAAATAGAAACAAATGGATTAATGACGTACGATCGTAAAGTTATTAAAATACCGAAAGATGAACTATTTAAAATGCATCAAAAGCTTTATAGGGCTAAATAGTTAATTGGTAATTATTTCATAGGCTCTAAAAAACTTTTACTTAGTTTGGATTTTCTAATTGAAATTGACGTCAAGGTTTTGGATGACCTTGACGTTTTTGTTTATACAATTCGGATTAAAATAGGGTAGAATATTTATTGAATTATATGCGTTGAGGTGCATTCTGAGATGAGTTTTAGACTTTTATTAAAAAAAATAAAAAAACACTTGCATATGTGTAAAAAGTACACTATCTTTGTGGTATCATAATTTAGGTTTATAATTGGTTATCGAAGGTTTTCATTCTCCCCGTTTGAAAACCTTTTTTTTATTAATTTTATTTAATTGATAATCAGAATATTAATAAACCATTAGTTAATTGTTTTGTCTTTTTTTTATAAGTGTTTGGAACTTAATAAAATATTTTATTACCTTTGTTAAGGTTTAGGTTGATTTACCTCGAAAGAGGTTTTTTTAAAGCCTAAGGATTCGCTCGAATTTCTTAGGCTTTCTTTTTTTTATGAAATTATAATTTTTTAAGCCTCAATCTTTGTTATTCATTCCTCTCCAAATATTATTTTCGTTAAATTATTTGCATGAAATTTTAATCGGATTCGCTTGATTATTTCTTAAACATAGGTTGTGTAAGGGGGCTTTTGTTAACTGGAGTTTTTTTCTAAAAACTTGATTTAATAAAAATCTATATTCACTTCTATCAATAAACTCTAAATTTTCTTGAAGTAAGTTTTTTCGGATCAAGCTGAATCCTTGGGGGGATAATCATTTTTAAGCATACAATTTCATCACTCTGTATAGGAAAAAGGTAGTATCTCTTACACCTCGAAACATACTCCTGAATGCCTTAAGTTTTGCATTG